>CANJXI010000036.1 GCA_947478785.1 Caulobacteraceae bacterium
TCGTTCAAGCGGGGTTCAGGCGCCGTCCACCATATTCTCAGGCGAGCGGACCTTTCCTTGCGGCCGAAATGGCCAGGACGAAGAGCATGAAGACGACGATCACCGCAACGCTGGCCCTGACGCTGCTGGCCGCCACGGCCCAGGCGGCCCTGGCGCAGGACGCCCAGGGCGGCTGGCAGCCCGGCCACGGCCGGGGCGACCGAGGCCACCAGGGCGGCGGCCAGCAGCCTGTCCAGCACGGGCCATACAGGGCGCAGGGCGAAGCGCCGCGCGCGCCCGCCGCGCCGCAGGCGATCCAGGCCCCGCCGGCGCCCGCGGCCGTGACGCCGCCAGCCGTTGCGCGCGGCGAGCGGTACGGCGGCGAGCGCGCCTTCAACGGACGCGGGCCCGACGGCCAGGCGGTCACCGGGGCGCGGCCTTCCGGCGAACGTCCCGACCGGCGCGGCGGCGATCGGGCGTGGACCGGCCGAGGGCCGGGCGATCGTCCCGCCGTCGACGGCCGCGAACAGAACCGGCGTGACGGCGACCGCCGCGACTGGAACCGCGGCCCGGGCGACGGCCGCGACTGGAACCGGCAGGGCGGCGACCGGGGCTGGCAGGGGCGCGACAACGGCCATGACCGGCCGCGCTGGGAGCGCGGGCGCTATCCGCCGGTCTACCGCAGCCCCTATCGCTACAACTACAACCGCTACCGGCCGCCGATCGGCTTTTACCTGCACAGCTGGAGCTTCGGGGAGACCCTGCCGCGCGGCTGGTACGAGCCGGACTACCGGCTGGTCGACTGGTGGAGCTTCGGCCTGCCCGAGCCGCCTCCGGGCTTCGACTGGATCCGGGTCGGCGACGACGTGCTGCTGGTCGACCGCTTCTCGGGGCGGGTCGTGCAGGTGGTGCGGGACCTGTTCTGGTAGCGGGCCGGGGTGAAAGCCCAATCGGGATATTGATTTTATTTATGAACCGTCATCCCCCGGCTTGTCCGGGGGATCCATAAGCCCGGGGAATGCCTGTTGTATTCAGCCTACCCGCCGCGTTTATCCCGGCGCCGAGTGGTGTTTATGGGTCGCCCGGACAAGCCGGGCGATGACGATCCAAGGGTAGGTGTCTAAGTCATCAACTTACCTGCAGGCCGGGCAGAGGCCGCGGGCTTCCAGGGTGACGCCGCTGACCGCGTAGCCGCGGGCGGCGGCGGCGGCGAGCTGGGTTGAGAAGTCCGGCTCGAACTCCTCGGCCGCGCCGCAGCATTCGCAGATCAGGAACGCCGCCTTGTGGCCCGCCCCGTCGAGCCGGCAGGGGACATAGGCGTTCAGGCTCTCGATACGGTGGGCGAAGCCCAGGCGCTCCAGGAACTCAAGCGCGCGATAGACCGTGGGCGGCTTGGCGGGCTCGCCCGATTGCCCGAAGGCGGCGATCAGGTCGTAGGCTTTCATGGGCGCGTCGGATTCCAGCAGCAGCTCCAGGACGCGGCGGCGCGGGGCGGTCAGCCGCTCCTGGCTGGTCATGCAGCGGGTCTCGGCCAGGCCGATGGCGCGGCGCAGGGTTTCGCCGGCCAGACCCGGGTGGCTTCCGTCCTCGTGGTGGCAATCGGCGCTCATGACCCCAGCTAACCCTCCCACGCGCCGTACCGCAACGCCTCTTGACGGGATGTTATGTTATCTCATAACAGAAGTGTTATCTCGTAACACCTGGGCGGGTGATCAAGACCCGGAGACCAAGATGCCGCGCACCGTCCTATTCTCTTCCGCAGCCGCCCTCGCCATCGCGGCAGGAGGGACCGCCAGGGCTGAGGCCGTGGCGGCGCCCCAGGTCTCCGAGATCGTGGTCACCGCCCAGCGGCTGGACGCGGCGCGCTCGGCCGTCGAGCCTTCGCTGGGGGCAACCAGCTATTCCATGCCGCAGGCCTTCATCGCCAACCTGCCGGGTAGGGCGAACACCCAGCTTAACCAGGTGGTGCTGCAGGCGCCGGGGGTGGCGCAGGACAGCTTCGGCCAGCTGCACGTGCGCGGCGACCACGCCAACATCCAGTACCGGCTGAACAATGTGATCCTGCCCGAGGGGCTGGCGGTGTTCGGCCAGACCCTGTCGCCCCGGCTGGCCGACAACATCCAGCTGATCACCGGCGCCTTGCCCGCGCAGTACGGCCTGCGCACGGCCGGCATCATCAACATCACCACCAAGAGCGGCTTCCGCACCGGCGGCGAGGCCGAAGTCTATGGCGGCAGCCACGGAGTGGTGACGCCCAGCCTGGAGTACGGCGGGTCCTGGGGGCGTTCGAGCGGCTTCTTCTCGGGGAGCTACACCACGACCGATCTCGGCATCGAGAGCCCCGACGGGCGGTCCACGCCGCTGCACGACCATTCCAACCAGCTCCAGGGGTTCGGCTATTTCGACCACATCATCGACGACGCGAGCCGCGTCTCGCTGATCGCCGGGACATCGCAGCAGACGTTCGAGATTCCCAACGTGGCGGGGCAGAGCCCGGACCTTGGGCTGACGGTGGACGGCCAGAGCGCCTTCGCCAGCGCGGCGCTCGACCAGAAGCAGCGGGAGGGCACCAGCTTCGCCATCGCGACCTACCAGCATTCGGGCGAGCGGTTCACCGGCCAGGCCTCGGCGTTCTCGCGCTATTCGACGCTGCGCTACACGCCGGACGCGGTGGGCGAGCTGCTGTTCAACGGCGTGGCCCAGGCGGCGCGCAAGACCGACCTGGCGCTGGGCGTGCAGCTGGAGGGCGTCTACACGCTGAGCGCGGCCCACACCCTGCGCGCCGGCCTGGTGGCGCAGCGGGACCGGACGACCAGCCGAACCTCGACCCAGGTGCTGCCGGTGGACGCCACAGGCGCCCAAACCAGCGACCGGCCGCTGACGCTCCTCGACCACAGCCGGGATACAGGTTCGACGATCTCGGTCTTCGCCCAGGACGAGTGGAAGCTCGGGGAGACGGTGACGCTGAACTACGGCCTGCGCTTCGACCAGGCCAACGCCTTCCGCGACGAGCACCAGTTGTCGCCCCGGGCGAATCTGGTGTGGACTCCGGCGGAGGGGACGAGCGTCCACCTGGGCTATGCCCGCTACTTCACCCCGCCGCCCTTCGAGCTGGTGGCCAGCGCCACGGTGGCCCGCCTCGTGGGCACGAGCGCGCAGGCGCCCGGGACCGCCAACGACCTGCCGCTGGCCGAGCGCGACAACTATTACGACGCGGGTTTCGAGCAGCGGCTGGGGGCGCTGACCTTCGGCGTCGACGCCTACTACAAACAGGCCCGCAACCTGCTGGACGAGGGGCAGTTCGGGGCGCCGATTATCCTCACACCCTTCAATTACCGCAGCGGCTACGCCAAGGGCGTCGAGTTTTCCGCCAACTACGCGGCGGGGCCGCTCAGCGCCTACGCCAACCTGGCGATCGCGCGGGCCAAGGGACGCGACATCATCACCAGCCAGTTCAACTTCGACCCGGCGGACCTGGCCTATATCCAAGGCCACGACATCTTCCTGGACCACGACCAGACCTACACGGCCTCGGCCGGCGCCTCCTGGCGGCTGGGCGACACGCGGGTGACGGGCGACGTGATCTACGGCTCGGGGCTACGGCGCGACGGGGCGGTTCCCAATGGCGACAAGCTGCCGGCCTACCTGCAGGTGAACCTGGGCCTGGCGCAGGAGATCGGCGGCCTGCCCGGCGGGCCGCTCACCGTGCGGGCCGACGTGATCAACCTCTTCGACCGGCGCTACGCCATCCGCGACGGCTCGGGCGTGGGGGTCGGCGCGCCTCAGTTCGGGCCAAGGCGGGGCGTCTTCGCGGGCGTCAGCAAGACGTTCTGAAGCTTGGCCGGAACGCTACCGCCAAGCCTGCGTTTCGCATGGCAGGGCCGGTCTTGATGGCCTTCTGCGAGGAGAGAGCGAAATGCTCAAGTGGGCTTTGATATTCGCGGTGGTCGCGCTGATCGCCGGCGGCCTCGGCTTCACCGGCATGGCCGGCGCCGCGGCGGGGATCGCCAAGATCCTGTTCTTCCTGTTCGTGGTCGGCTTCCTGGTGTTCCTGGTGCTGGGCGTCATGGCCGGGCGCAAGATCACCGGGCATTAGCCAGGCGTTCGAGACGGAAGAGGGCGCGCATGACCTGCGCGCCCTTTTTCATGCCTAGTCTCCCACGCGAAGCGGGGGAGGCAAGTGAAGTCTAGGCCACCCGCACCCGGGCCGTGCTTTCCGGCAGGTCCTGGCCGAAGGCGCGCTGGAAGAACTCGGCGACGGTGCCGCGCTCCAGTTCGTCGCACTTGTTCAGGAAGGTCATCCGGAAGCCCAGCGCCACGTCGCCGCCGAAGATCTCGGTGTTCTGGGCCCAGGTGATCACCGTGCGCGGGCTCATGACCGTGGAGATGTCGCCGTTCATGAAGGCGTTGCGGGTCATGTCGGCGACCCGGACCATGGCATTGATGGTCCGCTTGCCCTCGGCGGTCTTGTAGTTGGGGGCCTTGGCCAGCACGATCTCGGCCTCGACGTCGTGGGCCAGGTAGTTGAGCGTGGCCACGATCGACCAGCGGTCCATCTGGCCCTGATTGATCTGCTGGGTGCCGTGGTAGAGGCCCGTGGTGTCGCCCAGGCCGATGGTGTTGGTGGTCGAGAACAGGCGGAAGAACGGGTTGGGGCGGATCACCCGGTTCTGGTCGAGCAGGGTGAGCTTGCCCTGCGCCTCCAGCACCCGCTGGATGACGAACATCACATCCGGGCGGCCGGCGTCGTATTCGTCGAAGACCAGCGCGATCGGCCGCTGGATCGCCCAGGGCAGCATGCCCTCGCGGAATTCGGTGACCTGCTTGCCGTCCTTCAGGACGATGGCGTCCTTGCCGACCAGGTCGATGCGGGAGACGTGGCTGTCGAGGTTCACCCGGACCAGCGGCCAGTTGAGGCGCGCGGCCACCTGCTCGATGTGGGTCGACTTGCCGGTGCCGTGGAAGCCCTGGACCATCACGCGGCGGTTGTGCGCGAAGCCGGCGACGAGCGCCCGCGTGGTCTCGGGGTCGAACTTGTAGGCCTCGTCGAGATCCGGCACGTGCGGGTCGCGGGAGGTGAAGGCCGGGCACTTCATGTCGAAGTCGACGCCGAACGTGTCGCGCGCGTTGACCTCGTGGTCCGGGACAAGGGTGAGCAGCTTGTCTTCTGTGGAGTCGAATGCGGTCATGGCGTGGTCGATTACAGGCTTGCCGGAACGGACGCAAACAGGTGTTTCGGGATCGGCGCGCGATACCGGTCTTACGGAGGTCCGACGGCTCGGGGCGCTCGCCCGTCTTGCAACCCGCAATTTGTGCGGGTGTACGTTCGTTTTTCGACGGACAGGGCGCTTGGCGGGCCTCAGTGTCGCCGCTGAACCGGAAGCCTAGGGGCGTGACGATGCGTAAGGGATTGCTGTGCGCCACGGCGCTGATGGCGGTGCTGGCGGCCGGGCGGGCGGGGGCCGGCGACAAGCCCGAGATGGGCGCGTTCGGCCTGGAGACCTCGTCCGTCGACCGGAGCGTGAGGCCGGGCGACGACTTCTGGGGCTACGTCAACAACGGCTGGATGAAGACCCAGACGATCCCCGCCGACCGGCCCTACTGGGGCGACGCGGCGCGGCTGCGCGAGCAGAGCCTGAACCGGGTGAGGGGCATCCTCGCCGACTCGGCCAAGGCGCCGGCCACGCCCGACGCCCGCAAGGTGGGCCTGCTCTACGCGGCCTACATGGACGAGGCCGGCGTCGAGGCGCGAGGCATCGCGCCCCTGCGGCCGGACCTGGCGCGGATCGCGGCGGTCCGGACGCCCGCGGACCTGGCCAGGACGCTGGCGCGGTTCGAGCTCAGCCAGCCCTTGACCGCGCTGGTGGCGGGGCAGGCGATCTTCCCGGTCTCGCCCGGGGTCAACGCCGACCTGAAGGATCCGACGCGGAACGAACTCTATCTCGGCCAGGGCGGACTGGGACTGCCCGACCGGGACTACTACCTGAGCGCCGATCCCAAGATGGTCCAGGCGCGGGCGGCCTACCGGGACTACCTCGTCACCCTGTTCACGCTGATCGGCCAATCGCGGCCCGATGTCCGCGCGGACCGGACGATCGCACTGGAGACCGAGCTGGCGAAGAGCCACTGGACCCGGGCCGACCGGCGCGATTTCGACAAGACCTACAACCCGATGACCGTGGCCGAGCTGGAACGGCGGGCGCCCGGCTTCGAATGGCGGACCTATCTGACGGCCCTGGGGGTCGGCGACCGCAAGGGCCTGGTGGTCAGCGAGACGACGGCGCTGGAGGGCTTCGCCCGGCTGGCGGCGGCCACGCCCATGGAGACCTGGCGCGACTACCTGACGGCGCATCTGACCAACGCGGAGGCGCCTTACCTGACCAAAGCCTTCGTGGATGCGGACTTCGCCTTCCACGGCAAGGCGCTGTCCGGGACGCCGGAGTTGCGCGCCCGGTGGAAGCGGGGCGTCGACCTGGTCAACCTGTCGATGGGCGACGCGGTCGGGCACGAATACGCCAACCGCTACTTCCCGCCGGCCGCCAAGGCGCAGGTGGAGGCGATGATCGGCCAGCTGAAGGCGGCCTTCGACCGGCGGATCGACACGCTGGCCTGGATGGCGCCGGAGACCAAGCTCAGGGCCAAGGCCAAGCTGGCCGCGCTGAAGATCGAGGTGGGCTATCCCGACCACTGGCGCGATTATGGGACGCTGAAGCTCGTCCCGGGCGACCTCTACGGCGACCTGGCGCGCGTCACCGCCTTCGAACAGGCCTACCAGTTCGGCAAGCTGCGCCAGCCGGTGGACCGCTCCGAATGGGGCCTCAACACCACGCCGCAGACGGTGAACGCCTTCAACTACGGCTCGCTGCTGAAGCTGGCCTTCCCGGCGGGCTACGTCGCCCCGCCGTTCTTCGATCCGGCCGCCGATCCGGCGGTGAACTATGGCGCCATCGGCTCGACGATCGGCCACGAGATCAGCCACAGCTTCGACGACCAGGGGGCGAAGCTGGACGACAAGGGCCGGCTGATCCGCTGGTGGACGCCCGCCGACACCGCCGCCTTCGCCAAATCCACCGGCGCGCTGGCCGACCAGTTCGCCGCCTACGAGCCGCTGCCGGGGCTGAAGGAGAATGGCCGCCTGACCCTGGGCGAGAACGTCGGCGACCTGGGCGGGATCGTCGCCGCGCTTGACGCCTATCATGCGAGCCTCGGCGGCAAGCCCGCGCCGGTGATCGACGGGCTGACCGGCGACCAGCGGTTCTTCATGGCCTTCGCCCAGGCCCACCGCTGGATCTACCGCGAGGACTTCCTGCGCCAGCTGATCGCCACCGACCCGCACGGGGCCGACCCCTTCCGCGCAGACACGGTGCGCAACCTCGACGAATGGTACGCCGCCTTCGACGTGAAGCCGGGCGACAAGCTCTACCTGGCGCCCGATCAGCGGGTGCGGATCTGGTGACCGCCGGGGCTTGACGCCGCGCGGCGCGCGCCGTTTCTCACCGGCCAACGGCATCGGGGAGAGAAGCATGGACAAGCGCAAGGTCGGCCCGTTCGAGGTCTCGGCCATCGGCCTGGGCTGCATGAGCCTCAGCCGGGCCTATGCCGTGCAGCCGCCCCAGGAGCAGGCGGTGGCGGTCCTGGAGGGGGCGCTGGACGCCGGCTACACCTTCCTGGACACCGCGGCGGCCTACGGCCTTGGCCACAACGAGACCCTGATCGGCGAGGTGCTGGGCCACCGCCGCGGCGAATTCACCCTGGCGTCCAAGTGCGGCCTCACCACGGGCAACGAGCGCCGGCTCAACGGCGCGCCGGCCAACCTGAAGGACACCTGCGAGCGCAGCCTGCGGCGGCTGAAGACCGACCACATCGACCTCTACTACCTGCACCGCTGGGACCGGGAGGTGCCGATCGAGGACAGCGTGGGCGCGCTGGCCGACCTGGTGGCGGAGGGCAAGATCGGGGCGATAGGGCTGTCGGAGGTCTCGGCGCCGACCCTGCGGCGCGCGCACGCCGTCCACCCAATCGCCGCCCTGCAGACCGAATATTCGCCCTGGACCCGCAACCCGGAGATCGCGGTGCTGGACGCCTGCCGTGAGCTTGGCGTGGCCTTCGTGGCCTTCGGGCCGGTGGGCCGAGGCTTCCTGGCCGGCGCGGTGCGCGGTCCGGCCGACCTGCTGGGGGAAGGCGACATGCGCACGCACATGCCGCGCTTCCAGGGCGTGGCCTTCGAGGCGAACCTGGCGGTCTATGCGGGCTTCGAAGCGCTGGCTCGCGAAGCCGGCTGCACGCCGGCCCAGCTCTGTCTCGCCTGGCTGCTGCAAAAGGATCCGATCATCGTGCCGATCCCCGGCACGCGCAGCCCTGACCATATGCGCGAGAATGCGCAGGCCGCCCCGGTCGCCCTGGCGGCGGACCTGGTGGCGCGGCTGGAGGCCCTGGTGAACGAGCGGACCGTCATCGGCGGACGCTATGGAGCGGCCATGCAGGCGATCGTGGATACCGAACGGACCTTGGCGGAGGTGTAAGGCGGTCGCTCCTCCCATGCCGCGAAGACGGCGGGGGAGGTGGATCGGCGCGGATACGCGACGAGACGGAGGGGGCGAGGCGGCCCGCTCCGAGCCTGCGGCCTTGCACCCCCTCCGTCGGCTTCGCCGCCACCTCTCCCGTGCTCTGCGGCGCAGGGGAGGAGCGAGACGTCAGACCATGCCGGCCTTGCGCAGGAGCTGGTAGGCCTTGATCACCCGCTGGAGCTTGTTCTCGCCGGCCCGGTCGCCGCCGTTGGCGTCGGGGTGCAGGCGGCGCACGAGCTCGGTGTAGCGGGCGCGGATTCGGGCGCCGTCGGCGCTGGTCTCCAGGTCGAGGTCGGCGAGCGCGGTGCGCTCCAGCTTGCCGATGTGGCGGTCGTCGTACTCCGGCTCCGCCTTGCCGCCGTTCTTGCCGAACAGGTTGAAGGGGTCGCGGAAGCCCTCGCCCTTCTTGAACTTGTGGGAGAAGGCGGCCGCCTCGCGGGAGAAGCGGCTGGCCTTCATGTCCCAGGTGGGCCGGCCGCCGGTGAACAGCTCGTCCTGCTGGCGGCGGCGGACCTCGCCCTCGCTCATGCCGGCGAAGAAGTTCCAGTTGCGGTTGTATTCCGCCGCGTGGGGCTGGCAGAACCAGTAGTGCTCGTGCAGCATGTCGCGGGATTTCGGCGCCCGCGCGGAGGCCGCCAGCCGGCAGCCCGGGTGGTCGCAGGCCCGCTCGCCGGGCTTCAGCGCGGTCACGTCCTCGGCCCGCGCGTCCTCCTCCTTCGAGGGCGGGCGCACGCGGATGTCGACGAATCTGGGCCTGTATTGAAACGCGCCGGGCATGGGCCAAGTATGGGGCTAAGATAATCCCCTTCAAGAATTGAAGATTGCCGCGATGGGCGCCATATTTGAAGCCATCCAACACAAGCTCACCCAGGCCTTCCAGCCCACCCGGCTGGAGATCGAGGACGATTCCGCCCGACACGCCGGCCATGCCGGGGCGGCGCCGGGCGGCGAGACGCATTTCAACGTGACCATCGAGGCCGCGGCCTTCACGGGCGCGAACAAGGTGGCGCGCCAGCGGCTGATCTACCGGGCGCTGGCCGACGAACTGGCCGGCCCGCTGCACGCGCTCTCGATAAAGGCTTTGGCGCCGGGCGAGGGGTAGCGCCTAGACTGGCCACGGATTTCAAGAGCCGCCGATCATGCGGCCGACTGTCAGGGGAGACCGCCCACGTGCGGACGACGATCACCGTCAACGGCGAGGCGAGGTCGATGGATCTCGACACGCGGACCACCCTGCTGGACGCGCTGCGCGAGCACCTGCGCCTGACCGGCTCGAAGAAGGGCTGTGACCATGGCCAGTGCGGCGCCTGCACGGTGCTGGTCAACGGGACCCGGATCAATGCCTGCCTGTCGCTGGCGGTGATGCACGACGGCGATGAGGTGACCACCATCGAGGGGGTCGGCGCGGTCGACGGGCTGCATCCGATGCAGGTCGCCTTCCTGACCGAGGACGCCTTCCAGTGCGGCTACTGCACGCCCGGCCAGATATGCTCGGCTCTGGGGATGCTGCGGGAGGTCGCCGACAACTGGCCGAGCCAGGAGACCCAGGACCTCACCGGGCCGGTGAGGCTCACCAATGACGAACTGCGCGAGCGGATGAGCGGCAATATCTGCCGCTGCTCGGCCTATCCGCAGATCGTGGCGGCCATCCGATCGATTGCCGGAGAGCCGGCGTGAGACCGTTCACCTATGAGCGGGCGACAGACGCCCAGGCGGCGGTGAAGGCCATGGCGGAACACCCCAACGCCAAGTTCCTGGCCGGCGGCACCAACCTCCTGGACCTGATGAAGCTTGAGATCGAGCACCCCGCGCACCTCATCGACGTGGGCCGCCTGCCGCTGGCCGCCATCGAGGACACAGCCGAGGGCGGCCTGCGCATCGGGGCCATGACCACCAACAGCCATGTGGCGGCCGACGCGCGCATCCGCTCGCGCTATCGGGTGCTGACCCAGGCGATCGTGGCCGGCGGCTCGGGCCAGTTGCGCAACAAGGCGACGACCGGCGGAAACCTGCTGCAGCGCACCCGCTGCGCCTATTTCTACGACACCGCCAAGCCCTGCAATAAGCGCCATCCCGGTTCCGGCTGCGGGGCGCTGGAGGGGTTGAACCGCAATTCGGCGATCTTCGGGGCGAGCGACGCCTGCATCGCCACCCATCCCTCCGACATGGCCGTGGCGCTGGTCGCGTTGGACGCCTCGGTGGAGACGCTCACGCCGTGGGGTGAGGGCCGCCGTTTCCCGGTGGCGGAGCTGCACCGGCTACCCGGCGAGACGCCGCAGATCGAGACCCGGCTGGCGCCCGGCGAGCTGATCACCGCGGTGGTGCTGCCCAGGCCGCCGCAGGGCGGGCAGGTCTATCGCAAGGTGCGCGACCGGGCGTCCTACGCCGCCGGCCTGGCCAGCGTGGCGGTGGCGGGCGGGAACCTCGCCTTGGGCGCGGTGGCGCACAGGCCGTGGCGGGCGGACAAGGCCGAAGCGGCGCTCAAATCCGGCGCGTCGCCGGGCGAGGCCATCGCCGCCGAACTGGCGGGCGCCGCGCAGAACGGCCGCAACGGCTTCAAGATCAACCTCGTCGCCCGCCTGGTCCCGGCGGCCCTCGAGGAGGCGCGGGCCAACGGGAGAGACGCATGACCTCCGTCCTCGAGTGGGAAGCGACCAGCAATCCGGTCAAGGAGAACCGCGCCGGGATCATCGGCAAGGCCGTGGACCGCTACGAGGGGCCGCTGAAGGTCACCGGCACGGCCCCTTACGCCTATGAGGTGACGCCGCCCTCGCCGGCGGCCTATGGCGTCATGGTCTCGGCGACCATCGCCCGCGGCCGGATCGCCGCCATCGACGCGGCGGCGGCGGAAGCCTCGCCCGGCGTGCTGCTGGTCTGGAGCCACGAAAACGTGCCCGAACAAGGCCCACGGCCGCCGCTCTACGACTTCTTCACGCCCTTTCCGCGGCCGGCGCTGCAGTCCGACCGGGTCTATTTCTTCGGGCAGCAGGTGGCCGTGGTGGTCGCCGACACCCTGGAGAACGCCCAGGCCGGCGCGGACCTCGTCAAGGTGACCTACGAGGCCGACAGCCAAGCCGTGGACTTCCACGCCCATCGCCACGAGGCCACGGAACCCGACAGTCCGCCCGAATTCCAACTCGGCAACCGGGAGATGGGCGACTTCGCGGCGGGCTTCGCCGCGGCCCCGGTCAGGATTGACGACGTCTGGCGCACGCCGCTGCAGAACCATTGCCAGATGGAACCGTGCGCCGCCACGGCGTGGTGGGAGGGCGACCACCTTACGGTCCATTGCTCCGTGCAGACGGTGCGGCGCAATCAGATCGCGCTTGCCGCGACACTCCAGATTCCTCCGGAGAATGTCCGGGTGCTTACCCGCTATGTCGGGGGTGGTTTCGGCGGCAAGTCAGCATTCTACGAGGACACCGTGCTGGCCTCGCTGGCCGCGCGCGCGCTGGGCCGACCGGTGAAGGTCGCCTTCTCGCGCCAGCAGATGATGCACGGGACGATCCATCGGCCGGCGACCGAGCAACGGGTCCGCCTCGGCGCCACGCCGGACGGCCGGCTCACGGCCTTGTCGCTGATGACCACCACCCACTGCGACCGGCGCGGGTTCTTCACCGAGTTCTCCTCGCTGTTCGTGCGCAACCTCTATGCGGCGCCCAACCGGCTGACCGGGCACAGCGTGGTGAAGCTCGACCTGCCGGTGGCCGGCGCCTTGCGGGCGCCGGGGGAGGCGTCGGGCACGCTCAGCCTGGAAGTGGCGATGGACGAGCTAGCCGAAAAGCTCGGCATCGACCCTGTGGAGCTGCGCATCCGCAACGAGCCCGAGGCCGACCCCGAGACCGGCAAGCCGTTCTCGATCCGCCAGCTGGTCCGCTGCATGCGCGAGGGCGCGCAGCTATTCGGCTGGGACAAACGAAACCCGAAGCCTGGGCAGGTCCGCGACGGCCGCTGGATGGTGGGGCTGGGCATGGCGGCCGCCATCCGCGGCAACATCCTGTTTCCCGCGAGCGCGAGCTTCACGGTGGACGCGGACGGGGTGATCACCGTCAGGCAGGGCATGACCGACATCGGCACCGGCGCCTACACGGTGCTGGCCCAGATCGCCGCCGAGACCCTGGGCGTGCCGCTGGGTGACGTGCGGGTGGAGATCGGCGATTCCGAGCTGCCGCCGGCGCCGGGTTCGGGCGGTCAGTTCGGCGCCGCCAGCGCCGGCTCGGCGGCGCTGGCGGCCGGCATGAACCTGCGCAAGGCGATCGCCGAGCTGGCGTCGAACGATCCCGCCTCGCCGCTGTTCGGCGGGCCGGCCGGGCAGGTGACCTTCCAGGACGGCGTCGTGGCCATCGCCAACCGCTCCGAACGGCTGGCCGACCTGGTCCGCCGGGCCGCGCCCGACGGGCTCACCGCCATGGGCGAGGTCAGCCCCGCCGCCGACTCGGGGGACTGGAGCTCGCACACCTATGGCGCGCACTATGTGGAGGTCGGCGTGGACACCGTTACGGGCGAGGTGCGCACACGCAGGATGCTGGGCGTGTTCGCGGCCGGGCGGATCATCAATCGCAAGACCGCCCGCAGCCAGCTCACCGGCGGGATGATCTGGGGCGTGAGCTCGGCGCTGACCGAGGGCAATCTGGTCGATCCACGCTACGGCTCGCTGATCAACCAGGACCTCGCGGGCTACATGGTGCCGGTGCAGGCCGACATCGGCGAGGTGGAGGCGATCATGCTCGATGAGGTGGACGACAAGGCCAATCCCATGGGGATCAAGGGCGTGGGCGAGCTGGGAATTTCCGGGGCCGGCGCGGCGGTGGCCAACGCCATCTACAACGCCTGCGGGGCCCGCGTGCGCGACTATCCGATCACACCCGACAAGATCCTGGCGGCGCTGGGATAGAGGCGGTTCGGCGAACGCGGTTCAAAACCGCATAGCCGATCTGCGGAAGTGGCTGTATCGGGGGCGCCGGCAGGGTCTTATTAACCATCTCCAGAGACGGAGACGGACCGATGAAACTGCTCTTCCCCCTGGCCACCCTAATCTGCGCGATCAGCCTGCTGGCGACCACCTGGGCAAACGCGGGGATCAGCTACCTATAGGCTGAAGGCCTAGTCGACCGCGGTGCGAAGTTCCCCCAGGACACGCGCCAGGTCAGTTTCACGGAAGGGTTTCTGCAAGACCGGCGAGCCCCGGTCGGCCTCCCTCAGTCCGGCATCCCCATAGCCGGTGGCGAAGGCGAACGGCAGGCCCTGCTCGCGCAGGTAATCGGCCAGCGGATAGATCGGCTGGCCCCCCAGGTTCACGTCCAGAACAGCGCAGTCGATGCCGCCGGCCCGGGCCAGCTCCATCGCCTCGTCCAGCCGCGACGCCGGGCCCACCACGGCGCAGCCCAGGTCCGTGAGCATGTCCTCGATCAGCATCGAGACCATCATCTCGTCCTCGACGACCAGGACCCGCAGGCCGCTCAATCTCGCCACATCGGTCATTCGGTAGGCTCCAACGCCCTCATGGGCAGCTCCATCCGGCACAGCAGGCCCTCCGGACGATATTCCAGTTGCACGACTCCGGCGAGTTCCCCCGCGAGGCCCTCTTCCAGCAGCCGGCCGCCGAACCCGCGCCGGCCGGGCCGCACGACAGGTGGCCCGCCGCTCTCGACCCACTCCACCTTAAGCCGGGGTTCGCCATTCAACTCTGTCACATGTGAACGCACGCTGACTCTTCCGCCCGGGGCGGAGAGCGCGCCGTACTTCACCGCATTGGTCGCCAGTTCGTGGATCGCCATGCCGAGCGCCACGGCGGCCTTGGGGTTGAGGGGCACGTCACGGTCGGCCTCGACCAGGAAGCGCGCGCCGCCGCCCTCGCGCCCCCCGGCGTGGGGGCGCAGTTCCATGGTCAGGATGTCGACCAGGCTGGCGGCCTCCCAGTTGCGGTCGGTGAGCAGGTTGTGGGTGTGCGACAGCGCCATCAGGCGGGCCTCGAAGCCGTCGCGGAAGGCGGCGGGGTCGGGCGCGTTGCGCAGGGTCTGGGAGGCGATCGACTGGACGGTGGCCAGCGTGTTCTTCACCCGGTGGTTCAGCTCGTTGAGCAGCAGCCGCTGGCGTTCCTCGGCGCGCCGGCGCTCGGTGACGTCAAGCGAGACGCCCGCCATCCGCCGCGCCCCGCCATGGTCGGCCGACTGCGCGGTCCGGCCGCGGGCGTGCACCCAGCGCACCTCGCCCCGGGGGAAGATCACGCGGTATTCGACGTCGTACTCCGCGCCCGTGCGGATCGCCTCCTCCATGGCCGCCAGCATGCCGTCGCGGTCCTGCGGGTGGATTGAGCCGATCAGGGCGTCGAAGGTGAAGACCTCGTCGGGGGCGCGGCCATAGTTGGCCTTGCAGAGGTCGGAGGCGGTGTACTCGCGGGTCAGGACGTCGAGTTCCCAGGAGCCCAGCCGGCCCGACTGCAGGGCGAACTGCAGGCGCTCGCGGGTGGCGGCCTGCGCCTCGGCGTCCTCTCGGGCGGCCCTGGTGAGCTGCACGTTCTCGATGGCGACGGCGGCCTGGGCGGCCAGGCCCGCGATCAGCATCTCCAGGCGTTCGGGGAAGCGGCCGGCGTCGGGGTGGCCGAAGAACAGGCCGCCGATCACCGCGCCGGTGTGGGCGGAGGTCACGGGCGCGGCCAGGTAGCTGGTCACCGGCAGGTGCCCTTGCGGCATGCCCCGATGCGGCGCGTTCAGGCCATAGCGCGGGTCGCGGGTGATATCGTCGGAGCGGATGATCGCCTCGCCCGCGAAGGTCGGGGCGAAGATCGCCGTGTTGCGCGGCATGGGGAAGCTCTCGAAGGCCGACCGAGGCGCCCCGGACAGGGCGTAGAGCGTGTAGCTCTCACCGCGCGCGTCGGTCAGGTTGTAGAAGAAGGCCCCGAAGGCCGCGCCGGTCAGCTCGACGCCGCCGTCCACCACCGCCTGGACCACGCCCTGCAGGTCACCGCCGGAACCGATGGCGGCGGCGATCCGGTTCAGCGCGTCGGCGCGGCGCGATTCCTCGTCCAGCGCCCTGGTCAGCGCCGTCACGCGGATCTGCATCTCGGCGACCGTCCCGGGGTCGGGCCCGGCGGCGTTGGCGGTGCTCATTGGGTGGGCGATCCCCCGATCGGCGCAAGAATGACAAACGAACGCCGCCCGCGTCTGGTTCCCGACGCATTGGACAGAATGTCGCAGGCGGTCAAGCGGCGCAGCCCGGATTTCTCCGGCCAAGCTTCGGAAATCGCTCGCCTTCGGGCGGTCAGTGCTCGGCGGGCGCCGGTGGGGAGATGGTCAGCCGCGTGACCTGGTTGCGCTTGCGCTCCAGCACCCGGAACTGGTGGCCGTGGAAGCGGAACTTCTGGCCGGCGTCGGGAATGCGGCGGGCTTCGTGGATCAGGAGGCCCGCGATGGTGACCGCCGAGTCGTCGGGCAGATCCCAGTTCATCGCCCGGTTGAGGTCACGGATGGTCACCGCGCCATCGACGGCGACCCAGCCGTCCGGGCCGGGCCTGACGCCCGGGACCACCACGTCATGCTCATCCTCGATCTCGCCCACGATCTCCTCGAGGATGTCCTCGAGCGTGACCAGGCCCTGCAGGGCGCCATACTCGTCCACCACCAGGGCGAAGTGGGTGTGGCGCTTGAGGAAGGCGGCGAGCTGGTCCTTCAGGCTGGTGGTCTCGGGGATGAACCACGGCTCGCGGATGATCGCGTCGAGGTCGACCGCGTCGATGTCGCCGTTGGCCCCCGCGATCGCCTGCAGCAGGTCCTTGGCGTGCAGCACGCCCACGATGTTCTCGGGCTCGTCCCGGTAGAGGGGCAGGCGGCTGTGGGCGCTGTCCAGCGCGGCCTTGAGGATTTCGCGCGGGGAGTCGCCGGCGTCGATCATGGCGATGCCCATGCGGTGGACCATCACCTCGCTGACGTCCATCTCGGCCAGGTCGAGGACCCCGCCCAGCATCCATCGGTCGTGGCTTTCCACCAGGCCTTCGGAGTGGTGGTATTCGACCGCGCCGCGGATCTCCTCGTGGGCGGCCAGCACATCCATCTCCATGCCCATCCGCACGCCAAAGACGCCGAGCGTCTTCCGGACGATCCACTGGATCGCATAGATGATCGGCCCGAAGACCTTGACGACGATCTGGGTCGGCAGGGCCAGGGTGCGCGCCACGTCGTCGGACCGCAGGATCGCCAGGGTCTTGGGCAGGACCTCGGCGAACACCAGGACCAGCACCGTCATGATGCCTGTCGCGGCGGCGACGCCCCAGGCGCCGGGGATGGCGTGGGTGATCACCTGGGTGGTGAGCGCCGAGGCCAGGATGTTGATCAGGTTGTTGCCCAGCAGCACCGCCCCGATCATCGTCTCCTGGTCGGTGAGCAGCTGGTTGACCCGGCGCGCGCCCTTGTCGCCCTCGCGCTCCAGCTGGTGCATCCGCGAGCGGCTGGCGCCGGTGAGCGAGGTCTCGGCGGCCGAGAACAGGGCCGAGAGCGCGAGCAGGCCGAAGACGATGGGCGCGAGCGCCAGGATGGCGGCCATCAGACGGCGCCTTCCCGCCTGAGGAAGTCCAGCACCGCGCCGGCGTCCACGTCCTTGGCGACGAAGGCCTCGCCCAGCGCGCGGGCCAGGATGAAGGTCAGGCGACCGCCCTCGGCCTTCTTGTCCTGGGCCATGTGGCCGAGCAGGCGGAGGGCGTCGAACGGGTGGCCGGGCACGTCGGCCAGGGTGGTGGGCAGGCCCGCCGCGGCGACGGCCGCCGCCGCGCGGGTCGCGTCCTGGCTCGGGCAGAGCCCCTGGGCGGCCGAGAAGCGGAACGCCAGGGCCTGGCCGGCGGCGATGGCCTCGCCATGCAGCAGGGCCGCGCCATAGCCGGTCTCGGACTCCAGGGCGTGGCCGAAGGTGTGGCCGAGGTTCAGCAGGGCGCGGCGGCCCTGTTCGGTCTCATCCTGGGCGACGATCTCGGCCTTCATTTCGACGGAACGCGTGACCGCGCGGGAAAGCGCCACCGGCTCGCGCGCCAGCACCGCGGCGCCGTTCGTCTCCAGCCACTCGAAGAAGGCGAAGTCGCCCAGGAAGCCGTATTTGATCACCTCGGCGTAGCCGGCGCGCATCTCGCGGTCCGAGAGGGTCCCCAGGACGTCGAGGTCGGCCAGCACCAGCCTCGGCTGGTGGAAGGCGCCCACCAGGTTCTTGCCGCGCGGGGTGTCTATGGCGGTCTTTCCGCCCACCGAGGAGTCCACCTGGGCCAGCAGGGTCGTGGGGATCTGCACGAAGTCGATCCCGCGCTTGTAGATCGCCGCGGCGAAGCCCGCGAGGTCGCCGACCACGCCGCCCCCGAAGGCGGTGACCAGGTCGCCGCGGTCGAGCTCGAGCGCCAGCAGCCGGTCGGTCAGGTCGGCGAGGCCCGCGAAGCTCTTGGTCTGCTCGCCGGGCGCGACCACGACCGGCAGGACGGCGAGGCCGGCGGCTTCCAGGGCGGCGGTCAGGCGCTGGCCGTGCAGGCGCCAGACGGTCTCGTCGCTGACCACGGCGGTCCGGCGGCGCCGCGCGAAGGGCGCGATCAGGGCGCCGGCGCGCTCCAGCAGGCCCGCGCCGACCAGCACGTCGTAGGCCCGGTCGCCCAGGCCCACGCCGACACGGGCGGCCTGCGCGGCGGCGGTCATTTCGGCTGGCTTTCGAGATGGGCGGTGAGGGCGCGGATCACCTGGTCGACGGAGACCTGATGGGCGGCGTCGCCGGTCTCCACCGTGATGTCGGCCTCGGCGTAGGCCGGATAGCGCGCCTCGGCCAGTTCGGTCAGGACCGTCAGCGGGTCCTTGCCGGCCAGCAGCGGCCGGGTGTCCTTGCGCGACACCCGGCGGGCCAGCACGTCGAGGTCGGCCCGGAGCCAGATGGAGATGGCCTTGGCCTTGATCAGGGCGCGGGTGTCCGGATTGATGAAGGCCCCGCCGCCGGTCGCCAGGACATGGGGCGGCTGGTCCAGCAGGCGCGCGATCACCCGCCGCTCGCCCTCGCGGAAGGCCGCCTCGCCCAGGTCGGCGAAGATGTCGGTAATCGATCGGCCGGCGGCGGCCTCGACCTCGGTGTCGGCGTCGCGGAACGGCAGGTCGAGCGCGGTCGCGAGCCTGCGCCCGACGCTGGATTTCCCGACGCCCATCAGGCCCACGAGGGCGATGGTGCGATGACGCAGGGGGGTGTCTCGTTCCATGAACGGCGGGCTTACACGAGCGTGCGGCCTCGCGCCAACTTCCGGCGTTCGGTATCATGCCGGCCATGACGCGTTTCCCAAGCCTGCTCGCCGCCGTCCTGCTCGCCGGATCGGCATGCGTGGCGCGCGCGCAGGGGGTCGAGGTGGCGACGCTGGCGGCGCCGGACGCCTTCACCACGGCCGGGCGGGAGACCGGCCTGCCGGCGACACTTTGGCGGGGCGCTTCGGTCGCGACGGCGCGGACGGTGCTGTCGCTGATCGCCCAGCGGCCGTTGACGCCCGCCGCCCAGCAGCTGGCGCGCCGCGTGCTGGCCACAGGGGTGCCAGGGCCGCAGGGCGCGGGGTCGGACCCGGCGCTGACCGCGGCGCGGGCGAGCGCGCTTTCCGCCGCCGGCGATCCGAAGGCGGCCGCGGCGATCCTGGCCCACGCGGCGGGCCTCGACCAAAGCCCCGAGCTCGCCCGCGCGGCGGCCGAGAGCGCGCTGCTGGCCGGCGATGACGCGCGCGCCTGCGGCGTGGAACAGGCGCTGATCGTCGGGCGCGAGGACGGCTATTGGCTGCGCCTGCGGGCTTACTGCCAGGCGCTGGCCGGGCAGACGGCCCAGGCCGGCCTGACGTTCGAGATCGCCCAGAGCCAGGGAAAGGATGCGGTCTACGCACGGCTGATGGGCGCGAAGCTGTCCGGCGCGCCGGCGGGGGCGGCCTCGCTTCGCAATGGCCTCGACTATGCCCTGTCGCGTGGGCTGGGCCTCGATCTTGAGGCCGCCAAGCCGGCGCCCGCGGTGGCCGCGGCCCTGGCGGGCGGCGACCCGCCGGCGCCGCGGTGGGATCTGTCGGTGCTGGACCCCGCGCTGGGCGGCCTGGCCCAGGCGGCGGCGTCTGGTCAGCCGGCGCCGGCCGGCGGGGTTTCGGCGCTGATCGCGGCCGCCGCCGAAGCGGACTCCAAGACGCGGGGCCGGCTGCAGGCGGCGGCGCTACTGTTCGCCGCGCTGTCGCCTGATCTTTCCGCCGAGGACCGGGGCCGGGTGGCCGGCTTCGCGGTTCCGGAGGGCAAGGCGCCGGTGGGGCGGAACCTGGCGCTCGAGGACGCCGCGCGGGGCGGGCTGATGGGCGAGACCGCGCTCCTGGCGCTCTGGACCTGCGCGGAGGCGGGCGCGTCCGGACCGGCGGTCGCCGACCGCGCGCGGATCGTCCACGCCCTGGTCCTCGCGGGCCTGCCGGAGGAGGCGCGGGGCATCGCCCTGGAAGGCCTGCTGGCGCTGAAATGAGCGGGAAGGGGGGCGCCTGGGCCGAGGCCTTCCTGGAGATGATGGCGGTGGAGCGGGCGGCGGCCAAGAACACCCTGACCGCCTACACCCGCGACCTGACCGACGCGGCGGGGTTCCTGGCCGGGCGGGGCCGCGACCTGGCCGACGCCTCGGCGGAGGATGTGGAGGCCTATTTCAGCGCGCTGGGGGCGCGTGGCCTGTCGCCGGCCACGGCGGCGCGCCGACGCGCCGCCGTGCGCCAGTTCTACCGCTTCGTGCTGGGCGAGGGCTGGCGGGCCGACGATCCGTCCAGGCGCGTGGAGGCGCCGCGCAAGGGCCGGCCGCTGCCCAAGGTGCTGTCGCGGGGCGAGGTCGACCGGCTGATCGCCGCGGCCGGGGCGCGGGACGGGGCCGAGGGCCTGAGGCTCGCATGCATGGTCGAGCTCGCCTACGCCTCGGGCTTGCGGATCTCGGAGCTCACCGGCCTGAGCCTGGCGGCGCTGGCGCGGGACCCCGCCTATCTGATCGTCAAGGGCAAGGGGGGCAAGGAGCGGCTGGCGCCCTTGAACGCGGCGGCGCGAACGGCGGTGAAGGCCTATCTGGATGTCCGCCCGCAGCACCTGCCCAAGGGCGACAAGGCCAATCCCTGGCTGTTCCCGTCGCGGGGCAAGGAAGGCCGGCTGACGCCCCGCCGGTTCGCCCAGATGCTGGACGAGGCGGCGGGTCTCGCGGGGATCGACCCGGCGCGGGTGAGCCCGCACGTCCTGCGCCACGCCTTCGCCACCCACCTGCTGGAAGGCGGCGCGGATCTGCGCGTCGTCCAGACCCTGCTGGGCCACGCCGACATCGGCACCACCCAGATCTACACCCACGTGGCCGGCGACCGGCTGCGCGAGGTGATGGCGTCCAAGCACCCGCTGGGGAAGAAGCGGTAGACGCGAAAAAGGGCCGCCCTCGCTGGGCGGCCCTCGCCGTCTTGCTGTCAGGCCGGCTTAGCCGGTGATGCGGTAGCGGCCGTTTCCGTCCGGGCAGACCCGCACGTAGCGGTAGTCATTGCCGTAGGAATCGATCGGGGCCGGGGCCAGGCGGCAGCGCTGGCGAACATAGTAGTTGCTGGCGTAGCGGCCGGAGCGCCAGTCGCGGGCCTCGCGGTAGGGGATGGTCTCGCTGTAGGTGTAGTAGGGTCCGCGGGTGTCGCAGCGATACTTGTCGTTGGCGTGGCCCACCGCGGCGCCGATTCCGCCGCCGACCACGGCGCCCAAGACGGCGCCTTCCGTGCCCCGGCCGTTGGCCGCGACGTTGGAGCCGAGCGCCGCGCCGGCCAGCGCGCCGATGATCCCCGCGGTCGTCGCCGAGCGGTTGTCGGAACGGCAGCCGGCGTTGGCCGTATAGGCGCTGTCGCGGCCATAGTAGCCGGCGGCGGGCGGGGCCGCGTTGGACCAGCGGGCGTCATCCCACGCGGGCGCCGGACCGTAGACCCGCACATAGGCTCCGTAGCCGTAACGGGCGTCGTAGGCCGCGCGCTGGGCCTCGTAGTCGGCCCGGCGGCGTTCGTAGTCGCGGCGGGCGGCGGCGTAGTCCTCGCGGCTGTTGTCGTAGGCCGCGCGGCTCTGGTCGTAGGCGGCGCGGTCGTTCTGGTAGCGGTCCAGGTCGCGCTGGTACTGCGGGGTGGGCTGATACTGGGCGAGCGCGGGCGCGGCGGTGGACAACGCCAGGACGGACGCCAAGCCGATCTTCAGGGCAGCTTTCATGTGGGTCTCCATGTCCCGCGCCAGGGGCGTGGCTCGGGTTCGTTCTGGCCTACAAACCCGCTGAACGGGGATCGGGTTGCACGTGCAACCGGAGGGCCTGCGCCGGCGCTCTTGTGAGGCGGCGCCAACCCGCCTAATTTCCGCCGCTTCGCCAACATGGGAACCAGATCACGGATGGCCGCGCATTACCTCGACTTCGAGCGTCCCATCGCGGACCTCGAGAGCAAGATCGAGGAGCTGTCGAAGCTTTCCGACACCCAGGGGTCGGGTGCCTTCGACACCGAGATCGAAGCCCTGCGGGCCCGCGCCCAGGAGCTGCGGCGCGACGCCTATTCCAAGCTGGACGCCTGGCAGAAGGTGCAGGTCGCCCGCCACCCGGACCGGCCGCACTTCGTGGATTACGCGGCCGCCCTGATCGATGAGTTCGTGGAGCTGCGCGGCGACCGAAAGTTCGCCGACGACCAGGCGATCATGGGGGGCCTGGGCCGCTTCCGGGGCCGGCCGGTGGTGGTGATGGGCAACGAGAAGGGCCGCGACACGGTCACCCGGGTGAAGCACAACTTCGGCTACGCGCGGCCCGAGGGCTACCGCAAGGCGATCCGGCTGATGGAGATGGCCGAGCGCTTCAACCTGCCGGTGATCAGCTTCGTGGACACGACGGCCGCCTATCCGGGGATCGCCTCGGAGGAGCGCGGCGTGGCCGAGGCGATCGCGCGCTCGACCGAGAAGAGCTTGATGCTGGGCGTGCCAATGGTGGCGGTGGTCACCGGCGAGGGCGGATCGGGCGGGGCGCTGGGCATCGCCTGCGGCAGCCGGGTGCTGATCCTGGAGCACGCGGTCTATTCGGTGATCCCGCCGGAAGGCGCCAATTCGATCCTCTGGCGGGGCGCGCGCACGCCCGGCGAGGCCGCCAAGGCGCTGAAGATCACCGCCCAGGACCTGCTCGGCATGAAGATCGTCGACCGGATCATCCCCGAGCCGCCGGGCGGCGCGCACTCCGACCCCGAGGCGGTGATGAAGGCGGTGGGCGACGCCATCGAGGAGGAGCTGCAAGGTCTTGAGGGCCTGGGTCCCGACGATATCCGCAAGCGCAGGGCGGCGCGCTTCTACGCCATCGGCAGAACGGGGATTCACTAGGCGACGCTTCGCGGATCAAGCCCCTGGCTCATATCAGGTCCCCTCAGTCGCTTCGCGACAGCTCCCCCTGAGGGGGAGCACAAGGGCCTATCTGAACGGAGGGGGGTCCCTCAGCCCAGCGGGATGCCCAGGACCAGGCGGTTGCGTCCCGCGCGCCGGCGGTAGGATTCGATGCGGGTCCAGGCGCGGATCAGGTCCAGGCCGACGCCACCGCCGCGTTCCAGGTTGGGGCCGGTGGAGACCGCCTCGCGCGGATCGAAGGGCTGGCCGGCGTCGCTGACCGTCAGCCGCACCATGTCGCCCGTACGCTCGATGCGCAGCGCGATCAGGCTGTCGGGCGCGGCCTGGCCATGCTCGACGATGTTGATCGTCCACTCCTCGACGACGATCGCCAGGGTGTCGCGGGCCGCGTCGGGCAGGCCGGCGTCCTCGGCGAACAGCTGGGCGATGGCCAGCGCGCGGACCACGGCGGCCTGGGTCGCCGGCAGGCGGGCGACAGCCACGGGTCCGGACTCGGAACTGGCGCTGGCATGGGCTATGGTTTTGAGCCTTCGTGGAGGGGGATTTCTATGCGTATCGCTATTGCCACAGGATTACTGATCGCGACCTGCGTGTCGACGCCGAGCCTCGCCGCCGAGATCGGGCGGATCAAGAGCACAATCGGAACCGCCAAGGTCCTGCGCGGACCGGCCAGCCTGCCGGCCAAGCCGGGCCTGGTGCTGGACGTCAAGGACGTGCTGTCCACCGGCCCCGACGGGCGGATCGGGATCACCTTCATCGACAACAGCCGCTTCGCGGTGGGCCCCAACAGCCGGGTCTCGGTGGCCGAGTTCGAATTCGACGACACCACCCACAAGGGCAAGTTCCTGACCAATGTGGACCGTGGCTCGCTGGCCATCGTCTCCGGCCAGATCGCCAAGGAAAACAAAGACGCCATGAAGGTGCGGACCCCGACCTCGCTGCTGGCGGCGCGCGGCACCCGCTTCGTGGTGGAGGTGAAATGAGAAGGCTCGCCGCTCTCGCGATCCCGCTCCTGCTCGCCGCCTGCGCCTCGTCCAGCGTCACCCTGCTGCCCGGCGAGGCCGGGGCCCCCGCGGGCTCCGTCGTGGTGCTGAACCCCAAGACCGAGGCGGAGAAGGGTGTCCTCGACAAGCCCGACACCCGCACGGGGTTCAGCAAGGTGGCGCCGCGGAAGGTCAAATCGACGCTCTGGGCGAAGCTGACCCAGGGTTTTCCGCCGCCAGCCGCGCGCTTCACCCTCTATTTCGTCGAGGGGACGACCACGCTCGTGCCCGATTCGGAAGTCGAGTTGACCCGCCTCTTCGCCGAAATCGCCAATCGGTCCAACAACGGCGTGTCGGTGCAGATCACCGGCCATACCGACACGGTCGGCACGGACGCCGACAACGACATCCTGTCCCTGCGCCGGGCGATCGAGATCCGCGGGTTCCTGGCCGAGAAGGGCCTGGACCTGTCGATCACGCGGACCGCCGGGCGGGGCGAGCGCGAACTCCTGGAGCCGACGGAGGACAATGTGCCCAACGAGCACAACCGGCGGGTCGAGGTCATCGTCCGTTAGGCGAGGGCTGGCCCGTAGCGTTCAGCTTCCGGAGAATCACGTCATGAGCCTTCACCGCTGGGCCGCCGTCGGCATGGCCCTGGCCCTGGCCGCATCGCCGGGCGGCCACGCGGCCGCCCAGACACAGGCCTCGCCCGCCCAGGCCGCCCCCGTCGCCGACCTCACCGGCCGATGGACCTTCACGCAGGAGGGACATCAGCCGGTGGTCATCGTGCTCAAGCAGGTGGGCTCCGTGCTGACCGGCGAGATGCCGGTGTCGGCGGGGTTCCCGACCCGGATCCTGTTCTCCGGCGTGATCGAGGGGGCGCAGATGGATATCATGGCGCTGTTCCCCTACGAGGGCGGCGAACTGGTCCATATCCGGGCCGAATACAAGGATGGACGCCTGGTCGGCCGGGCCGCCTCGATCCACAGCTCGCCGCGCAAGTGGAGCCACGACGCCGACCGGGCGGCTGTCGGAGTCCGCTAGCCGCGTCGCCTGAGGGCCAGCACGGTCAGGTCGTCGCTGGGTTCCTCGCCGGCCTCGAAGGCCCGCACGGCGGCCACCAGGGTGTCGATCACCTCCGCCAGCGACCGCGCGGCGGCCAGGCCCGCGACGGCGGCCATGGCCCGGTCGCGGCCGAACAACTCTTCGTCAGGGCTCTGCGCCTCGGTGACGCCGTCGGTGTAGGCGACGATGGTTTCGCCGGGCTCCAGGCGATGGCGTTCCACGGGGTAGGGAAAGCCTTCGGCCACACAGAGCGCCGGGCCGCCGTCGAGGCGCAGTTCCCGGACCCCGCCGGCGGCGTCCACGACCAGCGGGTTCTCGTGCCCGGCGCAGCAAAGATCGAGGCTTCCATCGACCAGGTCGAGGATGCCGACGAGCAGCGAGACGGCCATGGCCTGGCCGTTGTCGCGCGACAGCTCGGCATTGATCCCGTCCACCGCGGTGGCCAGGTCGGTCCGCGGGCGCATCAGCAGGCTGCGCGACAGGGCCTTGGACAGCGCCATGAACAGGGAGGCCGGCACGCCCTTGCCGGTGACGTCGCCGACCAGGAAGCAGAGCCTGTGCTCGTCCATCATGAAGGCGTCGTAGAGGTCCCCGCCGACGCTGCGGGCGGGTTGCAGCACCTCGTCGATCTCGACGTCGGGGGTGATGTGCATCAGGGCCTCGCGCGGCAGCAGCATGCCCGACTGGATCTCACTGGCGGCGGCCAGCTCGCCGGCGTACTTCGCCGCCCCCAGGCGCTCCAGGTCGAGCGCGGCCTTCAGCCGGTCCTGCAGGCGGTTGCCCTCGACGAACAGCAGCCCGATCATCGCCGCGGCCGCTGCGCCGGGCGCCAGGACGGGGGCGGGGTCGAGCAGCAGGCCGCGGCTGAAGGCGAACCAGCTGCCGGCCAGGGCGAGCACGCCGGCCCCGGCCACGAGCGCGATGATTGCCCGCAGCCCTAGACGTGGCACCACCTGCCAGGCCGCCAGGATCAGCAAGAGGCTCAGGCCCCACTCGAGCGCCGTGGCCCAGGACGGACGGCGCAGAGCATCGCCGCGCAGGATCGCGTCCACGGCCTGGGCCTGGACGAAGACGCCATAGGTCTCGGTGGCCGTGGGCGTCGTGACCACGTCGGAGGTGCCGGCCGCGGTCAGGCCGACGAGGACGATCTTGCCCTTGAAGGCGTCGTCGGGGATACCCTTGCGCAGCAGGTCGGCCGCCGACGTCATGGCCTTGCCGGGCAGGTTGGCGTAGCGGACGACCAGCCGGCCGTCGGACTCCACCGGAACGCGATGGCGGCCGACCTTGACGGCCTCGAGGTGGCCGGGCTGGCCCAGGAGCTCCACATGGTCGGCGTCCTCGGCGACGCGGACCAGCTCCAGCGCGAAGCCAGGCGCCGGGGAGCCCGCGAGCATGGCCACCACGGGCACGCGGCGGGTGACGCCATCCTCGTCCGGCGGGCCGTTGACCAGGCCGTGGCCCAGGGCCGCGCCCTCCAGGATCGGCAGGTTCGAGACGGTCTGGGCGAACTTCAGGCCGCCGGTGGGGACCGGGCCGGTGAACGGCACGTCGGAGGCCAACGGCGCGGCGCCGCTGGCCAGGGCGTCGAAGGAGGTGGACATGACGCCGGCGTGGGCCAGCACCACCGGCGCGCGGCCGATCACCCGGGCGAACACCGCGTCCATGGAGGGCAGGTTCTGGACCTCGACGGTCGCGGCGGGCGAAAGCTCCGGATAGAGGCCGGCGAACAGGGTGGGGGACAGACGGTCCGGCTCGGGGAACAGGAAGTCGAAGCCGATGGCCGCGGCGCCCCTCACGGCGATCTGCTCGGTCAGGCGGGCGAGCGCGTAGCGCGACCACGGCCATCCGCCGACCGCGGCCAGGCTGGGGGCGTCGATCAGCACGACCTGCAGGCGCGGCGAGGCGGTGGGCGCGGGCGTGACCCTCTGGAAGAGGTCGAACAGCGGCTGGCGGATGGCCGATCCGGCCAACAGCACCAGCAAGGCCGCCAGCAGCGCCGCGGCCAGGCCGCCGATGCGGACCCGTAGCCGGGCGCTGGCGTCCAGCCCGTTCAAGGTGTCAGACCGTGACCTCGAGCCCGTCGTAGGCGCAGATCACCTCCAGGGCGGGGCGGCCGGCGCGGACCAGCTCCTCGTAGCGCACGGTCTCGGCGTGCATGCGCGCGATATCCCGGTCGGAATAGGTGGGTTCGTGGTGGAACAGCGCCAGCCGCTTGGCGTGGGCGGCATGGCACAGGTCGACGGCCACGATGTTGGAGGAATGGCCCCAGTCCTGCTTCAGGCTGACGGTGTCGCCCAGCGAATACATGGTGTCGCAGATCACCAAGTCGCAGGCTCCGAAGAAGGCCTCGAAGGCGGCTTCGGACTCCATGTTGTCGAGCTTGTGCTCGCTGTCGGTGGAATAGACCACCGAGCGGCCGGCCTTCTCGAAGCGATAGCCGTAGCTGTCGTGGCTGTGGTGCTGGGCCTCCAGGGTGACCGTCACGCCGGCGGCGTCGAAGGGCACGCCCGGCGCATGGGTGACGAACTCGAAGCTGGCCCGCAGCCAGTCGAACGGAACCGGGAAGGAGATCTCCTCCTGCTGGCGGCGCAGGGCGGTCTCGGCGTCGGCATGGCCGGAGTGGATGGTGATGACGGCTTCGGGATCGAAGGCCGCCGCGAAGAACGGAAAGCCCATGATGTGGTCCCAGTGCAGGTGGGACATGAAGAGATGATAGACGCGCGGATGGCCCCTGGCGCAGCGGCCCACGGCGTCGAGGCCGAATTCGCGAAGGCCGGAGCCTGCGTCGCAGACCAGGAAGGCGCCGTCCGCGCCCTCGATCTCCACGCACGAGGTGGCGCCGCCGAAGGTGGCGCGATCGGCGAACTCCAGATTGGCCTCGGCGAAGGCGATTGCCTCGGCCTCGTCCTTGAAACGGCGGCCGTCGGCGGCCACCAGGCAACGGGCGACCTTGCCCGTGATCTGGACCGCCTTCTGCGCCACCGGCAGCGAGCCGCGCGTGCCCCAAAAGCGTACGAGCATCGGCCCCCCTTTCCCTCAGCCTTCAGATTTGACGTTCGTCGGCGCGCCGGATCAAGCCCGCAGACGGCTTCCAACCCCAGAAGGCCCCCAGCCCTCGAAAGTTCGGGCGTGTCAGGTGGATGGGCCGGAATCCCGTTCACCATGACGCGCCCCGGAAGTCATAGGCGTTTCGGGGGGCTTGTGAGTCAGAAATCCGCTTCGCGACCCGCACAATCCTGGGGCGCATCCTGGTCAGGCCGGCGCCGGTGTGTCCGTCAGCCGTCCGAGCCGATGTCGTCGACGATCTTGAACAGCTTGTCGTAGCGGCTGATCGCCAGGATCTCGCGCATGCGCTCGTTGGGTCCGGCGAGCGTGATGGGCACCGCATCGCCCGCCTCGCGCTTGGCGATGGTCAGCGCCCGCAGGCCGCGGGAGGACATGTAGTCCAGCCCCTTCAGGTCGATCACCAGGGGCAGGCCCGCGTCACGCGCCTCGCGTACGGCCCCGGTCAGGTGGGCGGAGAACTGCTCCCAGGTGGTTTCATCGACGCGGCCCTTGGGCTCGCCGATGATCCGTCCACCCGTCTTTCTTGACTGCCAGTCCATGC
Source organism: Caulobacteraceae bacterium (assembly GCA_947478785.1). GTDB lineage: Bacteria > Pseudomonadota > Alphaproteobacteria > Caulobacterales > Caulobacteraceae > Phenylobacterium. Next base: position 28,565 of record CANJXI010000036.1, read on the forward strand.
CTTCCCCGATCGGACACTCCGATGCCTTCTCATAGCGTGCGGCGCGGCGGAAGGCGACTATGCGTTATCTATGACCGGGCCCCGCGACAGGAGCGTGCTTGCGTGCCTCCGCGTCAGCGGGATCAACTGCGTCCCACAACGGTTTGGAGGCGGCGAATGGCTTTGAAGACCCGGTTCACCGAGACCTTTGGGGTGGAGCATCCCATCGTCCAGGGGGGCATGCAGTGGGTGGGGCGCGCCGAACTGGTGGCGGCGGTGGCGAACGCCGGCGGCCTGGGCTTCATCACCGCGCTCACCCAGCCCACCCCTGACAAGCTTCGCGAGGAGATCGCCCGCTGCCGGGCGCTGACCGACAAGCCGTTCGGGGTGAACCTGACGATCCTGCCTTCGATCACCCCGCCGCCCTATGCGGAATACCGCCAGGCGATCATCGATTCGGGGGTGAAGATCGTCGAGACCGCAGGCAACAAGCCGCAGGAGCACGTCGACGCGTTCAAGGCCCACGGGGTCAAGGTGCTGCACAAGTGCACCTCGGTCCGCCACGGGCTGTCGGCCGAGCGGATGGGCGTGGACGGGATCTCCATCGACGGCTTCGAATGCGCCGGCCATCCGGGCGAGGACGATGTGCCCGGCCTGGTGCTGATCCCGGCCGCGGCGGACAGGATCAAGATTCCGATGATCGCCTCGGGCGGCTTCGGGGACGCGCGCGGCCTGGTGGCGGCGCTGGCGCTGGGCGCCGACGGGATCAACATGGGCACCCGCTTCATGGCCACCGCCGAAAGCCCGATCCACGAGAACATCAAGCGCCAGATCGTCGCCAACGACGAGCGGGCCACCGACCTGATCTTCCGCACGATGCACAACACCGCGCGCGTGGCGAAGAACGGGATCAGCCAGCAGGTGGTGGCGCTGGAGCGCCAGGGGGCGGCCTTCGAGGATGTCCGCGAACTGGTAGCCGGCGCCCGCGGCCGGGTGGTCTACGAGACCGGCGATCCGGAGCACGGCATCTGGTCGGCCGGCCAAGTCCAGGGCCTGATCCACGACGCGCCGACCTGCGCCGAGCTGATCGGCCGGATCGTGCGCGAGGCCGAAGAGATCATCCGGGGTCGCCTCGCCGGGATGCTGGCCGGGGTCTGATTCAGCGGAGGGTCCGCAGGGCCTGGAGGACCTCGTCCACCGCCTCGGCGGTGGTGGCCCAGGAGCACATGAAGCGCACCGAGCCGTCGAGGAAGCGATAGACGAACCAGCCGGCGGCGTGGAGGCGGGCCAGGGTCGGCTCGTCCATCTCGACGAACACCCCGTTGGCCTCGACAGGGTGGCGGACCGCGAAGGGCATGCCGTCGGCCAGGCGCCGGGCCATGGCGTTGGCGTGGGCCGCGTGGCGCACGAAGGCGCCGTCGCGCAACATGCCGGTGAACGGCGCGGCCAGGAAACGGCCCTTGGAGGGCAGCTGGCCGGCCTGCTTGAGGCGCGCGTCGAACCGGCGGGCCAGCGCGCGGTCGAAGATCGCCACGGCCTCAGTCGGCGGCATGCCGCCCTTGGTCCCGCCGACCACCAGGAGATCGACGCCCAGGCCCGCGATGGCGGCCAGGTCGAAGCCGGCGGCGGCGGCGTTGGCGAGGCGGGCGCCGTCGAGGTGGACGCCGCAGCCCTGGGCCCTGGCGGATCCGATCAGGGCGGCGAGGTCGGCGGCCGAGTAGACCGTGCCGAATTCGGTGGCGTTGGTCAGCGACAGGGCGGCGGGCGACTGGTGGTAGGAGACCTCCGGCTCGGCGAGCGCGGCGGCCAGGGCGCCCGGGTCGATGCGGCCCGAAGCGCCCGGCAGGCGGATCAGGCCAAGGCCGTGGCCGAAGAAGCCGGGCGCGCCGGTCTCGTCGGTGCAGACGTGGGCGTGCTCGTGGGCCAGCACCGCCTCGAAGGGGCGGCAGAGCGCGGCCAGCGACAGGGCGTTGGCGGCCGTGCCGGAGGCCACGAACCGCACCTCGCAGTCGGCGTCGAGCAGGGTTCGGACCCGATCGGCGGCCTCCGCCGTCACCTGATCCGTCCCATAGCCGGAGGCGTAACCGGCGTTGGCCGCGACCAGGGCCTCGATGGCCTCCGGCGCCGCTGGGGCGGTGTTGTCGGAGGCGAAGTCGTAGCGGGCCATCAGGTCTCCCGGGCCCAGGCGCGCACGTCGTCGATGAAGAGATCCGGCTCCTCCATGGCCGCGAAGTGGCCACCCCGAGGCATGTCGGTCCAGCGGCTGACGTTGTAGGCGCGCTCGGCCAAGGTACGCGGCGGGGCCGAAATGAACTCGGCGGGGAAGTTGGCGAAGGCGGTTGGCGTCTCGCAACGCTCGCCCTCCCCGAGCGCCCGGACGCCCTCATCGACCAGGCCGCGATAGTACCAGGCGGCGGTGGTGAAGCTGCCGGTCATCACATAGAGCATGATGTTGGTGAGCAGGGCGTCTTTCGGATGGACCTCGTCCATGGACTTCACGCCGAGGTCCGACCAGTCGTGGAACCGCTCGGCGATCCAGGCGGCCTGGCCGACGGGATTGCCGGCGCCGAGCCAGGCCAGCGACTGGGGCTTGGTCATCTGCAGGTTGGCGTAGGCGCCCTTGGCGTTCTGGGCGACGGCGCCCTTGGCGGCCCAGGCCTTCTCATCTTCGCCCTGGACGCCGCCATGAGGACGAAACGCCAGCATGTTCAGGTGGATGGCCCGGGCGTGGGCGCCATGGTCGTGGCCGATCCAGGAAGTCACGTAGGCGCCCCAGTCGCCGCCCTGGGCCAGATAGGACGGATAGCCCAGAACCTCGGTCATCAGGGTGTCGAAGAGCCGCGCCGTGGCGCGCTGGCCGATGGGGCGGGCGGGCTTGGAGGAGAAGCCGTAGCCGGGCAGCGACGGGACGACGAGGTCGAAGGCGTCGGCGGGATCGCCGCCGAACCGGCTGGGGAAGGCCAGCTTCTCGATCACGCCCCAGAACTCGTAGTGAGAGCCCGGCCAGCCGTGGGTGAGGATCAAGGGCCGCTTGCCGCCGGCTTCGCCGACCACATGGACGAAGTGCAGGTCGAAATCCTCGACCCGGGCGGTGAACTGCGGAAAGCGGTTGAGCTCGGCCACGGCGGCGCGCCAGTCGTAGCGGTCGGTCCAGTGGGCGCAGAGATCGCGCAGGTAGGTCCCATCGCAGCCGTAGGTCCAGTCGCCGGTCCCTTCCGGCTCGATCGGCCAGGGGTAGTCGCCGATGCGTCGCAGCATCGCCTCGACCTCGCCCGCGTCCCAGTCCACGGCAAACGGCTTGATCTCGCTCATGACGCTCTCTCCCTGACCGGCGGACTTCAGGGACAGCCGAAGCCTTGCGTCAAGCCGCAGGACGCGGCGCCGTCAGAGTTCGCGGGCCCAGGCGCGGACCTCGGCCACGAAGAGGTCCGGCTCTTCCATGGACGCGAAATGGCCGCCGTAGGGAATGTCGGTCCAGCGGGTGACGTTGTATGCGCGCTCGGCGTAGCTTCTGGGCGGCGGCGTATAGAGCGGCTCGCCCAGGAAATTGCCGAAGGCGGTGGGCGTCTCGCAGCGCTCGCCCGGCCCGAACACCCGGCCCCCCTCGTCCATCGCGCCGCGGTAGTACCAGGCGCCGGTCGTGAAGCTGTCGGTCATCACATAGAGCATGACGTTGGTGAGCAGAACGTCCTTCGGGTGCGCCTCGTCCAGGCTCTTGACCCGCAGGTCCGACCAGTCGTGGAAGCGTTCGACGATCCAGGCCGCCTGGCCAACGGGATTGCCGGCGCCCAGCCAGGCCATCGACTGGGGCTTGGTGCGCTGCACATGGCCATAGGCGCCGCGTATGGCCTGGGCGGCCGCGCCCTTGGCGCCCCAGGCCATCTCCTCCGCCGTCAGGGGCGCGCCCGGGGCGGGCCCGACGCCGAACACGTTAAGGTGGATGGCGCGGACGCTCGCGCCATGGTCGAGGCCCAGCCAGGCGGTGACGATGCCGCCCCAGTCGCCGCCCTGGGCGAGATAGGACGGATAGCCCAGAACCTCGGTCATCAGGGTGTTGAAGAGCCGCGCGGTGGTGCGCTGGCCGATCGGACGCGTCGGTTTGGACGAATAGCCGTAGCCGGGCAGCGACGGGACGACGAGGTCGAAGGCGTCGGCCGGATCGCCGCCGAAGCGGCTGGGGAAGGCGAGTTTCTCGATGGTGGGCCAGAACTCATAGTGCGAGCCCGGCCAGCCGTGGGTGAGGAGCAGGGGCCGCTTGCCGCCCGCCTCGCCGACCACCTGGACGAAGTGCAGGTCGAAGTCCTCGACCCGGGCGGTGAACTGCGGGAACCGGTTGAGCTCGGCCACGGCGGCGCGCCAGTCGTAGCGGTCCGTCCAGTGGGCGCAGAGCGCGCGCAGGTAGGTCCCATCGCAGCCATAGTTCCAGTCGCCGGAATCGTCCGGCTCGACCGGCCAGGGGTAGTCGCGGACGCGCCGGAGCACCGCCTCGACCTTGGCGGCCTCCCAATCCACGGCAAACGGCTTGATTTCGCCCATGATGGCCTCCCCCTGCTCGGGGCGGGACTTCAGGCCCCGCCGCCGGCCTCGTCAAGCCCGGCTCAGGCGCCCGCGCGCAGGCCCCGGGCGAGGGTTGCGCTGAGGTCGTGGTGCAGGGCGCGCGCCGTCCCGGCGGGCACCCTGCCGGCCAGTTCCAGGACCACCGCCCCATGGGTCGCGGCCCAGAACATCAGGCCGATCCGCGCGGGATCGCCCGCGATCTCGCCCTCCGCCGCCTGGTCGTCCACGTAGCCGCTCATGGTCGCCCGCGCGCGCCGGGCCGCCGCCACCAGGTCGGGATAATCCGCCTCGTGGGGCTGGTTGAGATCGAACATCAGCTTGTAGGTGTGCGGGTTCTCGAAGGCGAAGTCGAGGTAGGCCTCGCCCACCGCCGCCGCCCTGGCCCGGCCGCTCGCGGCCGAGGCCCGCGCGGTCTCCAGGGCCTCGGCGAAACGGTTGAAGCCGTTGGCGCGCACGGCGGCCAGGATGTCGTCCTTGTCCCGGAAATAGCGGTAGGGGGTCATTGGCGAGACGCCGAGGTCGGCGGCCAGCTGGCGCATGGTCACCGCATCGGGACCCCTGGCGGCGAACAGCCGCTCGGCGGCCTCGCACATCCGTTCGCGGAAGTCGGCGACGGCGGTTTCGGAGAGGATGCGCGGCATTGGACCCGGGATGCGGAAACCAGACGCACCAGCGCTAATCCCGGCGGGAGATTTTACAAGGTCTTATCAGCCGTCGCAGGCCTGATCGTCCTCACAGTCGATCTCGTCCACCAGGCGGGTGGATTGCCACAGCTCGATGGTGGGCGCGCCCTCTTCACAAAGCTCCGCGGCCTCGGCCTTGGCCGCCTCGTCGTCGGGCGCGTCGATCCATTCGGCGCTCTTGATGTGTCGCCGGGCGTCGACCCGGTAGGCGCGGTATGTGCTCATCTCAGACTCCCCGGAACTTACTGTTTCGGAGAACACGCAACGCGGCGAACGGTTGCGCTTGTTCGAGGCTCAGACCAGGGCGCCGTGGCAGTGCTTGAACTTCTTGCCCGAGGCGCAGGGACAGGGGGAATTGCGCCCGGTGTTCTCCCAGCCTTCCGGCAGGGCGGTGACCGGCAGGGCCTCGCGCTGTTCGGCCGAAAGGCCGTCCGGCAGGTACCCCATGTCCGCGACGTTCTCGCCGGTGAGCGGATCGAGGTGCACTTCCTGGAACTGGGCCATCGGGGGGGGCGGCGGCGCCTCGAACTGGAACTCCACGGTCATCAGCCAGCGGGTGACGTTCTGGCGAAGGTCCGTGAGCAGGGTCTCGAAGAGGGTGAAGGCCTCGGTCTTGTACTCGTTCAGCGGGTCGCGCTGGCCGTAGCCGCGCAGGCCGATGACGTTGCGCAGGTGGTCCAGGTGCATCAGGTGCTCGCGCCACTGCAGGTCGACCATCTGCAGCAGGAAGTTCTTCTCGACGGTGCGCATGTGCGGGCCCACCTGGGCCTCGCGTTCGGCGGCGCGGGCGTCGGCGGCGGCGACGATGCGCTGCTCGATCTCCTCGTTGGCGATGCCGTCCTCGGCCGCCCATTCCCGGACCGGCAGCTCGAGGCCCAGGTGGTTGCGGATGTGCTCGTCCAGGCCCTCGATGTCCCACTGCTCGGCGTAGGCCTTGGGCGGCAGGTGGCGGCGGACGAAGTCCTCGATGGTGTCGCGGCGCATCTCGGCGACCACATCGGAGAGGTCGGTGGCGGCCATGAACTCGGCGCGCTGCTCGAAGACCGCCTTGCGCTGGTCGTTCACCACGTCGTCGTACTTCAGCAGGTTCTTGCGGATCTCGTAGTTGCGCTGCTCGACGCGCTTCTGGGCGGTGGCGATGGCCGAGTTCAGCCACTTGTGGGTGATCGCCTCGCCTTCCTGGACGCCGAAGGTGCGCATGATCGAGTCCAGGCGCTCGCCGGCGAAGATGCGCAGGAGGTCGTCTTCGCAGGACAGGAAGAACTTGGAGTGGCCGGGGTCGCCCTGGCGGCCCGTGCGGCCGCGCAGCTGGTTGTCGATCCGCCGGCTCTCGTGGCGCTCGGTGCCCAGCACGAAGAGGCCGCCGGCGGCCAGCGCCTGCTCCTTCTTGTCCTTGATCTCGATCTCGATCTCGGACTTGCGCTGGATCGCCATCTCGGGCGTCACCTCGATGTCGGCGCCACGCTGCTCCTCGCGCCAGGCGGCCAGCCGCATGTCGATGTTGCCGCCCAGCTGGATGTCGGTGCCGCGGCCGGCCATGTTGGTGGCGATGGTCACCGCGCCCGGAAGGCCTGCGTCGGCGACGATCAGGGCTTCCTGCTCGTGGTAGCGGGCGTTCAGCACGTTGTGCGGGATGCCGGTTCCGGTGGCGGTGGTGATTTCATAGGCCGCGTCGCCAAGCGCCGCGAGTTCCTGGGCGGCGGGCTTGGCGATCGCCTCGTTCCAGTTGCGCGAGCGGGCGGCGAGCGACGCGTACTCCGGCTTCAGCCGCCGGACCGGGACCTCGTACTTGTAGTCCTTGAGGAGTTCGGAGAGCTGTTCGGACTTTTCGATGGAGACGGTGCCCACCAGGATCGGCTGGCCGTGGGCGTGGCACAGCGCGATCTGGTGCAGGATCGCCTGGTTCTTCTCGTTGGAGGTCCGGTAGACCTCGTCGTCGTCGTCGATGCGGATGACCGGCCGGTTGGTCGGGATCTCGGCCACGTCCATCTTGTAGATGTCGAGGAATTCCTGGGCTTCGGTGGCGGCCGTGCCGGTCATGCCCGAGAGCTTGGAATAGAGCCGGAAGTAGTTCTGGATGGTCACCGAGGCCAGGGTCTGGTTCTCGGGCTGGATGGTGGCGCCTTCCTTGGCCTCGATGGCCTGGTGCAGGCCCTCCGACAGCCGGCGGCCATGCATCATGCGGCCGGTGAATTCGTCGATCAGGATCACCTCGCCGGCGCGGACGATGTAGTCCTTGTCGCGCTGGTAGATGACGTTGGCGCGCAGCGCCTGGTTCACGTGGTGGACCACCGAGACGTTGGCCGCGTCGTAGAGGCCCGCGGAATCCTCGGCCAGATGGCCGCCGGCCTGGAGGATCTCCTCGATCTTCTCGGCGCCGTCCTCGGCCAGGATCACCTGGCGCTGCTTCTCGTCGTATTCGTAGGTGGTCGGATCCTTGATGAGCTCCTTCACCAGGACGTCGATGGTCTTGTAGAACTCGGACCGGTCCTCGGTGGGCCCGGAGATGATCAGCGGCGTGCGCGCCTCGTCGATCAGGATCGAGTCGACCTCGTCGACGATCGAGAAGTTGTGGCCGCGCTGGACCATCTCGTCGGCCTCGTAGACCAGGTTGTCGCGCAGGTAGTCGAAGCCGAACTCGTTGTTGGTGCCGTAGGTGATGTCGGCGTTGTAGGCCGCCTGGCGCTGGCCCTGGGACAGGCCGTGGACGATGACGCCCACCTCCATGCCGAGGAAGCGGTAGATCTGGCCCATCCACTCGCTGTCGCGCTGGGCCAGGTAGTCGTTGACGGTGATGACGTGGACGCCCTTGCCGGCGAGCGCGTTCAGGTAGACCGGCGCGGTGGCGACAAGGGTTTTGCCCTCGCCGGTGCGCATCTCGGCGATGCCGCCCTGGTGCAGGATCATGCCGCCGACCAGCTGCACGTCGTAGTGGCGCTGGCCCAGCACGCGGCGGGCCGCCTCGCGGACCACGGCGAAAGCTTCTTCCAGTAGATCGTCCAGGGTCGCGCCCGCGGCGAATCGGTCGCGGAAGGCCTGGGTCTTTTCGCGCAGCTGCGCGTCGGAGAGCGCCTGCATCGCGGGTTCGAGCGCGGTGATCTTCTGAACCCGCGCGTTCATCGCCCTGACCTTGCGGTCGTTGGAAGTGCCGAAGAACCGTTGGAAGATGCTCAAGGGGAGGTGTCCGGTTGGATGGCGGGGCCGGGCGGGCGCATAGAA
>CANJXI010000037.1 GCA_947478785.1 Caulobacteraceae bacterium
CTCCAGACCCAGGTGCGCCGGGCCAAGGTCAAGAGCGCGCTCAACCAGCTCGTCTGGAACGAATACGAGGGCGACGAAGCCGAGGCTTGGGAAATGGCCGTCGGCGAAAGCCTCGACGACGAGGAACTCATCGACAGCTTCACCACCGAGGCCCTCGACGCCCAGGTCGAACGCATCCGCAAGTCCATCGGCCTCGGCAAGCCGGAGCCGGCGGAGGAAACCGCCGCGCCAGACCCGAACCACTGGAACAGCTCCGCCTGATCCCCCTCAGTCGCTCCGCGACAGCGCCCCCAGCGGGGGAGCACAAGGACATGCCTCGTCTTGTCCTCCCCCGCTGGGGAGGTGGCGTTTCGAACAGCGTGAGAAACGACGGAGGGGGCCCTTCAGGCGCCCGGGTCCGGTTCGTCCCGATCTTCCGCATGCGCGGAACGGGATGACACTGGACTATGGGCGCGCGGCGCTTCGCCCGCGCCTAAACCACCGACAGCGGCCCGGCCATGTCGGTGATGCGCTCGGTCACCGAACCGATCAGGACCGCCAGGATCAACGCCACCACGAGGCAAGCCACGAAGTAGCCGGTGGTCCGGGCGGGGTCGGACTTCATCAGCCGGGACAGGCCCAGGTGGAAGAGATAGCCGCTGTAGATCCAACCGAAGAGCCACAGCAGCCCACCCACCGCCGGCAGCAGCTTGAACAGGCCCGCGGCCCAGAGCGCCGTGCCGGAATAAGCGGTGAGCTTCATCGCCTGGATGTGCCCGCGCACGCCGCCAAAGCTGGGCGCCAGCAGGTCGACGAAGACGGCCAGCAGGAAGACCTCGGCCAGGGTCAGGAGATAGTGCGACAGCTGTTCGGCCAGCACGACCACCAGCGAGGGTTCGTAACGCACGCCAAACAGGTGGATGCCGCCAAGCGCCAGTGAGGCGATGGCTCCGCAGACCGGCGGGATCGCGGCCAGCGGCAGCACCCAGCCCTTGTAAAGACCCTCCGTGGACGCCACTTCCGCCTCGATGACATCCCAGGTCGCGTCGGGCCGGGTGAGTATGTTGCGGATACGCGTGATCAGGCTGTCGCCCGCCGATCCCGGTTCCACGATGCTCATCGGAATCTCCCAGCCTGCCCGAGGACCAAGCTAGCCCAAGCCAGAGCGGACGCACAGACGCAGGCCCGGCCTAGGGGCTAGAGTGGCGTTCATCCGAATCAGGAGCATCCGACGTCCATGGCCCGCGACGGTGCCGTCTATGCCTGCCAGTCCTGCGGCGCCGTCCAGACCAAGTGGGCGGGCCAGTGCCCGGCCTGTGGCGCGTGGAACACCCTGGTCGAGGAGTCGCAGAGCCGCCCGCCTGGCGCCATGGCGCCGTCCAAGCCCAGCCGCGCCCGCGGCCTGGCCTTCGAAGGGTTGGAGGACCACACCCCTGCCCCGCCGCGCATCGTCACCGGAGTCGACGAGTTCGACCGGGTCTGTGGCGGCGGCGTGGTGCCGGGCTCCGCGATCCTGCTGGGCGGCGACCCCGGGGTGGGAAAATCCACCCTGCTGCTGCAGGTGGCGGCGGAGGCCGCCCGCCGGGGCGCCCGCTGCGCCTACATCTCCGGCGAGGAGGCCGTCGAGCAGATCCGCTCGCGGGCGCAGCGCATGGGCCTGGCCGACGCTCCCGTGAAGCTCGCCGCCGAGACCTCGCTGCGGGACATCAGCGACGGCCTGAAGCGCGAGCAGTTCGACCTGGTGGTGATCGACTCCATTCAGACGCTGTGGAGCGACGCCCATGAGGCGGGCCCCGGATCGGTGACCCAGGTGCGGGCGGCGGCCGGCGAATTGGTGCGCCTGGCCAAGAAGCGCGGCGTGGCGATCATCCTGGTGGGTCACGTCACCAAGGAAGGGACCATCGCCGGCCCCCGGGTGATCGAGCACATGGTCGACGCGGTGCTGGCCTTCGAGGGCGAGCGTGGCTACCCGTTCCGCATCCTGCGCGGGGCCAAGAACCGGTTCGGAGCCACCGACGAGATCGGCGTCTTCGAGATGGGCGACGCCGGCTTGCGGGAGGTGAAGAACCCCTCGGCGCTGTTCCTCAACACCTCGGGCGAGCGGGCGGCGGGCGCGGCGGTGTTCGCCGGCATCGAGGGGTCGCGTCCGGTGCTGGTCGAATTCCAGGCGCTGGTCGCCGCCTCGGCCTACGGCACGCCGCGCCGGGCGGTGGTGGGCTGGGATTCCGGGCGCCTGGCCATGGTGCTGGCCGTGTTGGAGGCCCGCTGCGGCCTTAGTTTCGGCGATCGCGACGTCTATCTGAACGTGGCCGGGGGCTTGCGGATCAGCGAGCCCGCGGCGGACCTGGCGGCGGCGGCGGCGCTGGCCTCCTCGGCGCTGGACCAAGCCCTGCCGCAGGATTGCGTGGTGTTCGGAGAGATCAGCCTTTCCGGAGAGGTGCGCTCGGTGAGCCGCATGGAGTCGCGCCTGAAGGAGGCCGCCAAGCTGGGCTTCCGCCGCGCGCTGGGTCCCGCGGACCTGGACGGCGCGGGCGCCATGGCGGTGATCGGGGCCGGTCGCCTGGCCGACGCCGTCAGCCGGATCGGCGAAGCCGGCTGGGACGCCGGCCGATGACCCAGTTCGACTTCATCGTCATAGCCCTGCTGCTGATCTCCGGCGTCGTGGGCTTCGCCCGGGGCGCCGTGCGTGAAGTGGCCGCGCTGCTGGCGCTGGTCGCGGCCGCCGCGATCGCCGTCTTCGGCCTGCCGATCTCCGCCCCGATGGTGCGCCAGGTCGTCCATCCGGGGTGGCTCGGAACCGCCGCGGCGCTGATCCTGGTGTTCACGGTGACCTACATCCTGCTGCGGCTGATCGGCGGCGGGATCGCCAAACAGGTTCAGCAGACAGATTTCGTGGGCGCGCTGGACCGCAGCATCGGCCTGCTGATCGGACTGGCGCGGGGCATGCTGATGCTGGGCGCGCTCAACCTGGGCTTCAACGCGGCCACGCCGAAGGACCTGCAGCCGCGCTGGATCACCGGGGCCATGACCTGGCCGCTGGCGCAGAACATGGGCCACCTGCTGACCGCGCTCGCCCCACAAGGGCTCGACCTCGCCGGGCGGTTCAGGCCGGCGCTCGACCGGGCGGTGAAGGGCGCCACCGAGGGAGCCTCCGGGACGGCCTCTGGTGACAGGACGTCCCAGGACGGCTACGACGCGCGCCAACGGGGTGAGATCGACGATCTGGTGGAGAAGTCGCGATGACCGATGCTCAAGAGCGATGGCCGGCGCCGATCCGTGATCCCCTCGACGACAGCCCTCGCCTGGAGTGCGGCGTGTTCGGGGTGTTCGACAGCGCCGAGGCCGCGGGCCTGACGGCGCTCGGCTTGCACGCCCTGCAGCATCGTGGCCAGGAGGCCTGCGGCATCGCCTGCTTCGACGGCCAGCGGTTCCACACCGAGCGGCACATGGGCCACGTGGGCGACGCCTTCGGCGGGGTCGACCTGACGCAACGCCTGCCCGGCCGCTTCGCCATCGGCCACACGCGCTACTCCACATCGGGCGGCTCGTTCATCCGCAACGTCCAGCCGATGTTCGCGGACATGGAGGCCGGCGGCGTGGCCATCGCCCACAACGGCAACCTGACCAATTTCCTGACGCTGCGCGAACAGCTGGTGTCCGACGGAGTGATTTTCCAATCGACCTCGGACTCCGAGGTGATCCTCCATCTCATCGCCCGGTCGCGGAAGCCCCGCTTCGTGGACCGGTTCATCGACGCGCTGTCGCAGATCGAGGGCGGCTACGCCCTGGTGGCGATGACCAACAAGAAGCTGATCGGCGTCCGCGATCCCCTCGGCATCCGCCCGCTTGTGCTGGGCGACCTGGACGGCAGCCCGATCCTGGCGTCGGAGACCTGCGCGCTGGACATCATCGGCGCGAAGTTCGTGCGCGACATCGAGCACGGCGAGATGGTGATCATCGATGCCGACGGGGTGGAGAGCGTGAAGCCTTTCCCGGCCAAGCAGGCGCGGCCCTGCATCTTCGAATACGTCTATTTCGCCCGGCCGGACTCCGTGGTGAACGGCAAATCGGTCTACGAGGTGCGCAAGCGGATGGGCCAACGCCTGGCCCAGGAAAGCGGCGTGCCGGCCGACGTGGTGGTGCCCGTGCCCGACTCGGGCGTGCCCGCGGCCTTGGGCTTCGCCCAGGAGGCCGGCCTGCCCTTCGAGATGGGGATCATCCGCAACCACTATGTGGGCCGCACCTTCATCCAACCCACCCAGGCGACACGGGAATCCAGCGTGCGCATGAAGCTGTCGCCCAACCGCTCGGTGCTGGCCGGCAAGCGGGTGATGCTGATCGACGACTCGATCGTGCGGGGCACCAATTCGGTGCGCGTGGTGCAGATGGTCCGCGAGGCCGGCGCCGCCGAGGTCCACCTGCGCTCCGCCTCGCCGCCGATCATGTGGCCGGACTTCTACGGCATCGACATGCCCGACCGCGAGAAGCTGCTGGCCGCCAACCATTCTGTGGACGAGATCGCCAAGATTCTCGGCGTCGACTCCATGGGCTACCTGTCGGTGGAGGGCCTCTACTGGGCGATGGGCTCTGCGCCGCGCGATCCGACGACCCCGCAGTTCACCGACCACTACTTCACCGGCGACTACCCCACCCGCCTCCTCGACCGCGAAATCGCGGAGGGCCGTAACGAGGCGGTGGAGCGGCAGCTCTCCTTCCTGGTCGACGCGTGACCGCCCAGCCGGCGAGGCTCCTCGGGGGCCTGAAGATCGACTGGTACCTCGTCCTGATCATAACCATGGGCGTCGCGGCCACCCTGGCCCCGGCCCGTGGCGAAACCGCCGTCTGGCTAGGCTGGGTGTCGAAGGTCGCCATCGGCGTCGTCTTCTTCCTGCATGGGGCGAGGCTCTCGCGGGAGGCGGTGCTGCGCGGGCTGACGCACTGGCGCCTTCACCTTGTGATCCTGGGAGCCACCTTCGTCCTGTTTCCGGCGCTCTGCCTGGGGCTCACCCTCCTGCCGGCCTGGATCACCCCGCCGGAGCTCGCCTCGGGCCTGATATTGCTGGGCTGCCTGCCGTCGACCATCCAGAGCTCGATCGCCTTCGTGGGCGTGGCGCGGGGCAATGTGCCGGCGGCGGTGGCGGCGGCCTCGGCCTCCAACATGCTGGGGGTGTTCCTGACGCCCCTGCTGGCCAGCCTGCTGATGCATTCCAAGGGGGCGGTCAGCGCGGGCTCCTTCTGGTCGATCGTGTTGCAGCTCCTGGCCCCCTTCGTGGCCGGCCAGCTAGCGCGGCCGTGGATCGGCGGCTTCGTGGCGGCCCACAACAAGACCCTGTCGAAGCTCGATCGCGGCACCATCCTGCTGATCGTCTATGTCGCCTTCTCCGGCGCGGTGGTGGGTGGCGTCTGGAGCCGGCTGGACGCGTTGGACCTGGTGCGGCTGTTGGTCATCTGCGGGGTCCTGCTGGGTGTCGTGCTGGCCGCCACGGCGTTCGCCGCGCGCCTGTTCGGCTTCGACAAGGCCGACGAGATCGCCATCGTCTTCTGCGGCTCCAAGAAGTCGCTGGCCAGCGGCGCGCCGATCGCCGCGGCACTGCTTACCCCGGCGGTAGCCGGCATCGCCATGATCCCGCTGATGATCTTCCACCAGATCCAGCTGATGGCCTGCGCCGTGATCGCGCAGCGCTACGCAAACCGGCCTGACACGGAAGGTCAGGTCCGCTAGACACCCGGCCCATGTCCAACAAGCCCCTCACCGACAAGATCGCGCTGGTCACCGGCGCCAGCCGCGGCATCGGCCGCGCCTCAGCCCTCGCGCTCGCCAGGGCGGGCGCGCATGTGGCGGCGGTCGCCCGCACACAAGCGAGCCTCGAGGAGCTCGACGACGAGATCAAGGCCGCCACCGGCGAGCGCGCCACCCTGGTCCCCATGGACATCACCGAGGGCGACGGGCTCGACCAGCTGGGCCTGGCGCTGCACCAGCGGTTCGGCCGGATCGACGTCCTGGTCCACGCGGCGGCGATCCTGGGGCCGATGACGCCGGTCGCCCACATCGAGCCCAAGCACTGGGACCGGGTGCTGGCGGTGAACCTGACGGCCACCTACCGGCTGATCCGCGCCACCGAGCCGCTGCTGCGCGCATCGCAGGCGGGCCGGGCCGTCTTCCTGACCACCGGCCGGGTCGAGCGCCCCAGGGCCTTCTGGGGTCCCTATGGGGCGAGCAAGGCGGCCCTGGAGAACCTGGTCCGCACCTGGGCCGACGAGCTCGAGCAGACCCAGGTCCGCGCCATCCTGCTGGACCCGGGCGCCATGCGCACGCGGATGCGGGCCGAGGCCATGCCGGGCGAGGATCCGCTGTCGCTGCCCGACCCCTCGGAGATCGGACCGCTGATCGTCCAGCTCGCCCAGACCGACCGGGGGCTGCCGCGCTCTAACGTGGTTTTCGACCACTCGGCGCCGGCCGCGACGCCCGCTTCGGCTTGACGCCCGGCCGGGCGAGCTTGGCCGCCCGCCCGCGGGGATTGCCCGTCTTGGCCTTGGGCCCCTGCGGCTTGGCCTTGCCGAACGGCTTGGGCTTGCCCGTGGCCCCGGCCTTGGACCTGGCGGCTGCGGCGACGCGGGTCTTGGCCTTCAGGCCGGTCGTCGGCAGGCCGCCTTCGGGCAGGCCGAACGGCGCGCGCACGGAGCCCTGCCCCGCTTTCTCCTCGCCCTCGGCGTAGGGGTTCTTGTTCGACTTCACCGTCACCCGGATCGGCACGCCCGGCAGGTCGAAGCTCTCGCGGATCGAATTGATCAGGTATCGGCGGTAGCTTTCCGGCAACTGGTCGGCGCGGCTGGCGAACAGCACGAATGTCGGCGGCCGGGCCTTGGTCTGGGCCATGTACTTGGGCTTGATCCGCCGCCCGCCCACCGCCGGCGGCGGATGGCGCTCGGTGGCCATCTTCAGCCAGTCGTTGAGGTCTCGGGTCTTCACCTTGGTCGACCAGTCGTTGTGCACCTTGAAGACGGCCGGCATCAGCTTGTCGAGGCCACGGCCGGTCTCCGCCGAGAGCGCGATGATCGGCGCGCCACGCACCTGCGGCAGCTGGCGCTGGGCCTCGTCGGTGATCTCGGCGAGCCTGGCCTGCTGGTCCTCCACCAAGTCCCACTTGGCCAGCACGAAGACCAGGCCGCGCCCTTCCCGCTCGACAAGGTCGGCGATCTGCAGGTCCTGGATCTCGAAGGGATGGGTGGCGTCCATTACCAGGATGACGATCTCGGCGAAGGTGATGGCGCGGATGGAATCGTGGGTGGAGAGCTTCTCCAGCTTCTCCTGGACCTTGGCCTTGCGCCTGAGGCCGGCGGTGTCCACCAGCCGCACGGAGCGCTCGCCCCAGGTCCAGTCCACGGGGATGGCGTCCCGCGTGATCCCGGCTTCCGGGCCGGTCAGCAGGCGGTCCTCGCCGATCAGCTTGTTGACCAGGGTCGACTTGCCGGCGTTGGGTCGCCCGACGATGGCGATCTTCACGGCCTTGTCGCCGTCGTCGTCGTCGTGGTCGTCCTGGTTCGGGGCCACGGCGATCAGGGCGGCATAGAGGTCGGCCATGCCCTCGCCGTGCTCGGCGGAGATCGGCACGGGCTCGCCCAGGCCCAGGCCAAACGCCTCCAGGATGCCGATTTCGCCGGCCCTGCCCTCGGCCTTGTTGGCGGCCAGCACCACGGGCATGTCGCGGCGGCGCAGGATCTCAGCGAACACCTCGTCGACCGGTGTGACCCCGTCGCGGCTGTCGATGACGAACACCGCCACGTCGGCCTCGTCGATGGCCATCTCGGTCTGCAGGCGCATGCGCGCCTCCAGGCTCTCGTCGGTGACGTCCTCGAACCCGGCGGTGTCGATCAGCTCCAGGTCGAGGTCGCCGATCCGCCCTGTGCCGAAGCGCCGGTCGCGGGTGACCCCCGGCTGGTCATCGACGATGGCCAGCTTGCGGCCCGCCAGCCGGTTGAACAACGTCGATTTACCGACATTGGGACGGCCGACGATCGCGAGTTTCAGAGCCATGGCGCCAGCTCTAGACCAGAGCTCAGCGCAGCGCGATCAGTTGCGCCGAATCCGTCGCCACATAGATCGTGTTGCCGGCCGCGATCGGCCCCATCTTGGCCGGCGCGCCCAGCTTCACGCGGCGCTGGACCTCGCCCGTGCGGGCGTTCAGCGCGACCAGCTCGCCGGTCGTACCCACCAGGATCAGGCGGTTGTTGGCCATCAGCGGACTCGACCAGATTGGCTTGATGGGCGTATGGCCGCCGACCCCGAAGACGCCGCCGACCTTCTTCTTGGACGAGACGCCCGCGTTGAGGTCGCGGATCCAGTAGACCAGCCCGGTCTCGCGGGCCGCGCAGATCACCTTGCCGTCCTTGGCGACCACATAGACCACGTCGCCGGAGGCCCAGGGCGTCGTGATGCCCACCACCGGCAGGCTCCAGCGGGGCTGGCCGGTGCGCAGGTCGGTCGCCGCGAAAACACCCGAGTGGCTGACCGCGAAGACGTCGCCCTGATAGATCACCGGCCGGCCGGGGATATCGCGGATTTCGGACAACGCGCTTGTGCGGGTGGCCCGCGAGAGGGCTTCGTTCCACAGGTCGTTGCCGTTTGATGTCCGCAAGGCGACCAGCTCGCCGGAACCGAACGAGGCCACCACCGTGTCGCCAGCGATCGCCGGGCTGGAACCCGAGAGGATTCGGGCGGGCTCCGACAGCGCCTGGTAGGTCCAGCCGGGCGCGCCGGTCGCGGCGTCGAAGGTCAGCAGGGTGTTGTCGAGCGAGACGGCCATGACCCGTCCGCCGGACACGTTGGGCGGCGCATGGATCGGCTCTTCGGTGCGGGTGCGCCAGCCGACGGCGCCGGTGGCCGCGTCAAGCTGGGCCACCAGCCGGTAGCCGGAGGTCACATAGAGCTTGCCGCCGGCGAAGGCGACGCCGCCGCCGAAGGCTTCCTTGTCGCGCTTGTTGTCGGTGGGCCGCAGGTTGGTGCGCCAGATCTGGGCGCCGGTGCGGGCGTCGATGGCCGAGACCATGGCCTCGGCGTCCATGACGAACACCCGGCCGCCTGAGGCGACCGGCGGGGCGGTGATCTGTTGGCCGCGCTTGGAGCCGCCGCCGAAGCCGCGCTTCCAGGCGATGCTGAGGTTAGGCGCGGCGTCGACGTTCTCGACGGATTGCTCGGCCGTGCCCCCCGGCAGCGGCCAGTCGGCGATCACCGTCGGATTGGGCAGGAAGAAGTCGACGCCTTTGAGGGCCGTGGCCACCTCCAGCTTCTGGTCGTCGGTGACGATGGAGATGCGCTCGCCGGCCGAGGCGACCTCCTTGGACTCCTTGCCCTTGAATGGGTTCAGCCGGCTGACGGTGGCGCAGCCGCTGGCGCCGAGCGCGGCGACCAGCAGGACCGTCAGGATCGTCGTGTGGCGGCGGGTCATGGCTGCCCCGGCGCTTGCGGTTGACCGTCGGACGGCGATGGGCCGCCTTGGCTCATGGTCGGGCCGCCCGGAACCATCGGCATCGGCGGCGGGAGGGTCGCGGCCGCCCTGGCCGCGGGCCCCACGGCCTTGGCCGAGCCGGTGTCGATCAACTCTATGGCCGCCTTGGCCCGCTCGCGCGCCGGCTCAGGCGCATCCAGCGAAGTCGAGAGGATCACGAAATCACGGCGCGCGCCGGCGGTGTTGCCCGCCGTCAGCTTGGCGAAGGCGAGCGCTTCGCGGGCCTGCGCCCGGTAGGGCTGCCCATCCTTCATCAAGGGCGTCAAACGCGCCTCCGTGTCCTGGTATGAGGCCGTGTCGAGCACGGCGAAGGCGGATTTGAGGCGCGCGAGATCGCCGAGGATCGCGTCGGGCGCCGCGGCGGCGGCCTGGTCGAAGAGCGCCGCGGCCGCCTTGGCCTTGCCAGCCTGCATCTGGAGGCCGGCCAGTTGCATCAGGGCGAGCGTCTTGTAGGCCTTGGAGGGTGACTTGGCGACGTCCTCGAGCAGGTGCGATCCCTGGGCGGCCTGGCCCTGGGAGAGGGCCTCAAGCGCGCTGGCGTACTGTTCGGAGGCCTTGTTCGAGGCTTCCTCGCGGTAACGCTGCCAGCCCCAGACGGCGAGGAAGACGACCAGGCCGGCCGCCAGCAGGGCGAGCAGCCATGGCAGGGACTTTCGGGCAAGCGTCCGGTAGCGGTCGGAGCGCAGCTGCTCCTCGACCTCGTCAAACAGATCGGTCAATCGGGGACTCCGGACTTCTTTTCAGGCGCGCCGCGCAGAGGGCCGGAACCTATAGAAGCCGGCGCCGCGCCGCAATCATCCGGCCTTGGCGAAATAGATTTCCGCAGGCCCCGGGAAACGCCGGGCCCGCACGTCGTCGGCGTAGGCGGCCACGGCCCGGCCGATCTCGCCCCGCAGGTCGGCGTAGCGGCGCACGAACTTGGGCGTCCAGTCGAACAATCCCAGCATGTCGTCGGTGACCAGGATCTGGCCGTCGCAGCCCGACGAGGCGCCGATACCGATGGTGGGCACGCCCAGCGCCAGGGTGATCTCCCGGGCCAGACCCTCGGCCACACCCTCGACCACCACCGCGAAGGCGCCGGCCGCTTCGGTGGCCAGGGCGTCCTCGAGGATCCGCTGGCGCTCGTCGAGGCCCTTGCCCTTGGCCTTGAACCCGCCATCGACCAGCACCGCCTGGGGCCGCAGGCCCACGTGGCCCATGACTGGGATTCCGCGCTTGACCAGGTAGTCGATGTTGGCGACCACCGTGGAGCCGGCCTCGACCTTGACGGCCTGGGCGCCGGTTTCCTTCATGATCCGGGCGGCGTTGGCGTAGGCGAGTTCCGCCGAACCTTCATAGGACCCGAACGGCATGTCGACGACGACCATGGCCGCCTTGGAGCCACGCATCACCGCCTGGCCGTGGAGGATCATCATCTCCAGGGTCACGCCCACCGTGTTCGGCAGGCCGTGGACCACCATGCCGACGCTGTCGCCCACCAGCAGCAGGTCGCAGTGCGGGTCCAGGAGCTCGGCCATGGGCGCGGTGTAGGCGGTCAGGCAGACGATGGGCGTCTTGCCCTTGCGCGCGGTGATCTCGGGCGCGGAGACGCGCCGGACGGGCTCCTGGCGATGGGACGACATAGCTAGATCTCTCCGATCAGCCGGCTGAGCACGAAGCCCATCATCACGACGGCGAGCGCCGCGGCGATCCACACCACGCTGCCGCCGCCGGCGACGGCTTCCAGCCAATCGGCGCGCGGGGCCATATGGGTCAGGCCGGACGACAGGAGACGCGCGGAATCGCCCGCCGTCTCCACGCGCTCGACGACATTGGTCAACATCAGCTGGCTGGCCCCGATCACGCCGCCGACCACGCCGGCCGAGCCGATCAGCCAGCGCCGGGCCGTCCAGCCGGCGTCGAGCCGGCGCTCGATCCGCTCGGCGAAGGCGTTCGCGTCGCCATACTCGCCAGATTCCGCGAAGAGGCGCTCCAGGCGGCGTTCGAATTCAACTTCAACCATTGCCGCGCCTCCCTTCAAGAACCGCGCCGTTGCCGGGCCCCAGTCGCGCCCGGAGTTTTTCCAGACCACGTTTGACATGCGATTTGACCGTTCCCAGTGGCAGGTTCAAGGCCTCCGCCGCATCCGAATGCGAAAGACCTGCGCCGAAGCACAGGGCGACACAAAGCTTTTCGGCCGGCGCCAGGGCGTTAAGCGCCCCATCCAGGTCGATGCGGGCCTCGGCGTCGTCGTGGGGATCTTCGGCGTCTTCGAACGCGGGCTCGGCGGTCAGCGCGCCCAGCCGGCGCTCCTTCTGCAGCCGGCGCAGGTAGAGCCGGGCCGCGATCCGCTTGACCCAGCCCGCGAACGTGCCATCGCCACGGAACTCGGCGATCCGCTCGAAGGCGGTGAGGAAGGCGTCCTGCGCCACGTCGTCGGCCTCCGCGCCCTGCGCGCCCATCCGACGCAGCAGGCCACGCACGGCCGAGCCGTGGCGGCGCACAAGCTCGCCGAAGGCGCGGCGCTCGCCGGTCGCCGCGTGAGCGCAGAGCTCAACGTCGTGCAGGCTGGCGTACCTTGCGTGTCCCGAGCCCGGCATGGGCTGTCCCCGTCGCTCGCGCCTTCAGACCTTGGGCCGGTTGATCAGGCCAAGCACGATGAAGGCGATGCCGATGAAGGCCGGAAACGCCGCCGCCGCGCACAGCGGATAGGTCACGTCGGGATTATCCAGGCCGCCGACCACGCCGCAGACCGCCAGGCCCACGCCGACGCCCAGCCAGATGATGCCGGTCCGCAGGTCACGGCCAGGGGACGGAGTCGGCTTCACGTTCTGCGAGATCGCGGCCACGACCTCCGGGGGCAGCGGCTCGCCCTTGTCGATGGACGCCCGCAGGGCCTCGGCCATGCGCTGGCGTTCCTGGCTCTTGAAGTAGCTGGGAAAGACGACGATCGCGGCGATCATCGCAAACAGGCTGATGGGAATCAGGATTTCCATCGTTGTTCCTCTCTCGAATGCATCGGACCCTTTTGGCCCGTCTCTAAAGAGGAAGAGACCTGCCGGGCCGCCGTCGGATGCAGTTTCTAACGTGAATTCTTGGTCATGACTTTCCTTTCCCGCGGAACGCGGGAGAGGGGGGCCTCAGGCGAAGGCCGCGGCGTAGGCGTCCGGCTTGAAACCGACCAGGAGCTTGCCGTCGATATCGAGGACCGGGCGCTTGATCATCGCCGGCTGGGCCAGCATGAGCGCGACGGCCTTGGCCTCGGTCAGGCCGGTCTTGTCGGCGTCGGGAAGCTTGCGGAAGGTCGTCCCGGAACGGTTGAGCAGGACCTCCCAGCCCACTTGGCGCGCCCAGCGCTCCAGCGTCGCGCGCTCGACACCGAGCGCCTTGTAGTCGTGGAAGCCATAGGCGACGCCGTGCTGGTCGAGCCAGGTCCAGGCCTTCTTCATGGTGTCGCAGTTGCGGATGCCGTGCAGCGTCACCGTCATGGTCGCCCCGTCGTCTTCAGCCAGATCATGGGGCCGGGTGATAGCGCCGAACCGCCAGCACGCCCAGGACCACGAACAGCACCAGGGTCGCGCCCTGCGCGGCGGCGAACGGCGGCTCGGTTCCCTTGGGCGCGAAGGCGTTGAGGACGGGGATCTTCTGGAAGGCCTGAACGACCAGCACGAAGACATTGAAGTAGAGGGCCGCGACCGCGGTGATCACATAGGCCGGCCGCCAGATCCCGGCCAGGCGACGGGCGTAGAGCGCGAACAGGGCCACGGCCAATATGACCAGCGAGATCGCCCCGACCACATGCGGCGGCCCGATCGCCTTGGAATGGAAGAAGAAGCCGGTGACGCTGGTGGCGATCGTCGTGACCAGAAAGACGGCCGTCATGCCGTCGAGGCGATGGTTGCCGATCATCGCCAGCACCACCACCAGGCCCGCGGCGATCGCGACCAGGCTGATGATCACATGCAGCGTCGTGAACGCAGCCACCGAGAGCCCAAGGATCATCGCCCGCCCCTGCCGTGTCTCGCCGCCCGGTGCAGGGGCGACCGGGAGAAATATCACCCCCGCCCCGCCCAAACAGTCAAGCCTCAGGCGGCCTTCGTCTCGACGTCCACGGGCAGCGGCCGTTCCACGAAGTCCTCGAGCCTGGGCTGCGCCAACTGCGCCTTCAATTCGGACAGGGTGCTGGGGTCGATGGAGGGCGTGCCGGTCTTGTCGAGGTACCAGCTCTGGCAGCCGCCCGTGCCCCAGACGGAATTGCGGGCGCGCTCGCGGGCGTCCTCCAGCCAGGCCAGGCTTGCCCCCTCGCGCGGAACCAGCAGGACCTTGTCGCGCACGATGTGCTCCATGAGCTTGAGCACATAGTCGACCTGGACCTCGACGATGCCCACCACCGAGGCGCTGCCGCCCGGCGAATAGGGGCCGTTGATCAGGAAGAAGTTCGGCATGTTCGGAATGGCGATGGAGCGGTACGTCAACGGCAGGTCGCGCCAGACCTCGTCCAGGGTCACGCCCCCCTCGCCCACCAGGCGCATCGGCCGAAGATAGGCGTGGGCGTCGAAGCCGGTGGCGAAGACCAGGACGTCCAGCTCGTGCAGCCTGCCGTCCTTGGTGACCACGCCCTTGGGTTCGATGTGGTCAATGCCGTCGGTAACGACATCGACGCTGGGCTTCTGGACCGCCTGATAGAAGGTCCCCGACATGACCAGCCGCTTGCAACCGACCTCGTAGTTGGGGGTCAGCTTGGCGCGCAGCGCCGGGTCGCGGACGGTGGCCAGCGCATCGACGCACTGCTGGTCGCGGGCGGCACGCGCGTCGCGGTCGCCGGTGGCGGCGCGGCCCCTGGCCTCGGTCTGGGCCTGGAGGGTCTGGTAATATTTCCGGGCATAGGCCGGCGACAGGCGGTAGGCGACGCGTTTCCACCAGGGCACGGGCGTGTCCTGCACCGGGAACACCCACTGAGGCGTGCGCTGGAAGAGCTTCAGCTGGGCCACCTGGTCGGCCAGGGCGGCGACGGCCTGGGTGGCGGTGGAGCCCGTGCCGATCAGGCCGAGCCGCTTGCCGGCCAGCTTGACCGACGCGTCCCAACGGGAGGTGTGGAACTTCGGCCCCGCGAAACTGTCGACGCCCGGGATATCGGGCATGACCGGATGGTGCAGCCGGCCGGAAGCGGCGATCACGATGTCGGCCTCATGGATGGAGCCGTCGCTGGTCTCAACGCGCCAGCCCGCGCCGTCGAATTCCGCCCCCACGACCTCCTTGCCGTACTGGATGTGCGGCAGCACGCCGTGGCGGCGCGCCACGCCGTGGTAGTATTTCCAGATGTCCGGACCCTTGGCGTAGCGCGAGCGCCAGGCCGGGTTGGGGGCGAAGGAATAGACATAGAGGTGGGCCGGCACATCGCAGGCGACGCCCGGATAGCGGTTGTCGCGCCAGGTGCCGCCGAGCGTCCCGGCCTTCTCCAGGATGGTGAAGTTGAGCCAGCCGCGCTCGCGCAGCTTGACGCCCAGCAGGATGCCGGAGATGCCGGCGCCGATGATCACCACGCGGGGCTCGGTTCTTCGCGCGTTGGCCGTATTCAGGTGAGGCTCCGACATGGTCTCTCTTTAGGCCGCCGCCGCCCGGCCCTTGACCAGGCGTCCGGGCAGGGCGCCCGTGGGCTCGCCGTTGCGATAGACCACCTCGCCCGAGACGATGGTCGCCACATAGCCCCGGGTGCGTTGCAGCAGCCGCTTGCCACCGGCCGGCAGATCATGGCTCATCACCGGCGCTTCAAGGCCCAGGCGGTCCATGTCGATGACGTTGAGGTCGGCCTTGAAGCCGGGCGCGATCACGCCGCGATCGGTCATGCCCATCAGCCTTGCGGTGTCCGAGGTCTGGCGCTTGACCAGCCAGCCGAGTTCGAAGCCGTCGGGGTTGCGGGGCTTGGCCCAGCGCATCAGCAGATAGGTGGGGAAGCTGGCGTCGGAGATGACGCTGACGTGCGCGCCGCCGTCGCCCAGGCCGGGCACGGTGCCCGGGTGCGCGATCATGGCGCGCACGGCGTCGAAGTTGAAATCGGCGAAGTTGTTGACCGCGTAGTAGACGTAGCGGCCCCGGTCGCCCTCGTGCATCAGGTCGTACAGCAGGTCGAGCGGCGCACGGCCCTCCCGCGCCGCGCGGCGGCCCAGCGAATCCTCGATTCCAGGCTCGTAATTGGTGTCGCCGCTCTGGACGAACAGGCGCTCGAAGCCGCCGAACCGGCCGATCACCGGGCCGGACTCGTGGGGGCGGACCTCCGCCATCACCGCCTCGCGGACCGCGGGCTCACGCAACCGCGCCAGCTTGGCGGCCATCAAGCCCGGCGACGCCACCAACTGCTTGTAGGTGGGCGAGAAATTGAAGGGGTTGGACGTGCCCTCGACGGTGATCATCGCGCCGATCGGACGCGGCGTGAACTGACCGCGGATGTCGACACCGGCGGCCTGGGCGTCGGCGATGAGGTCCAACAGCCGGCTCCACCCTTCCGGGTCCGAATTCTTCTGGGTCAGACCGAAACTCAGCGGCAGGCCGGAGGCGGCGGCCACCCGGCGCACCATGGCGAACTCGTCCTCGCGCACGTCCTTCAGGAATTCGGAGGATAGCTCCAGCACCCCGCCGCCGGCCTCGGCGATCCCGCCGGCGATGGCCGTGAGCTCGGCCTCCGACGCCCTCAGCGAAGGCGTGGGGTCCCCGTGCACGCTCTTGTGGTTCAGCGAGCGCGAGGTGCTGAAGCCCACGGCGCCGGCCTTCATCGCCAGTATCGTGAGGCGCCGCATCTCAGCGATGTCGGCCTCGGTGGCGGGCTCCAGGCGGCAGGCCCGCTCGCCCATGACGAAGACCCGCAAGGGGGCGTGCGGCAGTTGGGCGGCCACGTCCATGTCGTAATGGCGCGCGCCGATGAAGCCCATGTAGTCCTCGAAGGACTCCCACCGCCAATCCAGACCCTCGCGCAGCACCACGCCAGGGATGTCCTCGATTCCCTCCATGAGTTCGACGAGGCGCTCGCGGTCCTGGGGGCGGACGGGCGCGAAGCCGACGCCGCAGTTGCCCATGACCACGGTGGTCACGCCATTGTAGCTGGAAGGGGCCATGCGGTTATCCCAGACGACCTGCCCATCGTAGTGGGTGTGGATATCCACGAAGCCTGGCGTGACCAGCAGGCCTTGCGCGTCGATCTCCACGGTCCCGGCGCCGAGCGAAGGGCCGACTTCGACGATCTTGCCGTCGGCGACACCGACATCGGCCACGTAGACTTCGCCGCCCATGCCATCGGCGACCGTGCCGCCGCGCACCACCAGATCAAACTTGGCCATCGACGTCGTCTCCACCCGCTCGACGGAAGTCACCGTGGGCTGTCCGCCTAAATTTGAGAAGGTCCGCGGCGGGCCGGACGCGATACATTTCTGCTCACAGTGCGCCTGCAGGTGAACTTATCTTGTCGATTTTGTAGACGCGGCGCGCCGTTTCGGAGAACAGGCTCGCCTTCTCGTCGATGGAACAGGCGGCGGCGAGCCGCTTGAAGGCGTTCCAGAGCGCCCGGTACGAGAAGCTCTGCTTGTCGACCGGGAAATTGCTCTCGAACATGCAGCGATCGGCCCCAAAGGCGTTCACGGCCACATCGATATAGGGCTCCCAGGCGGCCGCGAGCTCGGCGCTGGTCGGACGGGTCGGCCGCTGCTCGAAGCCGAACGCGTAGTTGGTCATGCCCATGCCCCCCAGCTTCAGGCGCACGTTGGGCCGCCGGGCCAGATCGATGAGCGCCTCGCGCCATGGACCGAACACCTCTGCCCGGCCCCCCGGCGTGGCGAGGTGGGTGACGGGGCCGCCCATGTGGTTGGCGATGATGACCAGCTCGGGCAGGGCGTCGGCGGTGGCGGCCAGCTCCGCCAGCTGGCCGTGGAACAGCCAGACGTCGTAGGTCAGTCCCCGCCGGGCGACCTCCGCCAGGCTTTCGCGGAACGCGGGCTCCAGCAGCAGGCCCGGCGGACGCCGGCGGGCGCCGATCAGTTCCTCGCGCTCGTGCCAGACGACGTTGTGGCGGACGCCGCTGAAGCGCCCCTGCCCGGCGGCGATGTGCCCATCGAGCGTCCGCGCCGCGACGCGCGGATCGGTGAGGTCCGCATAGCCGACGATCCCCGCGGCGACGCCATGGACCCCTCCGGCCTCGCCCACGGCGAACTCGGTCTCGCCGACCGGCCGCAGCGCCGCCTCGCCATCCTGGCGGTAACCGGTCATGCACTCGACGAAGACCGTGCCCACGATGTTGTGGCCGCTCGCGAGGTCCTCGCCAAAGTCCGCCAGGTCGTAGGGGATGTGGGCGCCGCTCGGCCACAGATGGTGGTGCGCGTCAATGATCGGCAGCGCCGGATCGAGGATCGGGTCGGCCAGCTCGTCGTCAGGTTCGAAACCGCTCAGCTTCATGGGATTTGGCCCGCCTGTTCCACGGTCGCCGCCTCAATCACCGAAGATGAACTTGCTGTTCTGGTCGAGGGCCAGGACGCGCGCGCGCCGGGCGGCGGCGGACATCGGGGCCATGCCCGCCTCGTCCTCCGCCGCGCCCCAGTTCTGCACCGGGCCGTCGGGCAAGCGGGCCAGCCCCATCTCGGCCACCGCTTCGGGGGAGGCCACGCCGGGCGGCAGGGGCATGCCCTTCTCGGCCAGCAGGGCGCGCAGCGCCGGCGTGTCGGTCGTCGACATCACCAGGCACAGGACATCGACGCCGTGCGGACGCAGTTCCGCCCAGAGGCCTTCGGCGAAGCAGAGATCGAAGGCTTTGCTGGCCGAATAGGTCGCCAGGAAGCTGCCGCCGCCGTAGCAGGCCGCCGAATTGACCAGCAGCAGGCCGCCCCGCCGGCGCGCGCGCATGAGCCCGCCGAAGTGGTGGCAGCAGCCAACCACGGTGACCACGTTGCGCTGGACGAGACCGGTCCAGGTCGCGAGCTCCCGGTCGTGGAACCGCGACCCGTTCGGATCGGCGCCGGCGTTGCTGACGAAGAGGCCTACCTCGCGTGCGCCCACGGCGGCCAAGATCTCGTCGAGGGCGCCGGGCGTGGCGAGGTCGATTGCGGCCGTCACGACCTCTACGCCGTGATTCGCGCGAATTTCCTCGGCGAGCGCCACCAGCGGATCTCCCCGCCGCGCGATCAGGACGCAGGCGACGCCCTGGGCGGCGATCTGGCGGGCGAAGGCCCGGCCGGTGCCCTCGGAAGCGCCGGCTATAACCGCCCACGGTCCGTACCGTTGCGCGAACGTCGTCATGACGCCGCGGACGTCGGCGCCACGTCAATATGCAGGCGCGTCAGCCGGAGACTGGCGATCTTCCACTGGCCGTCCTGGCGGACGTAGCGCTCGTGATAGTGTCCAAAGCCGCTGATGGAGGGGCCGCCCGGACCGAATATCACCCGGTCCTGCAGGGCCCAGATTCCGTGCGCCTCGTCCCCGTCGATGGTGATCTCCGGGTTGTGCACCTGGTGGGCGGTGACGGCGTGGCGGATGTGCGACAGCACCGCCTCGATGGCCGCGTCGCGTCCCTTGATCGGCGGGATGCCGCTCTCCTGGCTGACGTCGAGCTCGTAGTCCTCGGTGAACAGCGCGCGGTAGCGGTCCCAGTCCTTGGTGTCCATGAAGCGGCAATAGCGCGCCTTGAGCTCGCAGATCGCGCGCCAGTCCCTCATTTCGGCGAAGTCGGTCAAAGCGTTCCCTCCCGTTATCGTTTTCAGCCGAGCGCCGGGCGCGGCGGCGCGCGTTGCAGGAACTCGACGGCGTTCTCGGCCGCGCGCCTGGCCAGGCCGGTCATCGATTCGCGGGTGATGCCCGCCGCATGCGGCGACAGGATCACGTTGGGCACGTCGCGCCAGCGTTCCGCGGGTGTCGGCTCCTGGACGAACACGTCCAGGGCCGCGCCGGCCAGCCTGCCCTCGCGCAGGGCGGCGATCAGGGCGTCCTCGTCCAGGAGGCGACCGCGGCCGACATTGACCAGCACGCCCTCGGGGCCAAGGGCGTCCAGCACCTCGGCGCCGATCATGCCGGCGGTCTCCACGCTGAGCGGGGCCGCGACGATCAGGGCGTCGCTCTCGCGGGCGAGGTCCAGCAGGTCGGGGACATAGCGGTGCGCCACGTCCGGCTTGGCGCGGGGGCCCGTCCAGGCGATGTCGCAGCCGAACGGCGCGAGGCGCGCGGCGATCGCGCGGCCGATGAAGCCCATGCCGACGATGCCGACCTTCATCGCGCCGACCGAACGGACGGGGGCGACCCCGCCCACACCGCGCCAACGGCCTTCCCGGACATAGGCGTCGTTGCTGAGGATATGGCGCGCGACGGCCAGGAACAGGCCCACGGCGCTCTCGGCGACGGCGTCGGCGTTGCCGCCGCTGCCCGTCCGGATCTCGATCCCGCGCGCCTCGGCGGCGGCGCGATCTATGCCGTCAGACCCCGAGGCGATGGCGACGATCCGGCCCAGGTTGGGCAGGACGTCCATTTCGGCGGGGCCGATCTTCTGGACCCCTGTTGTGACCAGGACCCGCACGGCGTGGCGGGCCGGCTCGTCCAGCGCCGAGCCGTCGGCGCCCTCGATCAGCCACGCCCCGGCCAGGGCCTCGCGCAGCAAGGGGTTGTCCCAGGTCAGGAGAACGGCGTCCGGACGGTCAGGCATGGTGTGATCCGACGTTCGAGTGGGTTTTGACGTGAGCGTAGGTTCGCGGCTTACAGACCGCGCCACAGCTTGTGGCGGCTGATGTTCAAGCCTGTCCAGATCAAATAGACAGCACTGAACAGCGTCCACGCGGATCTCTTCGGATTCCCGAACGGCGCGGCGTAAAGGGAGGATGCCATGTCCATCGCGATCGATCTTGAGGGCCGCGTCGTCCTCGTCTGCGGCGTCGGACGGGGCGGCATCGGCGGCGCCACGGCGCGCCGGATCGCCGCCGCCGGGGCCACGGTGTTCGCCGTGGACCACCAGCAGGCGCTGGTCGACCAGACCATCGCCGACATCCAGGCGGCCGGCGGGCGCTGCGAGGGGATGGTCGCCGACCTCACCGACGAGGCGCAGAGCGATAAGGTCGTGCAGACCTTGGTCGGCCGGTTCGACCGGCTGGACGGAGTGGCCAATGTGGCCGGCGGCACCCGCGAGCACGAGTGGCTGAAGCTGGAGGAGACTCCCACCAGCGTCTTCCGCGACGTGATCAACCTGAACCTGGAATACGTCTTCCGCATCTGCCGCGACGCCGCCACGTTCATGATCGCGCGCGGCAGCCAGGGGAGCCTCGTCAACGTGGGCTCGATCAGCATGCTGAGCTCGGCGCCGTTCCACGGCCCCTATGGCGCGGCGAAGTCGGGGATCGCGGCCCTGACCCGGACCATGTCCATCGAGTGGAAGCACCACGGTATTCGCGCCAATACCGTCTCACCGGGCGCGGTCGCCACGGAGCGGGTGACGTCCCGGCCGGGTTGGGGGTCCAACACGACCACCGGCGGGGCGACGGCCAACCTGGCGTCGGTGGACGAACTCGCCAACGCCATCGTCTTCCTGCTGAGCGACCTGGCCTCCGGGATCTCCGGGCAGAACCTGGTGGTCGACGGAGCGCTCAGCGCCAACTTCTGCGCCGGCCCGCGCGAACAGTTCGCCCGCAGCCTCTACCAGGCGCCGGCCGAGGCCTGACGTTCAGGCGGCCGGGGCGACCTGGGCGCCGCGCACGAGGCGGCCGGGCAGCGCCCCGGTCGCCTCGCCGTCCCGGTAGACCGGCTTGCCGCTGACGATCGTGGCGCGGTAGCCTTCCGCGCCCTGGATCAGCCGGCGGCCGCCGCTCGGCATGTCGTAGGCCACCACTGGCGCATGCAGGCTCAGCCTTTCGAAGTCGATCACGTTGATGTCGGCCTTGTACCCCGGCGCGATCACGCCGCGATCCAGGAGCCCAACGATCTCCGCCGGAGCCCGGGTCAGCTTCTCGATCGCGAAGGCCAGGGACATCAGGGGCTTGTGGTCGCGGTCGCGGACAAAGTGGCTGAGCATGAAGGTGGAGTAGCTGCCGTCGCAGATGGTGCCGCAGTGGGCCCCGCCGTCGCCCAGCCCCGGCACGGTGTCGGGGTGATCCAGGATCGCGCGGACGGCGTCGAGATTGCCGTCCTCGTAGTTCACCGCGCCCATGTAGAGGGTGTTGCGCCCGTCCTTCTCGAGCATCAGGTCGTAGGCCAGGGATTCCGGCGTCACCCCCAGCTTCGCGGCGCGCGCGGCGATGCTGGCTTCGGGCGGCTGCTCGTACTGCGGCGGGTCGCCCAGGATGAACATCTTCGCGAAATTGCGGACCAGGTTGCCCAGCGCGTTCTTCTCGTCGGGGCTCGCGACGTCCTTCAGGATCGCCTCGCGGACCTCCGGGCGCCGCAGTTCGGCGATCTTGGCCTCGAACGGCAGGTGCGCGAGCGCCCTGTAGGTGGTCGTCGTATGGAAGGGGTTGAGCGTCATCTCGTGGCCGAGGATGAAGCCCACGGCCCGGGTCATGATCTGCGGATAGATGCCCAGGCCGTCGGCATTGGCCTCGCGAACGCGGGCCAGCAGCGTCTGCCAGTTGGCTGAGGCCATGGCGAAGGTGAGCGGGCGGCCGGACAGCTCGCACAGCCGGCGCGCCATGGCGAAACCGCTGTCGGAGCCGAAGTCCTCGGCCACGATCTGGATCACGCCCGATCCGCTGTCCTTGAGCGCCATCGCAAGCGTGGTGAGCTCTTCTTCCGTGGCGCGCAGGGTGGGGATGGAGCTGCCGTCGCTGGAGCGGTGGAAGAGGGTGCGGGAAGTGCCGAAGCCCATGGCGCCGGCCGCCATCGCCTCGCGGGTGATCGCGCCCATCTGCTCCAGGTCGCTGCTGGTGGCGGGCTCGAGATCGAGGGCCCGCTGGCCCATCACGAAGACCCGCAAGGGCGCGTGGGGAAGAAACGAGCCCACGTCCATGTCGTAGTTCCGCTGCGACAGGATATCGAGGTATTCGGGATAGCTCTCCCAGGTCCAGGGCAGGCCCTCGACGAGCACCGGGTTGGGGATGTCCTCAACCCCCTCCATCAGCCGGATCAGGGTGTCGCGCTGGTCGGGGCGGCAGGGGGCGAAGCCCACGCCGCAGTTGCCCATGATGGCCGTGGTGACGCCGTGCGCCGACGATGGCGTCAGCCGGCTCTCCCAGGTGACCTGGCCGTCATAGTGGGTGTGCAGGTCGACGAAACCCGGCGTGACCAGCAGGCCCTTGGCGTCGATCTCCTCGGCGCCCGGCCCGAGCCCCCGCCCGACCGCCGCGATCAGCCCGTTCGAGATCCCGACGTCGGCTTCGAAGGGCTCGCCGCCGCGACCGTCGACCACCAGGCCGCCACGCACCACGAGGTCATAAATCTCTGACATGTCACCCATCCCTGCGCGACTTCTCGATACGAGCTGGAAGCCGTCCCCCAACCTACGCGCACGACACCGGCCGGGACAACGGATTTGCCGCGCACCGCCATCCCTGGCCGCCACGCGCATGTCAGATGCGACATTGAAAGATGCGGCAGGGCTTGTAGGCTTCGTCGAATTCGTCGCGCGCCCGGTTGACCCCTCGCGCGCTGGTCGAACTAATCCTGCCAACTCGCCCATTGTCCGCAGCCCGCGCCGCGGCCGATGGCGCTGAAAAATAGGAAACGCCATGTCAGAGGCCAGCCTCGCCCGGATGCCCCCGCCGTCGCGCGACCTGAGCCGCAAGGCCGCCATCGTCGGCGTGGGCGAGACCGACTTCGGCGCCGATTACAAGGCGTCCCGAGCGCGCGCGCCGGGATATGAGCCGCCGACGACCGAATCGCTGGCGATCACCGCCTTCGAGCGCGCCCTGGCGGACGCCGGCCTGAAGCGCGAGGACATCGACGG
This sequence comes from Caulobacteraceae bacterium, assembly GCA_947478785.1. Classification (GTDB taxonomy): domain Bacteria; phylum Pseudomonadota; class Alphaproteobacteria; order Caulobacterales; family Caulobacteraceae; genus Phenylobacterium. The sequence goes on from CANJXI010000037.1 coordinate 23,356, forward strand.
AATCTCCGTCTCCTTCCTCTACGGCGGCCCGAGCGCGGAAGACACGGCCAAACTGGTGGGGATCAAGCCGCGTCACACGATGCAGACCCCCGGCATCCTGGCCGGGCCTCTGCCGATCGTCTGCACGGCCATCGCCGAGGGCAAGTGCGACACGGTCGCGATGATCTATGGCGTGGCCTCGCGGACCAGCGGCCGGGTGTTCGGCGGATTGGCGTTCACGGGCGGCCCCGGCCCGACGTCCTACTACTACCACCACCCCTGGGGCTGGAGTTCGCAGGCGGCGCACTGGGCGCTCATCTGGCGCCGCTACCAGGCGATATACGGCGCCACCGAAGCCGATCTGGGCTCGGTGGCGGTGCAACTGCGCAAGAACGCGATGGCCAACCCGAACGCGGTCATGCAGACGCCGCTGACCATCGAGGCCTACCTCGCCTCACGCTACATCGTGCGGCCGCTGCACCTCTTCGACATGTGCCTGGTCAACGACGGGGCGGTCTGCCTGATCGTGCGCAAGGCCGACAAGGCGCGCGACATGCCGCACACGCCGGTGCTGGTGGCCGGCTGGGGCGAGGGCCGCATCAAGAACGACAAGTTCCACTACATGGTGCGCGAACAGCTGCGCCCGCAGATGCAGGAGGCCGCCCGCCAGACCTACGAGATGTCAGGCCTGGCGAAATCCGACGTGCAGCACTTCGAATGCTACGACGCTTCGTCCATGCACCTGATCAACCAGGTGGAAGGCTTCGACTTCGCCCCGCGGGGCGGCGGGCTGGAACGCTTCAAGAGCGGGGAAATGGCGGTGGGCGGCGCCATGCCCGTCAACGTGGCCGGCGGCATGCTGTCGGGGGCCTACATGCACGGCTGGAACCACGTGGCGGAGATCACCCGCCAGCTGCGCCACGAAGCTGGGCCCCGGCAGATCGCCGATATCGAGGTCTCGATGTTCTCGCTGGCGGAGACCGACGAAGTCCATCCGATCATCTTCCAGCGGGGAGCTTGAGCCATGGCGCAACGACGTCCCGACCGCGTGCGCGGTCCCGGCCACGACGAATTCTGGGCGTGGTGCGACAAGGGCGAGCTTCGCCTGCAACGCTGCGCCAGCTGCGGGCGGATCCCGTGGCCGATCGTGCAGAAGTGCGAATACTGCGGCGGGTCGGAGCTCGTGTGGGAGCCGATGTCCGGCCGCGCGAAGATCGTCAGCGGCTGCACCTTCGAATACGACTACTACAAGGGCATGCTGCCGATCCCCTATGAGACCATTCTGGTCGAGCTGGAGGAAGGCGCGCTTTTCATCAGCAATCCGGTCGATCTCACCTGGCGCGACATCGAGATCGACATGCCGGTGAAACTCACCTTCCTGGATTGCGAGGACTCGGCCGGCGCGTTCAAGTTGCCGGTCTTCGAAAAGGCCTAGGTGACCGAATTGCGACGCCCAATGATGGCGAGGGGAGGACAATAGCGTGAATATCCTGCAAGGATTCAAGGTCATAGACGTGACTGCGTGGGCGTTCGTGCCCTCGGCGGCGGGCGTGCTGGGCCATTGGGGCGCCGACGTCATCAAGGTGGAGAGCCCTGGCGCGCCCGACCCGATGCGGTTGCTGGGCGGGTCGCTGGAGCCCGGGCGCAGCGCCGACACCTTCAAGCACTACAGCCGCGCCAAGCGCTCGATCGTCATCAACCTGGCGACCCCGGATGGCCAGGCTCTGCTCTACCGGCTGGTGGCCGACGCCGACGTCTTCATCACCAGCTACCTGGCGCCGACGCGCCGCAAGCTGAAGATCGACATCGACGACATCCGCAAGGTCAATCCGAAGATCATCTACGCCAAGGGCAGCGGCTACGGCCCCAAGGGCCCGGACGCCGACCGGCCAGGCTATGACGCGATCGCCTGGTGGGCCCGCGGGTCGCTGGCCCAGTCGGCGATGGACGGCAACGGCTCTGAGTGGCCCACCGGCATGGTCGGCCACGGCGACGGCATGTCCGGCATGGTCCTGGCCGGCGGCGTCTGCGCGGCCCTGCTCCACCGCGAGCGGACCGGCGAGGCCACCGTGGTGGATTCCTCGCTGATGGGGACGGCCGTCTGGTTCAACGGCACGGAGATCCTGCGGTCCCAGGTCAATCCGAAGCAGCGTGTGTTCAGGCCGGTGAAACGCGAACCTATCCCGCCGTCGCTCTCGCCGCTCGCGGCGGCCACGATGTTCCTCTACCAGACCAAGGACTATCGGTTCATCAACCTGCTGTTCCTGGGCGACGACGACCGCGACTTCGTGGACCTCTGCCAGCGGATGGAGCGGCCCGAACTGGCAACCGATCCCCGTTTCGTGGGCGCGAAGGCGCGCCAGGCGCACGTGCCGGAGCTCACCGCCATCATCGAGGAGATCTTCGCCACCAAGACCCTGGAGGAGTGGAAGGTGGCGCTGGCCAAGGCGCGCGGCGCCTGGGGACCCATCCAGACGGTGGAAGAACTCGCCTCCGACCCCCAGACCATCGCCAACGGCTTCATCCGCCATGTGGACTATCCCGGCGGCGGCCTGAACCTGCCGATCCCGCCGATCCTCTTCGACGGGGAAGGCGGCGACCCGCCGCGCGCGCCCGACTACGGCGAGCATACCGAGGAGATTCTCGGCGAGATCGGCTGCGATCCGGCCGAGATCGAACGCTACCGCGGGTCGGGCGTGGTGGTGTAAGATTGGACAGAAAATCCTGTCAGCGGTTTGATTTTATTTAATGAACGTCATGGCCCGGCTTGTCCGGGCCATCCATGACTTCCGCGTCGCATGGTTGCACGGCGCGCGGCCGCGATCCCCATGACGACCATCAGGGCTTATGGGTCGCCCGGACAAGCCGGGCGATGACGATTGAAATCAGGATTGAGGCGCCGCCTGCGCCCCCATCACCCATCTCGCCTAAGCAGCGCCGCGCCCCCGACGCTGCCGCCGCCGTTGCCGATCACCGAGACGCGGGCGTCCTTGACCTGGCGCTCGCCGGCCTGGCCGCGAAGCTGCAGCACCGCCTCGTGCAGGTGGCCGAAGCCGTGCATGCGGCCTTCGGAGAGCTGGCCGCCGTTGGTGTTGATCGGCAGTTCGCCGTCCAGCGAGATGCGCTGGCCGCCCTCGACGAAGGCGCCCGACTCCCCTTCCCCGCAGAAGCCCAGCGCCTCCAGCCACGCCAGGGTCAGCGAGGTAAAGCCGTCGTAGAGGTGGGCGGTGCTGACGTCCTTGGGCTTGAGGTCGGTGCGCGACCACATCATCGCGGCCGCGTCGTGCAGCGCCATGTGCGGGTAGTCGTACCGCGCGATCCAGGTGTCCATCCGGTCGCGGGCCCCGGCCCCCACCGCCTCGATCACGATGGGCGGCTGCTTAAGGTCACGGGCCGCGTCCAGGCGCGAGACGATCACCGCCGTCGTCCCGTCGCAGGGTACGTCGCAGTCGAGCAGGCTGAGCGGCGTGGCGATCATCCGGGCGGACATGTAGTCGTCCATGGTGATCGGCTCGCGGTAGATGGCCTTGGGGTTGAGCGCCGCGTTGCGCCGCTGGACGATAGGGATCGCCCCCATCTGCTCACGGGTGATCCCGTAGCGGGCGAAGTGGGTCGAGGCGTGGATGGCGCACCAGATCGCCGCCGACGGCGCGTGGAACGGCAGCAGGTATTCGATGTAGCCGCTGGGCGCCATCAGCTGGAAGCCGGCCTTGGTCGCCGCCGAGCCGTAGCTCGGCACCCAGCGTTCGCCCAGCGCGCGCCAGCACAGGACGTGGGTCGCATAGCCCGCGGCGATGGCCGCCACCGCCTCCAGGATTGGCGACAGCTGGGCGGCGTTGTCGGCCCCCGACCACCAGTTGGGCCGGATCCCCAAGGTCGCGGCGATGTCGCTAAGCGCCGCGGTGCCGAACCCGGCGACCGTGCCGCTCGGCACGGAAGGCCAGGCGGCCACGCCGTCGATGTCCTCGGGGCGCAGGCCCGCGTCGGTGATCGCCAGTTCGCACGCGCGCGTCGCGAGCTCGAATGGCAGGACCTGAGGCTTTCGGAATATCTCCGACTGGCCGATGCCGGAGATGGCGGTGTTCTTCTCGGCGTATAGGGGCATCTGGGTTCCGATCACGCCGCTTCGAACAGGGGCACGAAGATCTCGCCGTCGGGCTCGAAGAAGACCTTCACCGGCAGGCCGATGCGCACGGCCTCGATGGGCGTGCGTGGCATGTTGGTCATCAGCCGGATGTTGGCCTGTTCCGCCAGCTCGACGAGGGCCACGACATAGGGGGTCTCCAGACCCCGGATCCATGGCTGGTGGTTGATGGTGAAGCCCGCGACCGTCCCCAGCCCCGAGATCGCCTCCGGCGCCACGCTGTCCGAGCGGCATTTCGGGCATCGGGCCGCGTAGGGATGGATCCAGGTTCCGCAGGCTCCGCAGCGCAGGATGTGCAGCCGCCCGTCGGCCCCGCCGCACCAGAAGTGCCGGTTCGCCTCGGTGATCTGCGGCAGCAGCCGCTTCACGGTTGCGGCGGAATCGCTCATGCGCCCTCTCCCAGTATTTAGGTCCGATCAGGCGCCGGGGCCGCGCCGATGGCAACCCTCAAGAAAGCGCTTGTCCGGGAACCCATCCGCGGCCTTGATGTCGGCGGCTCGAGCCGGCACAGGAAGGCGAAATTGGACACCAACGACCTTTCCATCACCGATCAGGTGGCCGTCGTCACGGGCGGCGGCGGCGGCATAGGCCGGGCGATCGCCCTTGCCCTGGCCGACCAGGGCGCCGACGTGGTCATCGGCGAGGTGGTCCCCGAGCGGGGCGAGGAGACGGCCGCCCGAATCCGCGAACGGGGCCGGCGCGCCGTGGCCGTGCCCATGGACGTGATGGACACCGACCAGGTCCGGGCGCTGATCGACACCGCCAGCCGCGAATTCGGCCGCCTCGACATCCTGGTGAACAACGCCGGCGGGGTGTCCGGGCGTGCCTTCATCGACCAGTCGGAGCGCTCCTGGCGGCGGCACATCGACCTGAACCTGGTCAGCCTGCTGGCCGCGACCTCGGCGGCCGTGCCGGTGATGATCGCCGGCGGGCGGGGCGGCTCGATCATCAATGTGACCAGCATCGAGGCCTCGCGCGCGGCGCCGAACTACGCTGTCTACGCCGCCTGCAAGGCCGGTATGAACAACTTCACCCGCACGCTCGCCGTCGAGCTGGCCGAGCATGGCATCCGGGTGAACGCCATCGCGCCGGACCAGACCGACACGCCGGGCCTGCGCGGCAACAACCCGAAAGGGCCCGTCGATCCGGCCACCTGGACGCCGCGTGGCGGCGAGGCCGAAGCGGCGATCGCCAGGCGCATTCCGCTGGGCCGCCCGGGCGTGCCGGAGGAATGCGGCCATGCCGCCGCCTTCCTGGCCTCCAGGCTCAGCGCCTATGTCACGGGCGTGATCCTGCCGGTCGACGGCGGCACCTGGGCGTCCGGCGGCTGGGTCCGCAACCGCGAAGGCGGCGGCTGGACGCTGATCGACTAGAGCCACCGCAGGACCCATTTGGGAGGCTCGATCGGTCGCGGAATCCACCACGACACCGGGTGAGCGAAAATATCGAATGTGCTGAGCTGGCGGCCTCACATATCGAGCCAGGAAGCGCCGAGGGGAGACGACGATGAAGGTCAATGTGACGCTGCCGTTCGACAGCCTGGATCACGCCGACGAGTTCCTGAATCCCGAGGCGGTGGCCGAGATCTCCCGGGCGGCGGAACGGGCGGGCTTCCACAGCGGCCTGGTCACCGACCACCCCGTTCCGACCGGGCGCTGGCTGGACGCCGGCGGCCACCATGCGCAGGACCCGTTCGTGCTGCTGTCGTTCGTCGCCGCGGCCACCAAGACCCTGCGGATCCAGACCGGCATCCTGGTCCTGCCCTACCGCAACCCGTTCATCACCGCGCGCTCGGTGGCGACGCTGGACGTGTTCTCCGGCGGCCGGGTCAGCCTGGGGGTCGGCGCGGGCTACCTTAAGGGGGAATACCGGGCGCTGGGGGTCTCATTCGACCGCCGAAACGAGATGATGGACGAATACATAGCCGCCCTGAAGGCGGCCTGGACGCAGGACGAGTTCACCTTCGAGGGCACTGACTACCAGGCGCTCGGCAACCGCATACTGCCCCGGCCCATCCAGCGGCCGCACCCGCCCATCCTGATCGGCGGCAATTCGAAGCGCGCCATCCGCCGGGCCGCCGAGATCGGCGACGCCTGGAACCCCTTCTTCACGGCCAGCGCCGTGCTGGCCTCGACCAGCCGCACGGTGGAGCTGACCACCGACGCGGAACTGGCCGAGGGCATCGCCTACATGCGCGCGCACTGCGAGACGATCGGCCGGACCGAACCGCCGCAGGTCATCCTGGGCAGCTTCGGCAGCGGCATCGGCAAGGAGACCCCCGACGCGCTGATCGAGAAGGCCGCGCACCTGAAATCGATGGGCGTCAGCACGGTAGCCGCCAACATCACCGGCTCCAGCCGCGCCGAATGGTGCGACAACGCCGAGCGGTTTGGTGCTGAGGTCCTCTCGCGGCTCTCCTAGATCGTGACAGCTTCAAGTGGATAGGGACGACGAGTGAGGGCGGCAATCTTCAAGCGGGGTTTGGTCGCGCTTTTTGCGGCTGTGGGAGCGGCGATCTTCGCCATGATCGTGTTTCACCCCGTCGGTGAACCATGGCTATGGGCCGCACTTTTCGTCGTTTACATCCCGCTGCTGCTCATCGTGCTGTCGGTTTGTGCCTACCTCGTGCGGATGGTTTTACGCCTTCGGCGCTAGGCTGGTTGCAAAGTATATAACTGCCCTTTTCATCCGGGTCAGGAGATTCCACCTGAACCGGAAAGGGTCTAGAACTTGATCACCAGCCGGCCGCGGATCCTGCCCTCGGCCTGGCGGCGGTGGGCGTCGGCGGCGCGTTCGGGCGGGAAGCTCTCCTGCACGTGTAGCTTCAGCTTGCCGTCGACCACCAGCTGGCGGATCGCCATCTGGGCGTCCGTGTCCTCCATGCGGCGCGGCGCGAGCGCCAGGCTGCGGGTGATGCCGCGCTCGGTGTCCTGGGAGTCCACGGGGCGCACCTCGACCCACTGGCCGTCGTCGCGGATGGCGGGAAGGACCTCCGGGCCGATCAGGGCGGTGTCGATGAGGCCGTCCACGCCGCCCGGCGCGTGGGCCAGGATGCGCTGGGCGAGCCCGGGTCCGCGATCGACCACCACGTCGGCGCCGTTGGCCAGCACCTCGTCGCGCTGGTCGGGCCGGGAGTCGGCGATGGTGCGGATGCCGCGCTCGCGGGCCAGCGCCAGGATGATGGTGGCGAGCCACCCTGCCCCGCCGGTCACCGCCACGACGCCGCCTTTCGGCGCGGCAAGGTCCAGCGCGTCCCAGGCCGTCGCCCCGTTCATCGGCAGGGTGCAGGCCTCCTCCATGGTGGCGCCCGGCGGGATCGGCACGGCCGCGGCGGCCGGCACGATCAGCTGTTCGTTCTGCGCCCCGCCCTCGTCGCGGAAATAGGCGGCGGCCGCCATCACCTGATCGCCGACCGCAGGGCGGGTGACGCCCTCGCCCACGGCTATGACCACGCCGGCGGCGTCCATCCCGGGCACATAGGGCTTGGCGGTGGTCCCCAGGTACGGCCCGAGCGCGCCAGAGCGCAGCAGCAGGTCCGTGGGATTGACCGCCGCGGCGGCGACCTGGATCAGCACCTCGCCGGCCCGAAGCGCGCGCGGCGGCTTGTCCACCAGCTTGAGGACCTCCGGCCCCCCGAACGTATCCAGTCCGACGGCGGTCATCCGATCACCACGGGCAGGGTGTTCCAGCCCCACTGGAAACTGGACGACGGCCGGACGGCGGCCTCCATGTCGAAGCTGAACTTTGGAACGCGGCGCAGGAAAGCGTCCACCATCACCTTGACCTCCATGCGCGCCAGATGGACGCCGATGCAGAAATGCACGCCATGCCCGAAGGCGAGCGTGCGTTTTATCTCCCGGTCCCAACGGAATTCGTTGGGGTGGTCGTACTCAGCCTCGTCGCGGTTGGCGGAGGCCACCAGGAAGAACGCCCGCTGGCCGGGCTCGATCTTCTGGCCGCCCACCGTCACCGGTGCGTGCGCGGTGCGCATGAACCACTGGGCGGGCGCGCAGTAGCGGATCATCTCCTCGGCGACCTTCGGGACGTTGGCGTCCAGATCGGCGCGGACGGCCGCCAGCTGATCAGGACGGGCGGCCAGCTCCATCAGCCCGTGGGCGACGATCTTCGGCACGGTCTCGATGCCGCCGATGAAGGCGCAGGCCAGCACCTGGGCGACATCCATCGGCGTCATCGCATCGCCCTCGTGGCGATAGTTGATCAGGCCGTCGACCATGGGCACCGAGCCGTCGGCGCCCGCCGCGAAGCGCGCCTCCACATAGGGCATGTAGAGCTCCATGCACTTGAAGGCCCCGGCGTTGGCGTCGAAGCCGCCGTCTTCCGGATCGGTGCGCGTCCCGGAGTTCACGAGGTCTAGCGAGGTCCGCGCCAGCTCGGCGGGCATGCCCATCAGGTGCATGATCACGCTCGAACTGACGATGCCGCCATATTCGGCGGTGAGGTTGAAGCGGCCTTGGGGCAGCAGTTCGTCCAGGCGCGCATTGGCCAAGTCACGGGCGAATTCGGTGAGGCCCTCGACTCCGCGCGGCATCATCGGCTTGACGTGCGCCCGGCGGACTTCGCCGTGGACCGGCATGCCCACCCGCTTGCCGCTCTTGAAACCCATCTGCCGGGGGGTCGGCGCGCCATCGTTGCGGTGGAGAATGTCCCCGGGCTGCGGCAGCGAGCCCTCGCTCTGCAAGAAGCTGTTGTCGACGTGCGACAGCATCTCGACCATGTCGTCGAACCGGGAGAAGAAGAAGGCGTCGTACTTGGGACTGTAGAACACCGGCTTCTCGCGCCGCAGGACCTCGTAATAGGGCAGCGGGTTTTCCATCACCGCCGGCGAGAACGGGTCGTAGGCGAAATCGAGCGTTTCGGTCGCGGTCATGAACCGTCCTTTCCCGAGGGCCCAGCCTTGTCGTTGGCCGTTTATGGGGTTTGAGTTGTCCCAGCCCATGGGCGGAGTCAATCGCGCCATCGGCTTGACCCCGCGTCACGCCGGAACCCACGCCGGGAGGGGACTGATGGCCCCATTGACGGCTCCGGGCTGGACGCGCCCCGCGCCGCGGACACATATTGCAGCGACCCCAACAAGCAGAGGCAGGCGGCGCACGACCACCCGCCCGCAGGAGGAATAGGCCATGACCCATCCGAGCCCCTTCGTCGCCGTCGATATCGACGCCCTGCCCTGGTCGCGCAACAACCTGCCGAACGGCCAGCCCAAGGGCATCCAGTTCCGGGCGGTGATGAACGGCGGCAAGGGCCTGCCGATGGTCCATGAGAGCCGTTACGATCCCAACTGGACCGAGGCCCGCCACCGGCATGGCGAGGACGAAGTCCTCTACCTCACCGAGGGCGAACTGACGGTCGAGGACGTTGTCTATCGCGCGCCGGCGGCGATCTTCGTGGCGCGCGGCACGCTCTATGGCCCGCTGACCGCTGGGCCTCAGGGCGCGGCCTTCGTTCGCGTCGGCTACAGCGAGGATCTGATGCGCGCGGAACCGGCGGCGGGCGAGAGCGTCAGCGCCTAGGCGCCGCCCGTCCCGAACGCCCGGCGCAGGGCGCCCGCGATCTGCGCGCGATAGGCCGCCGCCTCGGCCGGGATCAGAGTCGCCATGCTCTGGGAGCCGTGGAACTGGCCCTCCCAGCACCGGTGCTCGACGGCGACCCCGGCGTCGGCCAGCCGCTTGGCGTAGGCGTCGCCTTCCGCCCGTAGCGGGTCATACTCGGCGGTCATCACCAGCGCCGGCGGCAAGCCGCCGAGGTCGGGGGCCAGAAGCGGCGAGGCGTAGGGGTTGGTCGCGTCGGCCGGGCTGGCGAGATAGAACCCCCCGTACTGGTCCTTGCCCGAGCGGACGGCGAGATCCTCCTGCGGGAAACTCAGCGGCTCCATGCGGGTGAAGTCCGTGACGGGGATCTCCAGCACCTGCATCACCAGGGCGGGACCGGCCCGGTCGCGCGCCATCAGGGCCACGACGGCGGCGAGGTTGCCGCCGGCGCTGCCGCCGCCCACCGCGATCCGCGAGCGGTCCACGCGGAGCTCATCGGCCTGGTCGGCCACCCACAGGAGCGCTGCGTACGAGTCCTCGGCCGCCGACGGGAACTTGGCTTCCGGCGCCAGGCGATAGTCCACCGAGACGACCACGCAGCCCACGTCCCTCGCCAGGGTGCGGCAGCCAGCATCGGACTGGTCGAGCGTCCCCAGCCAGAAGCCGCCGCCATGGATATGCACGTAGCAGGGCGCCGGCGACGGGGCCTCGGCCGGCCTGTAGACCCGCACGGTGATCTCGCCGCCGTCGACCGGCACGCGATAGTCGCGCTCCGAGGCCACCGGCGCGACGCTGGCGCGGTTGGCGCCATAGGTCTTGTCGATCATGGCGTGCATGGCCGCCCGGGCCTCCGCGGGCGGAAGGTCCGGCTGGGGAGGCCGCGGCGCGTTGATCGCGTCGAAGAAGGGACGGAGCGCTGGCAGAACGGGCATGGCATTTCCTCTATGGTGGGAGCGATCGGCTCAGCGGTTGTCGGCCAGCACCATCTCGGCGCCCTTCTCGGCCACCATGATGGCCGGCGCATTGGTGTTGGCCGAGGGCAGGACGGGGATGATCGAGGCGTCGATCACCCGCAGGCCCGCGACACCATAGACCCGCAGCCTCGGGTCGACGACGGCGGTGTTGTCGCCGCCCATCCGGCAGGTCGCCACCGGGTGGTAGCCCACCTGGGTGTATCGCCGGATCAGGTCCTCCCACTCTTCGTCGCTCGGATCCGGCGTGGGCGGAAAGGCCGGGCCGACCACATGCTTGGCCAGCGCCGGGGCGGCGTAGATCTTGTCGGCGAGCTTGAGGGCCGCGCGCATGCCGTCGAGGTCGGACGGCACGGCGTACATCGGATGGTCGATGACCGGCTTGTCGGTCGGGTCGGCGCTGCGCAGGCGGATTTCGCCGCGGCTCTTCGGGGCCATGATGTTGACGTTGATCGTCATGCCGTAGTCCTTGGCGGCGTCCGGCCCGTTGGGATCGATCGGTCCGCCCACCCGGCGCTGGGGATCGCCCCAGAACGGCATCATCTGCATCTTGATGTCGGGGTGTTCGACGTCGGGCGCGGTGCGGCCGTGGGCGTGGGCGTGAACCGCGCAGGTGGTCAACATGCCGCGCCGGGCGGTGACGTACTTGATCCCCTCGATCATGTTGCGGACGATGTTGCTGGTGACGTTATAGCTCGGGCTGTCCACGAGGCGGATGTTCGGCATGCTGGGGTGGTCGTGCAGGTTGTGGCCGACCTCCTTGGACTCCAGGGTCACCGCGATGCCGTGCTTTTGGAGCTCCGCGCCCGGGCCGATGCCGGAACGCAGCAGGATGGCCGGCGAATGCAGGGCCCCGGCGCTGACGATGACCTCGCGTTTGGCGCGCACCTCGTGCGTAGCGCCGTTCTGCCGGTAGACCACCCCCACGGCGCGTCCGTTCTCGACGATCACCCGGTCGACCAGGGCGCCGGTCAGGATGCGCAGGTTTGGCCGGCCCTTGATGTCGCCAAGAAAGCCGCGCGCGGCGCTGCAGCGCTGGCCGTTGCGCTGGGTCGCCAGCGGGATGTAGGCGCCGTCGACGTCGCCCGAGCAGTAGTCCGGGATGGTCGGCATGCCGATCTCGGCGCAGGCCTCGACGAAGGACCGTGCGGTCTGGGTCACGGCGCGGAGCGGCGAGACGCCCAGCGGGCCGCCCTTCCCGTGAATCTCGGACGCCTCGCCCTCGTAGTCCTCCGAGCGTCGGAAATAGGGCAGCACCTCGTCCCACGACCACCCGGTGCAGCCGGTCTTGGCCCAGCCGTCGTAGTCGTGCCGCGCGCCCCGGATATAGACCATGCCGTTGATCGACGATCCGCCGCCCAGCATCTTGCCGGCGTGCCAGATGTTCGAGCGGCCGTTCAGGGTGGGGTCGGGCTCGGTGGCGTAGAACCAGTTGAGGTCCTGCCGCGGCATGATGCTCAGCATGCCGGCCGGCAGGTCGACCATGAACAGGTTGCTGGGCGGGCCGGCCTCGAGCAGGACGACCCGGTTGCGGCTGTCCTCCGACAGGCGGCGAGCCAGGACGCAGCCGGCGCTGCCGCCACCAGCGATGACGTAGTCCGCGTCTTCGATCATGGTGTCCCCCTCGCGTTCCCGGCTCGCGCGGCGAGTCCCGGAGCGCCCTGCTCCCAATGTGACGAGCCTGCTGGCGCAGGTCTGATAGCCATTCGCTATGGCGCCCGGCGTGGGGTGGGTCAATCGACGCACGGAGTCCCGTGAGGCCCGCGTCCGGATCGGCGTTGACCAGCGTGCGCCGCGCGTCTTTGCTGCCGGCCACGTTGCGCCGGGATCGCCGAACAAGGCAGGCCCGCCATCTAGGGAGAGGCCGCCGATGCCCCAATTCACAACAGCGGACGGCTGCCGCATCGAATACCGGACGCGCGGCGACGGCCCGCTGATCGCCCTGACCCCGGGTGGCCGCGAGGCGGGCGAAGCGGTCACGGCGCTGGCCGACGTTCTGGCCGAACGCGCCTGCGTCCTGACCTGGGACCGGCGCAACACCGGCGCCAGCGACGTGTTCTTCGGCGGGGAGATCTCCGAGCAGGAGATCTGGGCCGACGACCTGGCCGACCTCATCCAGCACCTCGGCAAGGGCCCGGCCTGGCTGGCCGGCGGCTCGGCGGGATGCCGGGTGTCGGTGTTGACCGCGGTGCGGCGTCCGGATGTGGCGCGCGGCCTGCTGCTCTGGTCGGCCTCGGGCGGCGAGTACGGCTGCCAGTTCCTGGGCTTCAACTACCATGTGCCGTTCATCATGGCGGCGGAGCGCGGCGGCATGGAAGCCGTCGCCGAGACGCCCTTCTTCGCCGAGCGGATCGCCCGCAACCCCGGCAACCGCCAGCGTCTGCTGGACCAGGATCCGGAGGCGTTCGTCACGACGATGAAGCGCTGGAACCGGGCGTTCTTCCACCGGTCCGACGCGGCGCTGGCCGGCGTGCGGGACGAGGCCCTGCGCGCCCTGCGGATGCCCACCCTGATCTTCGACGGCAACGACGACGTCCATCCGCCGTCGGTGTCGCAGGCCCTGGCGCGGCGCATTCCCGGCGCGACCCTGCTGGCGTCGCCCTGGACGAACGAGGCCTGGATGGAGCGGTTCACGGGCCGCATGGCCGGCGGGGTCTTCGACCTCTACCCGCTGCTGGCGCCGGGCATCTTCGAGTTCCTGGCCCGCGCACCCGTCCCCGAACGGGCCGCCACGCCGGCGTAAGGCCGGCGCGGCGGCCGCGTCGTCACGAGATCAGAGCCCGTAGAATTTCTCGGCGCATCCGGCGATGATCCAGTCGCGTTCGGCGGGGGGCACGCCCTCGAAGTTCATGGCCAGCGTCTTCTGCGAGTTGGGGAAGGTGGTCTCCGAGTGCGGGTAGTCGGACGACCACATGATGTTCCGGCAGCC
>CANJXI010000038.1 GCA_947478785.1 Caulobacteraceae bacterium
CACACCTCTTCGGGAGACGCCTCCAGCCAGCGCGTCAGACGGGCGGTCACCGTCGCGCCTTCGCGTCCAAAGGTCGTGGGGCCGAGTTCAGGATCCGCCATGGGTCACCTCCTGACCCGCAGACTAGGCGGGGCGTCAACGGCGCTCGTTGACTCAGGTCAAGACCGGAAGCGGTTGCTCCGCAGCGGCCTAAACGGCTAAGGAGGGCCGGCCCGATCGGGCCACCAGACGCCGGATTAGCTCAGCTGGTAGAGCAGCGGTTTTGTAAACCGAAGGTCACGGGTTCGAGTCCTGTATCCGGCACCATCCTCCCCAAGGGCGGCCCATGCGCATCTTCATCGACGCCGACGCCTGCCCGGTGAAGGACGAGGTCTACAAGGTGGCCGCCCGCTATGGCCTGACCACCACCGTGGTCTCCAACAGCTTCATCGCCATCCCGCCGTCGAAGCTGATCGAGCGGATGATCGTCGACGCCGGTCCCGACGTGGCCGACGACTGGATCGCCGAGCGGGTCGCGCCATCCGACATCGTCATCACCAACGACATCCCGCTGGCCGACCGGGTGATCAAGGCGGGCGGCGCCGCGATCGCGCCCAACGGGCGGCCGTTCACGCCGGATTCCATCGGCTCGGCGCTGGCCTCGCGGGCCATCGGCGAGCACATCCGTTCCATGGGCGAGGTCACCGGCGGGCCACGGCCCTTCTCTCCCGCCGACCGCTCGAAGTTCCTGCAGGCGCTGGATGAAGCCGTCCACCGGGAGCGGCGCAAGGCGCGCTGAGCGGCCTTGCATCGGCCTTGCCGTGCGCTAGGTTCCCGGCCGTTTCATGGGATTGGAGGATCTGCATGCACAGCCTGGGATCGACGTTCGCCGCGGCCGCGCTGGCCGCCACCCTGGCCGGGTGCGGCAACTCCAACCCGGCCGGCGGCAGCGCCAGCCCGCCCGCCGCCTCGCCGCCCACCGAGGCGGAGATGGAGGCCGCCCAGCCCGCCCTGCCCGCGCCCTACAACACCGCCGACCTGGCCAATGGGGCCGCTAAGTTCGCGCTCTGCGCCTCGTGCCACACCCTGGCCGAGGGCGGCCCGAGCATGACCGGCCCGAACCTGCACGGCGTCTTCGGACGCAAGGCCGCCAGCCTGGAGACGTTCCACTATTCCGACGCTCTGAAGGCCAAGGGCTGGACCTGGGACGCCGGGCGCCTCGACACCTGGATCACCGACCCGAAGGCCGACGTGCCGGGCACCAAGATGACCTTCGTGGGCCTCAGCGACTCCAAGGACCGCACCGACGTGATCGCCTATGTGATGCTGCAGACGGGCTACAAGCCCTGACCTTCACCCGCATCGCGGCAGGCGCGGGCGTCACACAACCTTGACGCGTACATATGGCGAGTGCATCGTGGCGCCGTCGAACCCGCACGCTTGATAGCCAGTCGACATCCGCGTCGGCGCGTTCCCAGCGACCGGGCGCATTGAATCGGTTCCCGGACAATCCCCCGCCCGGAGCCGGCTCTGATCAGCTGGCCTTCCCCGTCACTGGGGAAGGCCGTTTTTCGAGGGACGCGGACGATCTATTCGGCGGCGTTGGCGACGCCGGCCTTCTCCACGTCCTCGAAGGCCTCGATACGGCGCGCGGTGGCCTGGGGCGACTTCGTGAACCGCGCGAAGAGGTTGTAGAACACCGGCACCACGAACAGGGTCACCATGGTGGCGAAGATCGCGCCGAAGAAGATGGTCACGCCGATGGTCTTGCGGCTCTCGCCGCCGGCCCCGCCGTAGACGATCAGCGGGATGGCCCCGGCCGCCGCAGAGATCGACGTCATGATGATCGGCCGCAGGCGGAGCGAGGCGCTCTCCAGCACCGCCTCGCGGATCGACAGGCCCTGGTCGCGCAGCTGGTTGGCGAACTCGACGATCAGGATGCCGTTCTTGGCGGCGATGCCCACCAGGATGATCAGGCCGATCTGGCTGTAGGTGTTCATCGTCGAGCCGGCGATCAGCAGGCCGAACAGTCCGCCCACCGCCGCCACCGGCACCGTGAGCATGATCACCGCAGGGTGGATCCAGCTCTCGAACTGCGCGGCCAGCACCAGGAAGACCAGCAACAGGGCCAGTCCGAAGGCTAGGCCGACCGAGCCGCCGGCCTCCAGGTAGTCGCGCGCCATGCCACCCCACTTGTAGTTCAACCCCGTGGGCTGTTTCGCCAGTTCGTTCTGGAAGAACGTCACCGCCTCGCCGACCGTGTAGCCAGGGTTGAGTTGAACGGACAAGGTGATCGACCGCTGACGATCAACTCTGGGCCGATTGGGAGTGTCGCCGACGACCTTGGTGGTGACCACCGAGGCCAGCGGCACGGTCGTGCCGCCGGACGTGCGCACATAGACGCTGTTCAGGTCCTGCTCGCTCTGCCGGCGGGCGCGGTCGGTCTGCAGGATGACGTCATATTCCTGGCCGGACTTCAGGTAGGTGGTCACCCGCTCCGATCCGAACAGCGCCTGAAGGGCCTCTCCGATGGACTGGGCCGACACCCCGAGCGAAGCAGCCTTTTCACGATCGATGTCGACCAGCACGCGCGGGCTGGTAGGCTCATATTCTATGCGCGCCCTGGCGAGACCCGGATTGTCCTGCGCCGCGCTGAGCAGCGGCTGGATCGCGGC
This sequence comes from Caulobacteraceae bacterium, assembly GCA_947478785.1. Taxonomy (GTDB): domain Bacteria; phylum Pseudomonadota; class Alphaproteobacteria; order Caulobacterales; family Caulobacteraceae; genus Phenylobacterium. Next base: position 2,655 of record CANJXI010000038.1, read on the forward strand.
GTTGATCTCCGGATATTCGTCGCCCAGCACAATCAGGTCGATGTTGCCACCCCCGCCGCCCCCGCCGCCGCCCGGGCCGCCGCCGCCCCGCTGCAAGCCGGGGCGAACGGAGGTGATCACCCGCGCGGACGTAATGGTCGAGAATTCGCGATTGAGCTGCGCGGCCAGATCCTGGGAGGTGATGCCGCTCCGGGTGTCCGGCAAGATTAGGTTGCCGCTGCCGGTGTTGAACGAACTGCTGAAGAAGCCCGGCGTTGACATCACATAGCGTTGGAGAGTCCCTTCCTTCATCAGGGAAAGGAGCCGCTTCTCGGCCTGTTTGGAGGCCTTGAGTGTGTAGTCGTACCCAGCGCCTTCCGGGGCCTGGATACTGAGCATCACCTGACGGCGATCCTCGGTAGGCACCAGTTCCCGCGGTAGCGCCTGGAAGAGACCGAAGGCCACGATCGCCAGCCCGCCCACCAAGGCGAACGCCGCGATGCTGGCCGAGCGCCGGCCAAGCAGCATGTCAAGCGACGCGTGGTAGGAACTGCGCAACTTGCCCATGGCCCCGTCCACGCGGCGCGCCAGGAATCCCTCGCCTTGCGCCGGGCGCAGGAGCTTCGACGCAAGCATCGGCGACAAGGTGAGCGCCAGCAGGGCCGAGAAGCCCACGGCCGCAGCGATCGCAACGGCCAGTTCGACGAAGAGCCGCCCGATGTAGCCCGGCATGAACATCAGCGGTGCAAACACCGAGATCAGGACGATGGTAGTGGCTACCACCGCGAAAAATACCTGCCGGGCGCCCCGCTGCGCTGCGACGATAGGCGGCTCGCCCTCGTCGATCCGCCTTTGAATATTCTCGACCACGACTATGGCGTCATCGACGACGAGGCCAATGGCCAGCACCAGGGCCAGCAGGGTGAGCAGATTGATGGAGAACCCCAACGGGGCCATGACGATAAAGGTCGACAGGATGCAGATCGGCGCGACGATCGAGGGGATCAGCGCGGCGCGCCAGGTGCCCAGGAACAGGTAGTTCACCAGCGCCACCAGGGCGAGCGAAATGCCCATTGTGATCCAGACCTCCTGGATCGCGTGGCGAGTGAAGGTGGTGAAGTCCACCGCGATCGACAGCTTGGTGCCCTTGGGCAAGGTCCGGTTGATCTCGGCGATGGTCTTCTGGACCCCATCGGCGATTTCCAGGTCGTTGGCTTGGGACTGCCGGCTGATGAACAGGCCGACCTGGTTCTCGCCGTTTGAGCGGAACCACTGGCGGTGCTCGCTGGGGCCCTCTTCAACACGGGCGATGTCGCCGAGCCGGGTGATGTAGTCGTTGGCGCCGGTGCTCGCAGTAGTCGTCACCGTCGAGCGTGCTCCTGCCGCCGCCCCGGCGCCGGCGGACGTCCCGCCCAGCGCGGCTCCAGTCTGGGGCGAGGTCGACGCCGACCGGACGCCGACCGGCGTCACCGGCAAGCGAGCGAAGTCTTCGGCCGTCGCGTAGCCGCGCGCCACGCGAATGGTGAAGTCCTTGGCGGGAGCCTCCAGCGCGCCCGCCGGCAATTCCAGGTTCTGGCTCCTGAGAGCAGCCTGAACATCGTCGACCGTTATGCCGCGCGCCGCCATCCGATCCGGATCGAGCCATATCCGCATCGCATAGCTCGGCGCCCCGCCGACCCCGACCTGGCCGACACCCGGGATCGTCGAGAATCGCTCCACCAGATATCGGTTCGCGTAATCCGCGAGTTCCAGCGAGTTCAGCGTCGTCGACGTGAGGCTCATGAAGACGATCGGCTGTGCGTCAGCGTTGGCTTTGGCGATTTGCGGCGCGTCGACTTCATCGGGAAGCTGGTTCGCCACCCGTCCGACCGCATCGCGCACGTCGTTGGCCGCCTGGTCGAGATTCCGGTCGAGGGTAAAGGAAATGCTGATCCGCGACGTGCCGTCGCGCGACTGGGAGTTCACCCGGTCGATCCCCTGGATGCCCGAGACCTGACGCTCGATCGCTTGGGTGATCCGTTCCTCGACCACCTCAGCGGACGCCCCGCGATAGGTGGTCTGCACCGAGACAACCGGCGGGTCGACGCTCGGCAGCTCTCGGACCGGGATGGCGGTGAACGAGGCCAGCCCCACGACGCTCAGGATGATCGCGGCCACCGCGGCGAATACCGGTCTCCGGACAGAGAGGTCGGAGAGGTTCATGCGGCGGGCCGCCGGCCTGTCGGCGCGGCGCGCGCACCCAGCACGCGCACGGGTTGGCCCGGCTGGACCTTGTTAAGGCCGTCCGCAACAACCTCCTCGCCAGCCTTCGCACCCTCGCGAATCTCGACGAAGCCCCCCTGTCGAAGGCCCGTGACGACCGGCCGTTGCTCGGCCGTGGTCCGATTGCCCACGGTGTGCAGCACGTAGACGAAGGCCGCCTCACCCTGCACGGAAACCGCCGATTCCTGGACAGAGGGACTCGTGCGGACGCCGCGAGCGACACCAACCCGCACCATCATCCCGGGCTTCAGGCGCCGGGACGGATTGGGGAACTCGGCCCGCGCGGTGAGCGCGCGGGTGCGTTCGTCGACCCGGGTGTCGAGCTTGGCGATCCGCCCGTTGATCGTCTCGCCGGGGTAGGCGTCGACCTTGGCGGTGATCGCCTGCCCCTCCGAGATCTGGGCCAGGTAGCGTTCGGGCACCTGGAAATCGACGCGCATGGCCGAGAGGTCGTCCAGGGTCACGATAGGCGCCCCCGGGTTGACCAGCGCGCCCGGCGCCACGTCGGACAGGCCGACGACCCCCGCGAAGGGCGCGCGGATCGTCCGGTCGTTCTGGCGGGCCTTGGCGGCCATCACATCGGCCTCGGCCGAGCGCCAGGCGGCCTCGTACTGGTCGATGGCCGACTTGGCGGCGTACCCCTGCTCGCCGAGCGTCTTGTAGCGGTCGTAGGCGCGCTTGGCCTGCACCAGGCGGGCCTGGGCCTGGACGGCGCCGGCGTCCTGCTCGGTGTTGCGGAGTTCGACCAGCACCGCCCCGCGCGGCACCCACTGGCCGTCGGCGAACCGCACGCGGTCGACCAGCTGGGTGGCGGCGGCGGTCAGGGTGACGGACTGGCGGCCCTTGGCCACGCCCAGGACCTCAAGCTCGTCGGTGAAACCGCGCGGCTGGATCACGTCAACCGAGACCGGGGCCGGCCCGCCCATGCCGCCGCGGCCGCCGCCTGACCGGCCCGCGCCGCGCGCGCCGCCGCCCTGAGCCGCGGCCGCGCCGCCGGAAGCGCCGCCTGGCCCCTTACCCTTGGCGCTCGCCAGCTTCAGCCCGCCGGCCACCACCATCAGGATCAGGACAGCAAGCGCGCTGATCAGGAAAAAATGCCGTCGCAACAAACTGATGGGCTCCGTTGCCTGCGAGGAACTCCAGGCGCTCCAGACGTGACTTCACGCGCACGGTTACAGAACCCGCATATACCCCGTTCCGTAACAGAACTATGGCTCTGCGTTGCGAGTCTGCAACAGCACGTGACCGACCATCGGCCGGCAGCGTATTCTGATATCCGAAATCCTACTGCAGCACACGGAACTCAGGCGTCATAGCCTGGCAGCGCACGGTCCAGTTTTCGCAGGCATCCCGCCCAGGCCAGCGTTCCGCCGGGCGCGCCGCGGCCGTTGGTCTGGGCCCGCACCACCGCCTGGGCGGCTTCCGGCGCCATCAGCACATGGTCCCGGCCCGCCGAAAGCGCCTTCACCTGCATGGTGCAGGCGCGCTCGAGGAAATACATGCCGTTCCAACACTCCGCCGCCGTCCGGCCGGTCGCCAGCGTGCCGTGGTTGCGCAGCAGCATCAGCGACTTGGCGCCGAGATCCGCCACCAGCCGGTCGCGTTCCTCGAGGTTCAGCGCGATGCCCTCATAGTCGTGGTAGGCGATCTGCGAATGCACGGCCAAGGCGTGCTGGGTCAGCGGCAACAGGCCCTCGGCCTGGGCGGCCACCGCGACACCGTCGTCGGAGTGCAGGTGCATGACGAACTGGGCGTCCTCGCGGGCGTGATGGATCGCCGAGTGGATGGTGAAGCCCGCCGGATTGATGAAGTGGGAGGTCTCCTGGAGGATGTTCCCGTCCAGGTCGATCTTCACCAGCGACGAGGCGGTGATCTCCTCGAACATCAGCCCGTAGGGATTGATCAGGAAGTGGTGGTCGGGCCCCGGGATGCGGGCCGAGACGTGGGTGTAGATCAGGTCGTCCCACCCATAGAGCGCCACCAGCCGGTAGAGTGCGGCCAGATCCACGCGGGTCTGCCATTCCTCGGCGCCGACCTTGCCCTTCAGCGACGTCACGCCGCCAACCGATCCGTCCGCCATGGCGGCCTCCCGTTTCTTGTCGCCGACAGGGTCGCGCTCGCGCCGCCCCGGGTCAAGCGCGCTGGCCCGGCTTAGCTCCGGACGCGGGCGACGGCGTCCAGCCATCGCGCATAGGCCGCCTGGCGGGGCGCCTCGTCCATCGCCGGGGCGTAGGCCTCGGTCCTCGGCCTGGAGGACGCGGCCTCCTCCACGTCCGCATAGACGCCCGCGCCGACGCCCGCGAACAGGGCCGCGCCGAGCGCCGTGGTCTCCTGGTAGGTGGCCCGGCCGACGCCGATCCCGGTCAGGTCGGCCAGGCGCTGGCTGAACCAGGCGCTGCGCGACATGCCCCCGTCGATCCGCAGCTCCACCGCGCCCTCGAAAGCCTGCGGCGCATCGGCCCGCATGGCCTCGATCAGGTCGCGGGTCTGCAGAGCGCAGGCGTCGAAGGCGGCGCGCGCGATCTCAGGCAGGCCGGCGTCTCGCGTCAGCCCGACGATCGCGCCCCGCGCGCCGGCGTCCCACCAAGGCGCGCCCAGACCCGTGAACGCCGGGACCAGCACCACGCCCAGGTCGTCGCGGGCCTGGGCCGCCAGCCGCTCGGCGGCCTGGGGCCCGCCGCCGATGTTCAGCCCCTCGCCCAGCCACTGGATGGCCGCCCCGGCGATGAAGATCGCCCCTTCCAGGGCGTAGGTGGTCCGGCCCCCGACCCGCGCGGCCACCGTGGTCAGCAATCGCGAGGCGGAGGGCGCCGGGGTGTCGCCGGTATTGACCAGCATGAAACAGCCCGTGCCGTAGGTGGCCTTCATCTCGCCGGGCCTGATGCAGCCCTGGCCCATCAGGGCGGCCTGCTGGTCGCCCGCGACGCCGCGGATCGGGATCGCGCGGCCCAGGACGTCGGCCTCCGTCTCTCCAAAATCTCCGGTGCAATCCAGCACTTCCGGAAGCATGTTCAGCGGGACATCCAGCATCTGGCCCATCTCCACTGACCAGGTCTGCCGGTGGATATCGAAGAGCAGGGTGCGCGAGGCATTGGTGGCGTCGGTGGCGTGGACCCGGCCGCCGGTCAACTTCCAGATGACCCAAGCGTCGATGGTGCCGGCCAGGAGTTCGCCCGCCGCCGCCCGCGCGCGTGAACCTTCTTCCTGATCGAGCAGCCAGGCGATCTTGGTCCCGGAGAAATAGGGATCGAGCAGCAGGCCGCTGATCTCCGTCACGCGCACCTCCAGGCCCGCCGCCCGCAGCCTGTCGCAAGCCCCAGCCGTGCGCCGGTCCTGCCAGACGATGGCCCGGTGGATCGGCTTGCCGCTGGCCTTGTCCCAGACCACAACCGTCTCGCGCTGGTTGGTGACGCCGATGGCGGCGACCTCGGCCATGCTGCGCGCGGCCTTCGCCACCGCCTCGCGCAGAACCTCGACGGACGCCTGGTAGATCGCCTCGGCGTCGTGCTCGACCCAGCCATCGGCGGGATAGACCTGCCGCAGCGGCCGGCCGGCTTCCGCCAGCGCCCGGCCGCGGGCGTCGAACAGGATGGCGCGCGTGCTGGTGGTGCCCTGATCGAGGGCCAGGATCAGCGGTTCAGCCATCAGTTCCTCCCGCCATTCTTGCCGCGACCGGGCCTCCTGAAGATGGTCTCCGCGGTTTAAACATGTTTTCACACGGATAAGCGAAATTCGCCGTCGCGCTAGAATGGCGCCGAAGGAAGAGACCTTGAGCGTCGCGCTGCGCAGCGAAAGTCTGCTGGATCTTGCCAAGAGCCGCTCGCCGGCCGACCGGGAGCGTTTGCTGCTCGGCATCGTCGACCTTTGCGAGACCGACGACGAGGCGATGGCGTCGCCGCCCGTCCAGGCGCTGCTGAATTCCATCTTCCTCGGCCTGGTGGTCGGCGCCGAGCGCGACATGCGCCGCCGGCTCTCCGAAAAGTTGTCCACGGCGGAATGGGCGCCGATTTCTCTGATCAATGTGCTGGCGCTGGACGAGATCCGCATCGCCCAGCCGATCATCGCCGCCAGCCCGTTGCTGAAGGACCCCGATCTCGTCCGCCTGCTGATCGAGGCCACTCTGGAGCACCAGGTCGAGGTCGCCCGGCGCCCGAAGATCGGCCGTGAGGTCGTGGCTCAGATCCTGCTCCAGGCCGAGCCCGCGGTGATGACGGCGCTGGCCGGCAACGTCACCGCCGACCTCGCCGACGACGACATGAAGACCCTGGTGGAGGCCGCCCGGCAGATCGCCAGCCTGCGCTCGCCCCTCTCGCGCCACCCCAAACTCACCGGCGAGCTGGCGCTTCGGCTCTATATCTGGGTCGGCCAGGCGCTGCGCGAGGCGCTGGCCGAACGCTTCCGGCTCGACCCCGTGCTGGTCGACGCCGCGTTGGCCACAGTGCTGCTGGAGGCGCACTCCGGCGCGTCGGACGAACAGCCGGCCGAGCCTGTCGCCCGCGACGGGGAGCGCGAGGCCATGGAGGCGCGCCTGATCGAGAAGTTGCACGCCGCCGGCCAGCTGCGGCCGGGGTATCTTGTGCGCGTGCTGCAGGAAGGACGCCTGTCGCTGTTCACCGCGGCGCTCGCCACCCTGGGCCGGTTCGAGCCCGAGCATGTCCGGCGGGTGATCGATTCCGACCGGCCGGAACTGCTGGGCCTGGCCTGCGCGGCGGTCGGCATCGACCGCAGCGTGTTCCCAACGCTGCTGGACCTCGTGCGAAACCTGAACGGCGGGCGCCCCTCCGGTGGCGCGGAAAGCGCCCGGCGCGCCGGTGGCGCCTTCGCCCCCGTCACCCCGCAGATCGCCGGCGCCGCCTTCCGCCAGGCCGCCCAGGCCATCTGACGCCCAGGCGTCGGACCGGTTTGACAAGCGTCACGGTTTGCCTGTTCCTGGCACCGTTCGAGATCAGGTCGGGACCATGAACATATGACGCGTATCGCCTTTACCGCCAGCGGGCGGCCTGAGGCCCAGGAGGGTCGTACCCGCCTCGCCGCCCGCTACGGTGACGTGCCCTTCGAGGAAGCCGACGTCATCGTGGCCCTGGGCGGCGACGGCTTCATGCTGGAGACCTTCCACGACCACCTGGACGCCGGCCTGCCGATCTACGGCATGAACCGCGGTTCGGTGGGATTCCTGATGAACGAATACAGCGAATTCGGCCTGCTCGAGCGCATCAAGGTCGCCGAGCAGGCGGTGATCTTTCCCCTGCGCATGACCGCGACGGACGTCAGCGGCAAGACCCACGAAGCCCTGGCGATCAACGAGGTCTCCCTGCTGCGCCAGACGCGGCAGGCGGCCAAGCTGCGGATTTCCATCGACGGCAAGCTGCGCCTGGCCGAGCTCGCCTGCGACGGCGCCCTGGTGTCCACGCCGGCCGGGTCCACCGCCTACAACCTTTCCGCGCATGGGCCGATCATCCCCCTCGACGCCAAGGTGCTCGCCCTGACCCCGATCAGCGCGTTCCGGCCCCGCCGCTGGCGCGGCGCCTTGCTCGGCCACACCGCCCGCGTCACCTTCGAGATCCTCGAGGCCAACAAGCGGCCGGTGAGCGCCGTGGCCGACAACTTCGAGGTGCGTGACGTGATGGACGTCTCGATCGCCGAGGACCGCAGCGTTCGGCTGACCATGCTGTTCGACGAAGGCCGCAGCCTCGAGGAGCGCGTGCTCGCCGAACAGTTTTCCGCTTGACGAAACCAGGAGTTGCGGATCACCGCTTATTAACGGGTTACGGCTATTTTTCGCCTCTGACTTGAGGAGAGGCGTTCGTGAGCCAGCAGAACACCGGACAGACGATCCAGCCGAATAACGCGCTTCGCCTGAAGATCGGCGGCGGCCGTCTGGGCTCGATCGACCCCGCGGCGATCGCCAAGGCCGAGGCCGCGCTCAAGAGCCTGTCAAGCAATTTCGCCCAATGGCTGGCCGACGAGATCACCAAGCTCGAAGCCGCCCGCGCGCAGGTCAAGACCGACGGCGTGACGGTCGAGACGATGGAAAACCTCTATCTGCGGGCCCACGACCTCAAGGGTCTTGGCACCACCTACGGCTACCAGCTGATCACCCGCATCGCCGGATCGCTGTGCCGGATGATCGACGACAAGGAAAAGCGCGCCACCACCCCGATGGAACTGGTCGATGCTCACATCGACGCCATCAAGGCCGCCGTGCGCGACGACATCAAGTCCGACGAGCATCCGACGGGCCGCATCCTGGTCATGGAGCTGGAGCGCCGCGTCAAGGAAATGGACGCCTAGAGGCGCCCCAAGTCCGTCACATCATCTTTTCCAGCGGCTCGGCGACCACGCCGTAGCCTGCTTCGGGCGGCAGGATCAGCATCCGCCCGCCTTCCCGCTCCTCCACCACCGGCTGCACGGTGACCAGCGTCCGGGCGCCAGCCCTGGCGACGGCGTCCTCCGCGCTCCCGGCCTCGGCGAGGCGGCGCAGATTCATCCGGGTCGGGAAGACGATCTTGCGGTCCCCAGCGGCCGCCAGCCTCAGCGCCTCGGCCGGGGCGATCCACTCCGCGTCCACCGTTTCGCGGCCATCGCACGCGGCGAGTTGGTCGGCCGGCGCCGCGACGGCGTAGAACCAGGTGTCGAAGCGCTTGGCCCACACCGCCGGCGTGATCCAGCGCGAGAACACCGTGAGCGCCCCCAGGTCCACGCGCGCGTCGAGATCGCGCACCACGTCTACGAAGCCAAGCTCGCCCCGGTCCACCGCCGCGCGCACCGCCACGGCGTGGGCCTGGCCGCCCATCGGCCGCCCGTCGCGGCGACGGGCCAGCAGGATTCCGGCTTCCTCGAACACCTCGCGAATGGCCGCGATCCGCAGGCCCCGCTGCACCGCGCCGAAGGCCTCCCAGCCGATCGTGTGATCAGCCCAGGATGGATCAGCGTCATCGGGCTGGATCTTGCCGCCCGGGAACACCAGGGCCCCAGAAGCGAAGTCGATCTGGTGGTGGCGCTTGACCATCAGCACCTCGAACGCCGGGGCGTTCCGTAACAGGAGGATGGTGGCGGCCGGCTTGATCTCGGCGGTCTCGGGCGTCATCCCGCGAACTTGGTCCGCGTCCCGCGCCGGAGCAAGGCCCCCCGCGTCGCTCAGGCGACGCCGGTCTTGATCAGCTGGGCGCGGGCCTGTTTGGAGACCTGGTCCATCCTGTCGATCAGATAGTCCACGTCCTCGCGCGCGGCGCCCTGCGGCTGGGTCAGGAAGCGCTGCAGCATGCGCTCCTGGAACCGCTCCACGTCCCGCGCCCCGCCGTCGAACTCCACGGAGTGGAACGTATCGACCGCCGCGCGGAACGCGGGGAACAGCCGCGCGGGCAGGCCCGCACGCTCATAGATGGCGCGCAGGCCCAGCGGCCCGGCGTCATGGATCATCAGCCAGGTGCGGTGGTGCGGCACCCCGGCGAGCTCGGCCACACCCCATTCGAAGAAGGCGATATGCCCGTGCGCCAGGCCGCGCAGCAGCAGCGACGGCGTCAGTTTCTTGGCGTGGTTCAGGTGAGTCACGAAGGCGCGGATGTCGGCGGCGCGGCCGGCCTGGTCGACCAGATCCACGGTCGCCCGCTCGGCGGCCCCCATGACCACGTGCAGCGCGATCTCCGGCGCCAGCGAATGGTTGCTGATCAGGTGGTCGCGGACCTGGTCGCTCACCAGGCTGACCAACCGCTCGCTCACCGAGAGCGGCAGGACCGCCCGGTAGGCCATCGCCGCCAGCACCCGCTCGGAAGTCTCAAAGCGGCCGATCACCTTCTGCAGCGTGTCCTCGGCGAAATCGGCGTTGTCGTTGGCGCAGGCCGCCGACACCGCGCGTTCGCAAGCGTGGTCGGCCAGCGAGCCCGTGACCTCGCGCGACAGCTCCGGGCGCCGCGCGATGGCCAGCTGGCGCGCCGGTCCGCCCCGCCGCACGATCTCCGTCAGATCGGCGTCGGTGAACACCGGCGAGAAATGCAGCAGTGGCAGAGAGACGCTTTCGACATCGCGGGCCAGCTTCACCGCCACGTCGCGCGGGACCAGCACGGATTCGCGAAGGGTCACCGCCAGCGCCTTGCGCACCAGTTCCGCGGCGTCGGCGGCCATGATCCGCAGGATGTCGGCCGCAGTCTCGCGCTCCTCGTCGGTGAGCGGGCTCGCGTCCATGGCGCGGCACAGCTTGCCGGCGGCCAGCGCGCGCTCGTCGGCGGTGGCGCCCTTCACGAGCGTCCGGATGTCCTCCTCCGTCAGCGCTGAGCGGGTCGTCGCCATGCCGTTTGAAAACCCCCGTCGCCTGCCGACCCATGGGCCTCCCCACGGAATGTGTTCGATCCGAACCATCCGCCTTCATGCTTAACGGGCGGTTGAGGGAGAGGCCGATGGGACTAACGATTTCCCGCGGCCCGGCTCCAGCCGGCGGGAAATATGCAGCCAGGACCCACGTTCGCTTAACGCCGGTCAATGCAACATGAATCTATTTCCAGTTGCGGGGATACATCGCTCAACCCAGGCATTGGTATGAATGAAAGGAGCCATCCAATGCGTGGTTTCCATGTGCTGCTTGTCGATGACAACTTCGTATTCAATCTGGAGACCTGCGAATTCCTGCAGGCTCGAGGATTCGACGTCGAGGCGACCTACAACGCAGACGCCGCGATCGCGGCGATCGACCGGTCCGAGCGCCTTTCCGGCCTGGTGACCGACATCGACCTCGGCCCCGGTCCCGACGGCTTCGCCGTCGCCCGCCATGCGCGCAGCCGCTATCCGCATTTGCCCGTGGTCTATGTTTCCGCCAATCCCGACCTCTCACCCGCGCAGGGCGTCGATGGCGCGGTGTTTATCTTCAAGCCGCTCGATCCCGCCCTGATCGTGGTCGCGCTGGACCGCGCGATCCGCCTCGAAGCGGCCTGACTACCCCTCGCGGCTGTCGGATAGCACCTTCAGCATTTCACTGGTGAACAGCGAACCGGCCAGCCGGCTGCCGACCCCGGCCTGATCGGCCGGCTGCGAGCCCTTGAGAATCATCGCAACCAGGGCGTCCTGCTGCTGCAGGCGATCGGCGCGCCGCGCCGAGGCGTACTGGATGAACCCGCCGTCTTCGTCCCCGCCGCTGGGCGCCGCGGCCGCTGGCTGGGCGCCGCCACCCGTCTTGGTGAGATTGGCGTAGACCTCCGCCACCGTGGCCGGGCGGCCGTCGCGGTAGAAGATCGTCCTGTTGGCGTGCGCCGCGTCGGGGAACAACTGGGCGGCGCTGGCGCCGGGCCTTGTCTGCGCCGCCTCGATCAGCCGGGCCGAGCCCTGCGGCCCGAGGAAGTGGGCGGCGTACAGTTCGCCCGCCGTGGCGTCGCGCCCGGTGCGCCCCTTAAGATAGGCCGCGGCGTCCGCGGCGAGTTCCCCCGCCATCAGCGAGGCGGCGTGAGGATCGAGCCGCAGGTCCATGACCGCGCGCCGCGCCTCTCCGCCGGCCACGTGGTAGCGGCCGTCGGAACCCCGGTCGATCAACTCGGCATAGCGAGCGTAGCCGTGTTTCGAACCGTGCTGCTTGAGCGTCGAGAGCCAGGTCTGTTCCACGAACTGGAAGAGCCCGGCCGCCGAGGACGAACCGGCCCGGGCGGAGGGATTCATCCCGCTCTCCCGCCCCGCCGTCTTCATCAGGAAGGAGAAGTCCACGCCCGTCGCCTGGCTGGCGCGCTGGATCGCCGCCTCGACTACGCCACGGATCGCCTGGACCGACATGATCCATCTCCTGCACCGGTATGGTTAATAGCCGGCTAAGGACCCTGGTCTTGCGGCTGGCGGCGAGCCAGACTGAAGCATGCCGCGCCCCCGAATGGCCGGCCACGACAACAATGGGAGGGACCGCCGATGGCCGCCGACGCGCGAGAGAAGAACCTGCAGGCCGTGCGCAGGCTCTGCGAGCAATGGCCGTGGATGAACCGCGAGGACTACCGCGCGCTGTTCGCCGAGGGCAGCGTCTACGTCAATGTCCCAAAGCCCGAGCTGCGCCGGATCGGCCCCGACGAGACCTGGGAGGCCCTGAAGGACGTCCACACCCGCACGAACCTCACCCTGGAGGTCCTGAGCATCCAGGGCGACGACACCTCGGTGCTGACCGAGCGGCTCGAACGCTTCGAACGCAAGGCCGACGGCCGGGTGATCGACCTCTATGTGATGGGCGCGTTCGACATGAAGGACGGCAAGATCACGGGGTGGCGGGACTATTTCGAGTGGGGTCAGCTCTTTCCGCCCGAGGAGACATCGCCTCAGTAGCTCTTCGGCAGGCCCAGCACCCGTTCGGCGATGTAGTTGAGGATCATCTCGCGGCTGACCGGCGCGATCCGCGCGATCATCGACTCGCGGAAGTAGCGCTCCACGTCGAACTCCTTGGCGTAGCCCATGCCGCCGTGCGTCATCACGGCCGCCTCGCAGGCGTTGAAGCCCGCCTCGCCGCCCAGGTACTTGGCCGCGTTGGCCTCGGCGCCGCACTCGCGGCCGGCGTCGAACAGGGCCGCGGCCTTGAAGACCATCAGGTTGGCGGCTTCCAGCTCCGCCCAGGCCTTGGCGAGGGGATGGGCGACGCCCTGGTTCTGGCCGATCGGGCGGCCGAACACGATCCGCTCCTTGGCGTAGGTCGCCGCGCGGGCGAGCGCCGCGCGGCCGAGGCCCACGGCCTCGGCCGCGATCAGGATCCGCTCGAGGTTCAGGCCCTCCAGCAGGTAGCGGAAGCCTCGGCCCTCCTCGCCCACCAGGGCGTCGGCCGGCACATGGAGGTCGTCGATGAAAACCGAATTGGACTCGATGGCCTTGCGACCCATCTTGGGGATCGGCGTCGCCTGGATCCGCGCCCGGTCGAAGTCCACATAGAACAGGCTGATCCCGTCGGTCGGCTTCTTCGCCTGGTCCTTGGGCGTGGTGCGGGCGACGATCAGCATCTTGGTCGCCCGCTGCGCCATGGTCGTCCACATCTTGCGGCCCGAGATCACATAGCCATCCGGCGTGCGGACAGCCCTGGTGGTCAGACTGGTGGTGTCGAGCCCGGCGTCCGGCTCGGTGACCCCAAAGCACATCCGATCCTCGCCGGAGATCAGCCGCGGGATCAGCTTGCGCTTCTGGTCGTCGGTGCCGAACTTCACCAGCGGCATGGGGCCGAAGATGTTCAGGTGCAGGGCGCTCGCGCCCGAGAAGCCCGCCCCGCTCTCGGCCACGGCCTGCATGGCGATGGCGGCCTCGGTGACGCCCAGGCCCGAGCCGCCCAGGTCGGTGGGCATGGCCGCGCCCAGCCAGCCGGCCCCGGCCATGGCGGCGACGAACGCCTCGGGGAACTCCCCCGTCTCGTCGGTGCGCCGCCAGTAGGCCGCGTCGAAGCGCGCGCAAAGGCGAAGCACGCCCTGCCGGATCGCCTCCTGCTCGTCCGAGAACCAGAAGCCGTTCATGCCGCCCTCAATCCGCCCACCGCTCAGCGCCTCCCCGGGTCCAGTCTCGCCGCATAGGGTCCAGGGTCGCGTCCGGCGACGCAAGCGGCGATCACCTGGGCGGCCAGCGGGGCCAGCAGCCAGCCGTTGCGCCGCGCGCCCGCCGCCAGCAGCACGCCGGGCTCTCTGGACGCGCCGACCAGCGGCAGGCCGTCGGGGGTGGCCGCCCGCACCCCCGCGAAGATCTCGTAGTCCGCCCCGGCCAGCCCAGGGATCAGCGCCGCGCCGGCCGCGCGAAGCGGCGGGCCGTGGCTCGGATCGACCGAGGCGTCCCCGACCCCGGGCTCCATGGTCGCGCCGACCGCCAGCCCGCCGGCGCAGGCCACGGCGTAGACGCCCTCGCCGCGCAGGCTGACCCGGCCGGCGGCCTGGCCTTCGAACCGCAGGATGTGGCCCTTGATCGGGGTCAGGACAGAGAGCTCGGGGGCCAGTTCCCGGCCCGCGCCCGTGGCCGCCACCAGCCAGTCGGCGTCGTCCCGTTCGGTCACCACGCCGCGGCGAAAGCCCACGCCCGCCTCCGAGCAGGCCGCCCGCAACGCTCCCAGCGCCTGCCTCGGGTCCAGCCGCCAGTCCTCGCGCGTCATCATCCCCCGCGTCAGGGCCGTCGACAGGCCGGGCGTCAGCGCCTCCAGTGTCAGGCGGCCGAGTTCCGCGCCGGGCAGACCCAGCCCGTTCAAGCCGGAGCGTACGCCCTCCAGCCAGGCGTCCGCGCCCACAGCCACCGCGCCGGAGCGGTCGAGCCGCACACCCGCGACGGCTTCCAGCGCCGGCCACAGGTCGCGGGCCGCGAGCCTGATCCCCAGGTCCCGCTCGCCCTCGCCGTCGAGCACGGTTTCCAGCGCCGGCGCCAGCATGCCGGCGGCCACGCCCGAGGCGTTGGCCTCCGGGGCCGAAGGGTCGAAGACCGTCACGCGGCAACCCGCGCGGGCCAGCGCCAGCGCCGTGCAAAGGCCCAGCGCGCCCGCTCCCGCCACCGTCACCTGCGCACCCCGGCTCATGGCCCTAACCACCCGTACGGGTTTGGAAAATCAAGCGGGAACCCGACTGAAGCCAACGGGTTTGAATGGCCCGAGGGGCGGCGCGTCCCTTTTTATTCAACATCGGAGAGGCAATATGGCCACGGCCCCGCAATCATCCGCCAAGACCTCAAGCGCCGCGCGCAAGGCGCCGGCCGCCAAGCCCGCGACAGCCAAGAGCCCCGCCAAGGGCCCGGATGGCGTGGCCCTGCTGAAGGCCGATCACCGCGCGGTCGAAAAGCTGTTCGCGCAGTTCGAAAAGGCCAAGGACGACGAGCGCAAACAAGCCCTGGCCAATCAGATCTGCGGGGAGCTTCGCGTGCACATGCAGATCGAGGAAGAAATCTTCTACCCGGTCAGCCGCGAGTTCCTGAAGGACGAGGACATCGTCGACGAGGCCGTCGTCGAGCACGCCGCGGCCAAGGACCTGATGACCGAGATCGAGGGCATGCGGGCCGGCGAAGACCTCTACGACGCCAAGGTGAAGGTGCTGTCGGAGCAGATCGAACACCACGTCGAGGAAGAAGAGACGGAATACTTCCCCAAGGTCCAGAAGACCGACATGGACCTGAAGGCGGTCGGCGCGCAGATGGCCGCCCGCAAGGAAGAGCTCAAGTCGCAGGCCGACAGCAAGAGCGCGGCCCTGCAATAGGGATTCGTCCCCGGCTCCTCCGCGCCCGGCGCGGGGGAGACCATTACCTTGGCGCGGGGTGATGCGCGCCCCAGCCCTGGTGCCACTCCGGCTCGCCGGCGTAGCGCTCCGCCAGGAAGTCCACGAAGGCGCGGACCTTGGCGGCCAGATGCCGGGCGTGCGGATAGACCGCGTGCACGTGGATCATCTCCGGCTCCCAGGCGCAGAGCAGCGGGACAAGCCGGCCCTGCCGCAGGTCCTCCGCCGCGGCGAAGGCCGGTGTCCGGGTCACGCCCAATGACCGCCTGGCCGCCGCCACGCAGGCATCCGCCCCGCCGAACCGCAGACGGCCGTGAACGCGCACGTCGCGCCGGTCATTGTGGCCGCCGAACCCCCAGACGTTGGGGTCGGCCGCATTGGTGTCGATGATCGCTTCGTGGCGGCCGAGGTCTTCAGGCGTCGCGGGCTCGCCGGCCCGGGCCAGGTAGTCGGGCGCCGCGCAGGTCACCATCCGCACCGCCGCCAGCCTTCGCGCGATCAGCGAAGAGTCCGTCAGGGCGCCGATCCGGACGCCCACATCGAAGCCCTCTTCCACCAAATTCACCATCCGGTCGGTTTGGGAAACGTCCAGCGAGACCTCCGGAAAGGCCGCCGCGAAGTCGAGCAGGGCGGGCGTCAGCTGGGTCGCCCCGAAGGAGACGGGGGCCGAGACCTTCAACAGGCCCTTCGGCCCGGTCTCGTCGCGGACCGAACCCTCCAGCGCCTCGAAATCGTCGATCAGCGCACGCGCCCGTTCGAGATAGGCGCGTCCGGTGTCGGTGAGGGAGACGTCGCGCGTCGTCCGGTTCAAAAGCCGCGCGCCCAGCCGGTTCTCCAGCCGGGCGACCAGCTTGGAAACCTGGGCGCTGGAGACCCCCAGGCGGCGCGCGCCCTGGGTGAAGCTGCGGACGTCGGCCACCGCGGCGAAGGCGTTGATCTCGTCGAACCGGTCCATGACATTGCTTCCTATTCGGAAATATACTTGTTCAATCAAGCCGGATTATCAACACCTGGGATAGGGTCCATCTAGCCTGCAGCAAGTTTCCAGGAGATCCCGATGTCCCACCCCCGCACCGTCGCCGTCGTCGTCGGCAGCCTCCGCAAGGACTCCGTCAGCCGCAAGGTGGCCGAGGCCTTCGCGGCGCTGGCGCCCAAGAGCCTAAGTTTCAAGTTCGTCGAGATCGGCGAGCTGCCGCACTTCGACCAGGACCTGGAAGCCGCCCCGCCGGCCCAGTGGGTCACCTTCCGCGACGCCATCCGGCCGGCCGACGCGGTGCTGTTCGTCACCCCGGAATACAACCGCTCGGTCCCGGGCGTGCTGAAGAACGCCATCGACGTGGGCTCGCGACCCTATGGCTCCAGCGTCTGGGACGGCAAGCCCGGCGCGGTGATCAGCGTCTCGCCAGGCGGCATCGGCGGCTTCGGAGCCAACCACCACCTGCGCCAGTCCCTGGTCTTCCTGAACGTGCCCCTGCTCAGCCAGGAGGCCTACATCGGCGGCGCCTTCGCCCTGTTCGACGAAACCGGCGCCCTGATCAACGAGGGCACGGCCGACTTCCTGAAAGCCTATGGCCTGGCGTTCGCCAACTGGATCGAGCGGATCGTCCGCGAGGAAGCCGTCCAGGCCGCGGCCTGACGGGACCGGCCATGACCTTGCCCACCCTGTTCATCCCCCACGGCGCGGGTCCCTGCTTCTTCATGGACTGGACCCGCGGTCCCGCCGACACCTGGGACAGCACGGCGGCCTGGCTGAAGGGCCTGATCGCCGGCCTGCCGGAAGCGCCCAAGGCCATCCTGGTGGTCTCGGGCCACTGGGAGGCGCCGGTGTTCACCGTGGGCTCGGCGCCGCGCCCGCCGCTGATCTTCGACTACTCCGGCTTCCCGGAGGAAACCTACCGGCTGACCTTCGACGCGCCGGGGTCCCCCGCATTGGCCGCCCGGGTTCGGGAACTGCTGGGCGCGGCGGGCTTCCCCACCGCCGAGGATGCGCGGCGCGGCTACGACCATGGCGTCTTCGTGCCCCTGAAACTGGTGACGCCGAAGGCCGATATTCCCGTCGTCCAACTGTCGCTGCGGGCCGACCTCGATCCAGAGGCGCACCTGGCCGCCGGCCGGGCGCTGGCCCCCTTGCGCGACGAAGGCGTGCTGATCGTGGGCTCAGGCATGAGCTGGCACAACATGCGCGGCTTCTCGCCGGCCTTCACGGAGAAGTCCGAGCGGTTCGACGCCTGGCTGGGCGTGGCGATCGCCGATCCGGCGACCCGCGACGAGGCCCTGCGCCACTGGCCGCAGGCGCCCTTCGCCCGCGAGGCCCACCCCAGGGAGGAGCATCTGGCGCCCCTGTTCGTCGCCGCCGGCGCGGCGGAGGGCGAGCCCGGACGCGTGGCCTTCCACGACCAGGCCATGGACGTCGCCCTCTCGGCCTACGAATTCGGGGCCTAGGCTCAGGCGGCCGCGGCCGCGGCCGCCGCCGCCTTGGCCGCCGCCGCACCGTCCAGCACCGCCTGCAGCACGGCGTACAGGCGCGCCGCCTCGATCGGCTTGGCGACGAAATCGTCCATGCCGGCGGCCTTGTACTCGGCCGTCTGGTGGGCCAGGGCGTTGGCGGTCAGCGCCACGATCGGCGTCCGCGCCCGGCCCTCGGCGCGCTCGCGGGCGCGGATCACGGCGGTGGCGGTGGGGCCGTCCATGATCGGCATCTGCACGTCCATCAGGATCAGGTCCCAGGGCTCCCGCTCCCAGGCGGTTACGCAGGCGCGGCCGTCGTGGGTCATCACCGGCTCGACGCCCACCTGGTTGAGCAGGGTCTTCAGCACCAGGCGGTTCATGCCGTTGTCCTCGGCGGCGAGCACGCGGATCGCGCCGCTCATGGCCTCGAGGCCGCGTTCGACCTCGGCCAGAACCGGCGGCGCGGGCGCCGCGGCGACCCGCTTCAACGGCAGGTCGACGGTGAAGGTCGTCCCCTCGCCCAGCGTGCTCGCCACGGTGATCGCGCCGCCCATCATGGCGACCAGATCCTCGCAGATGGCGAGCCCAAGGCCGGTGCCGCCATAGCGGCGCGTGGTCGAGGCGTCGGCCTGTTCGAACTTCTTGAACAGGCCGGCCAGGTTCTGCGGCGCGACGCCTATGCCGGTATCCCTGACCGTCAGGCGCAGGGTCCCGCGCTTGCGGCTCACGGTCACGTCCACCCGACCGCGCTCGGTGAACTTCAATCCGTTGGAGACCAAGTTGTAGAGGATCTGGCGCACCCGGACCGAGTCGCCCAGATAGACGCCCCGGGCGTTGCGCTCCACCGTCAGCTCGAACGCCAGCGCCTTGGCCCTGGCCGTGGCCGCGAAGGTGGCGTGCGCGCCGCGCGCCACCTCGCCGATATCGAATTCCGCCTGCTCCAGCTCCAGCTTGCCGGCCTCGATCTTCGACAGGTCGAGAACGTCGTTGAGGATCGCCAGCAGGGTCTCGCCCGACTGCCGCACCACGTCCAGCCGTTCGCGCTGGATCGGCGCCAGCTCGCCCATGGCCATGGCCTGGGCCATGCCCAGAACACCATTCAGCGGCGTGCGGATCTCATGGCTCATGGTGGCCAGGAACGCGCTCTTTGCGCGGGTTGAGGCCTCGGCTTCGTCCCGGGCCGCGATCAGGCCCTCCTCGGAGCGTTCCATCCGCTCGAGCGCGCCGACCATCTCGGTGATGTCGAACGAGGTGATGATCAGGCCGACGACCTGGCCGTCGCCGTCGCGCCAGGGTGTCAGCTCGGCCTGGAGCCAGACCACGGCCCCATCCGGGTAGCGCATCTGAATCCGATCGGCCTTGATGAATTCGCCCCGCAGACAGCGCTCGTAATCCGCGCGCCAGCGTTCTGTCTGCGGCAGGAGATCGTAGAGCGACCGGCCGATCACCTCGTGGCTGGCCAGGCCCCGTCCCGCCATCCAGCGGGGACTGGCCGAGACGATGGCCATGTCGCGGTTCGTCATCAGGAGCGAGATCGGCGCGGACTCGATGAACGCATCGACCATCCGCCGGGCCGCGTCGCTCTCGCGCTCCGCCGCGTCGCGCGCCAGGCCCGCACGCACGCGGGTCCACTCGTCGGCCACGAAGTCGGCCAGATCCTGCAGCCGGTCGGCGAGATGCGCGTCATGCGCGCGCGGCTCCAGTCCCGCCACCCAGAGCGCGCCCGGGATCGTCCCGTCCTCCACGCGGATCGGCGCGCCGGCGAAGAAGCGCAGGTGCGGGGCCTGCTTCACCAGCGCCTCATCGCGGAGCAGCGGATGAAGGGTGGCGTCCTCGACCCAGATGGCCTTGCCCGTGCTGATGATCTGCCGCACGCCCTCGGCCCGGCTTTCGACGGATCGGGAATACTGCTGGCTGCGCCAAACCGTGTCGCCGTCCACTAGGATGACCTGGGCCCCGACCGCGCCGAACAGGCTCCGCGCCAGCCGGGTCGCCCGATCGAAAACGCCGCCGGATTGCTCCATGCCGGCCGGCGCCCCGGAAGCCCGGACGCCCTCGGCATTGAAAAAGGCGGACATTCATCCCCCGGATGAAAGCGGGAACGCGACGGGACAGTATGGCCGATGCGCGGTTAAGGTCCTCTTTAAGGTCCCGATCCGCCACGGTTGATCGCGCTGAGGCGATGCAGCACGACTCCACTGGATGTGGCCACGTTCAGGGAGTCGAAGCCACCGGCCATCGCGATGCGGACGGTCGTTACCCTGGCCAGCACCGCCTCCGGCAGGCCCGGACCCTCAGCGCCGAACAGCACCGCCGTGCGCGCGCCCGGACTGTAGTCGTCCAGGTCGACCCCGCCCCCCGGCGACAGCCCGACAACCGAGAAGCCCGCCGCCGTCAGCATCTCGACCATCCGCGGCGCGGTTCCCGCCCGGGCGAACGGGATGGTCAGCGCCGAACCGACCGAGACGCGGATGGCCTTGCGATAGAGCGGATCGCAGCAGTCGTCGTCCAGCAGCACCCCCGCCGCGCCGAAGGCCGCGGCGTTGCGGAACAGGCCACCCATGTTGTCGTGGTTGGCGATCCCCACCAGCCCGACGACCAGGGCCGCGGCCGGCAAGGCGTCCAGCAGCGCGCCAGGCTCGCACAGCGCCCGCTCGCCCACCGCCAGGATGCCGCGGTGGATCGGAAAGCCCACCAGGGCGTCCATCACCGGCTGGCTCGCGGCATAGACCGGTGTTTCGAGCGGAAGCCCGGCCAGCAACCCCTCCAGGGCCGCCAACCGCTTTTCCGCCAGCAGGACCGAGCGGATCGGGTGGCGGCCGGCGCGGACCAGCTTCTCGAGCACCACCTGGCCCTCGGCGATGAACCGCCCGTCGCGCCCCACCAGGTCGCGCTCGCGCACCGCCCGGTAGTCGGCAAGCCTGGGATCGGCCGGATCGTCGATGAGGATGGCGCGCGTCACGCTGGGGTTCTGTCACCTTGGCGAGGCGACCTCCAGCCTCCGATCGGCGGCCGTCAAAGTTGACGCACCCGTCATTTTGCGCTCTACGAAGGGACGACATCGGAGATGCGACCATGGCCGACGGCAATCTCGCGCACCGCGCGCAGGCCCGGGAAGCGGCCTACGCCACCCCGCTCGACCAGCTGAACCCGGCCCAGCCGGCGCTCTTCCAGGCCGACGCCATGTGGCCGGTCTTCGAGCGCCTGCGTAAGGAGGATCCGGTCCACCGGACCGAGGAGCACGAGTTCGGACCCTATTGGTCCATCTGCAAATACAACGACATCATGGCGATCGACACCAATCACGAGGTGTTCTCGTCGGAGGGCGGCATCACCATCGCCGAGCAGATGGCGGGCGAAGCCCCGCTGCCGATGTTCATCGCCATGGACCCACCCAAGCACGACATCCAGCGCAAGACCGTCAGCCCCGCCGTGTCGCCCGCGAACCTGGCGGTCATGGAGCCGCTGATCCGCGAACGGGCCGCGGCCATCCTCGACAGCCTGCCGATCGGCGAGGAATTCGACTGGGTCGACCGGGTCTCCAAGGAACTCACGGGGATGACGCTGGCCACGCTCTTCGACATGCCGCAGGCCGACCGCCGGCGGCTGATCTACTGGTCGGACGTGGTGACCGCGATCCCTGGCGCCGGGCTGATCGACTCCGTCGAGCAGAAGATGGCGATCTTCCTGGAGTACCACGCCTACTTCACCGAACTCTGGAACCAGCGGGTCAACGCCCCGCCCCGGGGCGACCTGATCTCCATGCTGGCGCACGGCGAGGCGACGCGGAACATGGAGCCGCGCGAATACTTCGGCAACATCGTCCTGCTCACCGTCGGCGGCAACGACACCACCCGCAACACGATCTCCGGATCGATCCTCGCGCTGAATCAGAACCCAGACGAATACAATAAGTTACGGGAAAACCCTCAGCTCATCCCCTCAATGGTTTCGGAGACCATCCGCTGGCAGACGCCGCTGGCCCACATGCGCCGCCGCGCGCTCGCCGACTTCGAATTCCAGGGCAAGACCATCCGCAAGGGCGACAAGGTGATCATGTGGTACGTCTCGGGCAACCGCGACGAGACGGTGATCGACAACCCCGACGCCTACATCATCGACCGCGAGCGCCCGCGCCATCACCTGTCCTTCGGCTTCGGCATCCACCGCTGCGTCGGCAACCGCCTGGCCGAGCTGCAGCTGACGGTGATCTGGGAGGAGATCCTCAAGCGCTTCCCGACCATCGAGGTGGTGGGCGAGCCCCGGCGGGTCTACTCGAGCTTCGTTCGCGGCTACGAGAGCCTGCAGGTGGTCATCCCCACCCGCAACTGACGCCGGAGCGGACGTCGCCGACCTCACCGGTTCTTAACGGCTCTCCCTGATCCGGACGATCATCGACTGATCGGCGGTGGCCATCAGCTCGCCGTCCTGGGCGAACAGATGCATGGCGCCGTGGGCGAAGCCGCCGTGGATGCCCTGGATGTGGATATCGCAGAGCACCCACTCGGTGGGCACGATGCGGCGCACGCGCAGTGTGTTGTCCAGGCTGTTGGCCCCGGCCATCTGGCCGAGCGCCCCGCCGATGCCCGAGGGGACGAAGTCGGCCATCACCGCCAGCATCGCCGCGTCGATGGCGAAGCGCTGGCGTGGCCGGATCCACAGGAGGCTGCGGCCATCCGCCTGGGGATCGCCGCCCTTGGCCAGCCGCACCTCGATGCGGCTGTGCAGGTCGACGCCGGCATTGCGCCAGTGCTCGGCCGGCTCGCAGTCCTCGGGGCGGGGCGCATCCGGCATGAGCGCCCATTGCTTGCTGATCGCGCTCGGCCGCGAGCCCAGGGCGGCGTTGACGGTGAAGATCTCCCGGTCGCCCACATGGCCGGTCACCCGGGCCTGGGTGTTGTACTTGCCCACCGCCGGCGTCCAGACGTCGAGGTCCACGACGCTGGGCGGCCGGGCGTAGGACAGGTATTGCGCGGTCGCCCAGACCAGCGGCCGTCCCGTGGTGCGCTCCAGGGCGGCGACCGCGCTGGCCAGGCCCACGCCGCCGAACATGAACATGGCGTCGGGCGGGCCGACGCAGACCGCCTGAGTGAGCGGCATGAACCAGCGATGCGGGTTGTGGGTCGGCCGGAGGTCGAAGAAGAAGTCATCCATCCGCGCAGCCTAGCCCTTCTGGAACACCACGATCAGGTTGTTGGCCGGCATGGCGATCCGTTCAATCCGCCCAAGCCCGCGCGCCGCGGCAAGCGCATCGACGTCCGCCAGATCGCGCAGGCCCCAGGCCGGGTTGCGCGCCTTGAGGCTGGCGTCGAAGGCCAGGTTGCTGGGCGCGGTGGGCAAGTCGCTCTCGATATAGGGTCCGTAGAGGAACAGCTTCCCGCCGCGCGCCAGCAGGCGGCCGGCCCCGGCCATGAGCCCCTCCGTCGCCGCCCACGGCGAGATGTGGATCATGTTGATGCAGACGATGGCGTCCACCGGATCGCCGGGCCAGGTCGCCGGGTCGGCGGCGTCCAGGGCCAGCGGATCGGCAAGGTTGGGCAGCCCCGCCTGCCCGCGCCAGGCCGCGATGCTGGTGCGCGCCTCCTCGTCCGGGTCGCTGGGCCGCCAGGTCACCCCGGGCAGGTGCTGGGCGAGATAGACGGCGTGCTCCCCCGCCCCGCTGGCGATCTCCAGCACCCGGGCGGCCTCCGGCAGCCGAGGCTTGAGGACATGCAGGATAGGCTGGCGGTTGCGCGCCGTGGCGGGGGACAGCCGGGCGCCCGGCGGAGCCTCCGTCACCGGCCGGCCTCTGTCGTCCACCGGTCCATGGCTCGATGCTCCATCCCGCTCACCTGGCCCGCAACCTCGCCCGAACACCGCTGGCTTACAACCGCGCCGGACGCTATGGCCCGCGCGATGCCGTCTCCGACCCTCATCGAGGCCGCCTGGCGCGAGCCCGCCCAAGTTCTGCGCGGCCTCGCCGACGAACCCTGGGCGCTGGGCTTCGTCTCGGGCGGCGAGCGGGCCGACTGGTCCTATGTGATGGCCGAGCCGGACGCGGTGCTCGAGGTCGCGGCCGACAATCCCCGCGACCCGTTCTCGGCGCTGGCCGCGCTGGCCGGAGCGGCCCTCCCCCTCGCGCCCGACGGCCCGCCGTTCCAGGGCGGCGTGGCGGGCCTGGCGGCCTACGAACTGGGCGACCGGCTGGAACGGCTGGGCCTGCCACGCCTGGAGGGTTGGCCCGACCTGGCCTGCGCCCGCTATCGCTCGGTGCTGGCCTTCGACCACCGGCGGGGCCGCGTCGTCGCGGCCGGGGCCGAGCCCGAGCGGGCCCTGGCCTGGCTGAAACGCCCCGCCCCCGCCCCGCACGCGCCGGCGGCTCGGCTGTCGGCTGACGACCCCGCAGCCTACGAAACCGCGGTGGCGGAGGTGGTCGGGCGTATCCGCGACGGCGAGATCTTCCAGGCCAACATCGCCCGGCGCTGGCGTGGACGGATGGGCGAAGACGCCCGGCCCATCGACCTGCTGACCCGCCTGGTGGAGACGAGCCCCGCGCCGTTCGCCGCCTACCTGCGCCTGGCCGACCGGGCGGTGGTGTCCAATTCGCCGGAGCGGTTCATCCGGGTGCGGCCGGACGGCGCGGGCCTCGTCGCGCACACCGAGCCGATCAAGGGCACCGCGCCCCGGGGCAATACGCCCGCCGCCGACCAGGCGCTTGCCCAGGGGCTCCTGGCGTCCGAGAAGGACCGCGCCGAAAACCTGATGATCGTCGACCTGATGCGCAACGACCTGGCCCGCGTCTGCGTCCCGGGCGAGGTCAGGACGCCCGAACTCTTCCGGCTGGCGAGCTTCGCCAATGTCCACCACCTGGTCTCCACCGTGACCGGGCGCCTGGCGCCGGGCCTGGGCGCCGTCGACCTGTTGCGCGCGGCCTTCCCGCCCGGCTCGATCACCGGCGCGCCAAAGGTCCAGGCGATGAAGGTGATCTCGGGGCTTGAGGCGCCGCGCGGGCCGTTCTTCGGCTCGATGTTCCAGCTGGGTTTCGACGGCGGCTTCGATTCCAGCGTGCTGATCCGCACCGCGGCCTTCGTGGAGGACGCCCAGGGCTGGCGGGTGGAAACCCGCGCCGGGGCCGGCATCGTGGCCGACAGCGACCCGCGCGGCGAGCGCCTGGAGACCGAGTCCAAGATCGCCGCCCTGCTGGCCGCGCTGGCCTAACCCGTGTTGCGAAGACCTGCCGCTATACCATTGATCGTCAGGTGAATTCCCTCGCGCACGGCCTCGGCGTCGTCGCCGCGACGCCGCCGCCGGATCAGCTCGATCTGCAGGTGGTTGAGCGGGTCGATATAGGGCAGGCGCGAGCGGATCACGGTCGCCAGGTCGGGGTCCTTGTCGAGCAGCGTCGTCTGGCCGGTGATCGCCAGCAGCGCCTCGTTGGTGCGCTCCCATTCCGCCTGGATCTGGCCGAACACCGCCGTCCCCAGCGCCCGGTCCTCGACCAGTTCGGCGTAGCGCCCGGCGATGGCCATGTCGGCCTTGGCCAGGACCATCTCCATATTGGCCAGCGCCGAGGAGAAGAACGGCCAGCTCGCGTGCAGGTCCTGGAGTTCGCTGATCGCGATCCCGGCCCCGCGCACCGCCGAGCCGAAGCCGTACCAGCCCGGAACCATGGCCCGCGACTGGGCCCAGGAGAACACCCACGGGATCGCTCGCAGGCCCGCGATGCTGCGGGTCGCCTGCCGCGAGGTCGGCCGGCTGCCGATGTTGAGGTCGGCGATCTCGCTGATCGGGGTGGCGGCGTAGAAGTAGTCGACGAACCCCGGCGTCTCGTAGACCAGCGCCCGATAGGCGGCCATCGCCTGGCTGGAGAGCGCGTCCATCGCCGCCCCGCGCGGGCCCGTGACATCGGAAGGCGGCGCCTTGCGCAGCGAGGCCAGGACCACGCCGGCGGTGATGGTCTCCAGGCTCTGCCGGGCCAGTTCCGGATCGGCGTACTTGTTGGCCACCACCTCGCCCTGCTCGGTGATCCGGATGCGGCCGTTCACCGTGCCCTGCGGCTGGGCCAGGATCGCCTCGTAGGTGGACCCGCCGCCCCGGCCGACCGCCCCGCCCCGGCCGTGGAAAAGCTGCAGGCGCAGGCCCTCGTCCTTGGCCAGCGAGGCCAGGGTGCGGGAGGTCTTGTAGAGCTCCCAGGTGGAGGTCAGGTAGCTGCCGTCCTTGTTGCTGTCTGAATAGCCGATCATCACCTCCTGGATGCCGATCGGTTCCACCAGCTTGCGGATCAGCGGCAGGGCCAGGTAGGCGCCCAGCGTCTCCGGGGCGGCCCGCAGGTCGCCGATGGTCTCGAACAGCGGCTCGGCGAACACCTGGCTGCGCGGCGGGTCGCCCGGCTGGAAGAGGCCAACTTCCTTGAGCAGCAGATAGACCTCCAGCAGGTCGGAGACCGAGGTGGTGTTGGAGACGATGTAGGCGCGGATGGCGTCGCGCCCGTAGAGCCGCTTCACCTCGGCCGCGGCGTGCAGGATCGTGAACTCCCGCGTCGTCTCGTCGCTATAGGTCTCATAGGGCGAGCGCAGCAGGCGGCCGTGGCCCAGCTCGCTGACCAGCAGGGCGATGCGGGCCTCCTCGGCGAGCGCCGTGTAGTCCTCGCAGACGCCGGCGGTCTTCAGCAGTTCCGCCACGGTGCGCTCATGCACCGAGGAGTTCTGCCGCATGTCCAGGCGCGCCAGGTGGAAGCCGAAGGTGTCCACCGCCCGGATCAGGTCCGGCAGGTCGCCGGAAGCGAAGGCCGGGCCATGCTCGGCGATCAGGCTGTCGAGCACGGTCTCGAGGTCGGCCTTCAGCGCGTCGGGGGTTTCATATGGCGGCCCGGGCGCGGCGGAGGGCCGCATGGGCGGCTCGCCCGCCAGCATCGGATAGGTCGCCGCCAGCCGCGCGTAGACGCCGGTCAGGGCCTGGCGGTACGGTTCGTCGGCCCGCTGCGCCGATGTGTCGAGCGCCGCGTCGGCCAGGGCCTGTAGTTCGGGCGTGACGCGCGCGAGCCTGGCCGACTGCGACAGCTCCGCACCCAGGGCGTGGATCCGCTCCAAGTAGACCCTGAGCGCCGCGCGAGACTGGCGGCGCATGGCCTCGCGCATCACCTCGGCGGTGACGAAGGGATTGCCGTCGCGGTCGCCGCCCACCCAGGAGCCGACCCGCAGGAAACTGGTCAGGTCCTTGGGATTGCCCAGCACCTCAAGCCAGTGGGCGTAGAGCCTGGGCAGCTCCGGCAGGAAGCTGCGCTCGAAGTAGGAGACGGCGTTCTCGATCTCGTCCTTCACCCCGGGCTTGACGGGCCGGAGCTGGCGGGTGCGCCAGAAGATCGACACCTGGCGCATCAGCCGCCGCTCGATGGCGGCGCGCTCGGCGTCGCCATGGGCATGGTCGTGGGCGTCGAGGTCGTCGGCGATGGCCCCCACGCGGTCGAGCACGCTCTTGCGGCGCACCTCGCTGGGGTGGGCGGTGATCACCGGCGCGATCAGCGCCCCGCGCAGCAGCTCGACCACCGCCTCGACGCCCACGCCGTCAGCCGCGAGGCTGCGCAGCGCACCGGCCAGGGTGTCGCCGCTGGTGTCGCCCGCCCGCCCGCGGCGGCGCTGGATCTGGTCCTCGGCGATGTTGGTGATCTGCAGGAAGCAGGCGAAGGAATGGGCGAAGCGGACGGTGTCGGCGAGGCTCAGGCCGCCCAGCCGCTCGGTCAGCAGATCGGCCGCCTGGGCCGTGCCCTCCCGGTGGAAGCCCACCGAGGCCTGGCGGATGTCCTCGATCTGGCTGAACACCGCCTCGCCGTCCTCGGATCGGATCACATCGCCCAGCACGCGGCCGAGGAAACGCACCGTGGCGCGCAGTTGTGCGGGGAGCGTCTGAGTCATCGTGGCAAGGAAAGCCATAGCCAGCCCGCCCCGTCATCTGCTTTCAGGAGGCTGCGGCGGCGATCGTGCCGATGGCTCGCCAAGGAGGCTGCATGACGCCCGACGAGGCCCTGGCGCGGATCGCCCGCTACGACGGGCGGCTGAAGGCGTTCGTGCGCGTCTTCGACCCGCCGCTGGGCGCGGGTTCCGGCCCGACCTTCGCGGTGAAGGACCTGATGGACGTGGCGGGTGTCCCGACCGGCGGCGGCGCTCGGGTCCCCCTGGTCGAGGACCCCGCGGCGCACGCCACGGTTGTCCAGAAGCTGCTCGACGCCGGCTGGCGCGCGGTGGGCAAGACCCACACCGTCGAGCTCGCCTATGGCGGCTGGGGCGCCAACCGGGCGCTGGGGGCGCCCTGGAATCCCTGGGACGCCCGGGTGCATCGCGCCCCCGGCGGATCGTCATCCGGCTCGGCGGTGGCGGTGGCGGCCGGACTTTGCGACGCGGCGCTGGGCAGCGACACCGGCGGCTCCGTGCGCATCCCGGCGGCGATCTGCGGCGTGGTCGGACTGAAGCCCGGCCGGGGCCTGGTCAGCCTGCGGGGCGTCCATCCGCTGAGCCCGGCGTTGGACACCGTCGGCGCCCTGGCCCGGGATGTGGCCACGGCCGCGCGGATGCTGGGCGTGATCTCGGGTCCCGATGGCGCGGAGGCCGAACGCCCTCCGTTCGACGCCGAAGCCGCGCTGGCCACGGGCGTAGAGGGCCTTCGGCTAGCGGCCATCCCGCCGGAACACCTGGGCGGGATCGATCCGGAGGTCGCGCGCCTCTACCTGGCCGCGCTGGATCGCCTGCGCGAGGCGGGTCTCGCCGTCATCATGGCCACGCCGCCGAGGGCGATCGGCGAGTCCTTCGCGCCCAACGGGGTGCTGATGGCCGCCGAGGGGTGGCGCATCTGGAAGGACCGTGTCGAGCGCCACCGCGCCGTGATGGACCCCTGGATCGTGCGGCGTCTCGAGACCGGACGGACGATCCCGGACGGGCAGCTCGCCGGCGCGCACGCCCAGCGGATCAAGGATCAGGCCGAGTTCCACGCCTGGTTCGAGGCCTATGACGGGTTGCTCACGCCAACCTGTCCCCTGGCGGCCCCACCGCTGGATGAGATCGACGAGACCACCTCGCCGCTGAGCCGGCTGACGCGGGCGGCCAACTACTTCGACCTGCCGGGGATATCCGTGCCCATGGGACTGACCGACAGAGGTCTCCCGACGGGCCTCCAGATCCTTGGACGCGCCCGGGACGAAGTCACCGTCGTGGCGCTCGGCGCGGCCTTCGAACGGGTCTCGGGCTGGAACATGAAGAGCCCGGACGTCCAGCAATTCGGCCTGGCGAAATAAGCACGCTCTACGGTGGCGCTTGGTGGCGCATTATACACCTTTAACGAGCAGACTTGTGGCAGGAGCGGCACGGCCGTTCCGATGCGGCGAGGCTGGCATGACGACTTCAGCGACAGGCGCTCCCCTTCGACAGGCCCGCCGGGCGTCACGGCGAAGGGCCGAGTCCGGTCAGACGGAGTATCGGCCCCGGGAGCTCGACCACCGCCTGGCCAACAGCCTGCAGCTCGCCGCCGACATGCTGATCTTCGAGCAGGTCCGGGTGCGTGACCCGGCCGCCCGCCAGGCGCTCGTCGAGGCGGCCGGCCGGCTGACGGCGGTGGGGCACCTGCACCGTTTCCTCAGCGCGCAGCACGACACCGCCGATGTCGATCTGAATCCGTTCCTGACCGAACTCTGCGGCCTGATCGGCGCCAGCACGGGGCTGGCCTGCACGGCGACGATCGAGTCCGTCCGTGTGCCGGGCGATGTCGCCCAGCAGCTGGCCATGGCGACCAACGAGCTGGCCATGAACGCCGTCAAGCACGCCTACGCCAAGGGCCAGCCTGGGGCCCTGCATGTCGAGGGACATCGCGAGGGCGGCGTCTGGCGGCTCACCGTGACCGACGAGGGCGAGGGCCTGGGCCATGGCTTCAGCACCGAGGGCAAGGGCGGCCTCGGGATGGCGATCCTGCGGGCGATCGTGCGGCAACTGCGCGGGACCCTGCACGCTGAAAGCGACCACGGCGCGCGGTTCACCATAGACGTGCCGCAAGCCACACTGGCGCTGCGTCCGGTCAGCCGCTCGTTCGCGCCCCTAGTCTGAACGCAGCGCGGGCGCCGGACGCCTGGACAAGGCCTGGAACGCCGCCAGCAGGCCGCCCAGCCCGGCCGCCGCGCCCGCCGCGCCGAGCAAGGCCGCGACCCCCGTCCAGTCGACGCTCCAATGGGCCTGGAAGACGTTGGCCACCACCGGCCAGGCCGCCGCATAGCCGAGCGCCACGCCGGCGATCCCGGCGATGAGGCCGACGGCCCCATACTCGAACAGATAGGCCGCCAGGATCTGCAGCCGCGAGGCCCCCAGCACCTTCAGCGTCGCCGCCTCCCGGGTCCGCGCCTGGGCGCGCGCGGCGATCGCGCCGGCCAGCACCAGCAGACCGGCCAGGGCCGCCACGGCGGCGGCGCCACGGATCGCCAGGGCGAGGCGGTCGAAGAGGTCGGTGGCCGCCTCCAGCTGCTCGCGCACCGAGATCACGTTGACCTGCGGGAAGTCCACGCCCAGGGCGCGGATGACGCGGGCCTCCTGCGCCTTGCTGGCCTTGGCGATGGCGACATAGCGGAAGGGCGCCCCTTCCAGGGCGTGCGGGTCGATCACCAGGTTGAAACTGGGTCCGAAGCTGCCGATCTCGACGTCGCGGAGCACCGCGACCCTGGCCTCGATCTCGCGGCCCAGCACCGAGAGCGTGATGGAGTCGCCAAGCTTGATATGGGCGCCCTTGGCGACGTCCACGTCCATGGCCACCACGGGCGGACCCGTGTAGTCCGCCGGCCACCAGCGCCCCCCGACGATCCCGGCCCCCTCGGGCTCGGGCCCGATCGCCGAGAGGTTGAGGTCAGAGTCGTAGGCCCATCGGGAACGTTCGCGGATGGCGCTGGCCACCACCGGCTGGCCGCGCACGGCGATGATGCGGCCGGTTATGAACGGCGCGCGCAGGTAGGTCTTCGTGGTCAGGGGCGCGCCAAAGGCCCTGGCGACCGCGGCGTCGAAAGCCCCCAGCCGGTCGCCGGGCACCTCGGTGAACACCAGGGCGGGCGCGGTGCGCGGCGCCACCTCGGTCACCTGCCTGAGCAGGCTCGACTGGATCAGGACCACGCAGGCCAGGAGGGCCACCCCCAGGCCGATGGCCGGCGCCGCCGTGCGGGCGGCGGAACCGGGCCCCGCGAGGTTGGCCAGGCCGATCCGCAACGGGCCCCGGGCCAGCGTCCGCATCCGGCCGGCGAGCCGGGCCGCGCCGGCGCCCATCAGCCAGAGCAGGCCAAAGGCCACGATCACCCCGCCGATCATCATGGCGGCGGTCAGCGGGGTCGGCGCGGTGACCAGCGCAAGACCGGCCAGCCCCGCGCCGGCGACCAGGGCCGCGACGATCTCCGGGCCGGCCCGCAAGGGGGCGCCCAGATCGCTGCGGAACAGGCTGGCCGGCGGCGTCGCCCTGGCCCGGCCCAGCGGCGCCAGAGAGAAGGCCGCCGCCGACAGCAGGCCGAACGCCGCGGCCTTGGCCAGCGGCCACGGGTAGACGGCGAACAGCGCCGGGGCCGGCAGCTTGTCCCGGACCCACAGGCCGATGGCCAGCGGCGCGGCCGCGCCCACGACCAGGCCGATGACCACGCCCAGCACCGCCAGCACCCCGATCTGGATCAGGTAGACATCGCGCACCAGCGCGCCCTCGGCGCCCAGGGCCTTCAGGGTGGCGATGGCCGGCTTGCGGGCCTGAAGGTAGGCGCTGACCGCCCCGAACACGCCAAGGCCGCCCGCCACCAGCGAGGCCAAGCCGATGAAGCCGAGGAAATACTCCAGCTGGTCGATGGCCCGCTTGATCCCGGCCGCGGCCTCGTTTCGCCCGCGCATGCGGAATTTGCCCGTCGGGAGCTGGGCCCGGATGTCGGCCTTGGCGTCGTCCGGGTCGGCGTTGGGCGGCAGGGTCAGCCGCGCGGTCTCGCCGAACGGCAGGCCGGGCGTCAGGAAGCCGCCGGCCTCCACGGCCTTGATCGTGGTCATCACCCTCGGACCCAGCGCGAAGCCGCGCGACAGCCGGTCAGGCTCTTCCAGCAGCACGCCGGCCGCCGCCATGGACACGTTGCCGACCAGGAACCGGTCGCCGAGCTTCAGGTGCAGGCGGTCCAGCAGAGACTGCTCGACCACCGCGCCGTGGGCCCCGTCCCGCTCGGCGAGCGCCGCCTTCAGCGAGGGCGCGCCCGAGATCATCACCTTGCCGGCCAGCGGATAGGCCTCGCTGACGCCGCGAAGCTCCACGAGCCGCCGTTCGCCCGACGGCGCCTCGGCCATGGCCTGCGAGGCCACGGCGAAGGCCACCGGCCCCTGCCGTTCCAGGACGGTCCGCTCCTGTGGCGAGAACCGCCGCTGGCTGATGGACACCGCCAGGTCGCCGCCCAGGATCTCCCGGGCCTGGCTGGCCAGGCCCTGGCGGAACGCCTCCGCCGTCGATCCCGCCGCGGCGATGGCGGCGACGCCCAGCGCCAGGCAGGCCAGGAAGATGCGGAAGCCCTTGACGCCCGAGCGCAGCTCGCGGGCGGCGAACCGCAACGGCAGGGGGATCATGCGGCGACGCGCCCATCGCGCAGGCGGACGGTGCGGTGGGCGCGCGCGGCCAGCGTATCGTCATGGGTGACCAGGACCAGCGCGGCGCCCGTCTCGGCGACCAGGTCGAACATCAGGCCGGCCACGAGGGCGGCGTTGGCGGCGTCGAGGTTGCCGGTGGGCTCGTCGGCGAACAGCAGCTGTGGGCGCGGCGCCAGCGCCCGGGCCAGCGCCACCCGCTGCTGTTCGCCGCCGGACAGCTGGTGCGGATAGTGCCGCGCGCGGCCCGAGAGGCCCACCCGCTCCAGCCAGGCCTGGGCGACCTCGGCGGCGTCGCGCCGGCCGGCGATCTCCAGCGGGGCGGCGACGTTCTCGGCCGCCGTCATGTTGGGCAGCAGGTGGAAGCTCTGGAAGACCAATGAGACCTTGCCGCGCCTGAGCCTGGCGCGGCCGTCCTCGTCCATCCGCGCCAGGTCGCGGCCGAACAGGGCGACCGCGCCCGAGGTTGGACGCTCCAGGCCGGCGGCCACGGCGATCAGCGAGGACTTGCCCGAACCCGAGGGGCCGACCACCGCCACGCGTTCGCCCGCCTCCACGCGCACGTCGAGGCCCCTGAGAATCTCGACCGGGCCGGCCGCCGACGGCAGGGTCAGCGAGACGGCGTCCATGGCGAGCGGCGCGATGTCGGACAAACGATCCCCTTGGGCGGTTTGAGATGCGAGACGAATACCTAGATAGGACAGGCTCATGGCCGACACACCTCTCCCTGATATTTCAAGACGCACGCTGATCGCCGGGGCCGCCGCCGCCCTGCCCGCCCGCGCCTTCGCCGCGCGGGGCCCGGTGGTGACGGTGCTGGGGGACTCGATCACCGCCGGATACGGCCTGCCCGCAGGCGCGGCCCTGCCCGCCCAGCTGCACCTGGCCCTGGAACGGCTGGGTGTCCACAATCAGGTGCGGGCCGCCGGCGTCTCCGGCGACACCGCGTCCGACGGGGCCGCCCGCGTCGATTTCAGCGTCCAGCCGGACACGGCGCTCGTCGTGGTCGCCCTGGGCGGCAACGACCTGCTGCAAGGCGTCGACCCCAAGGTCACCCGCGCCAGCCTGGAGCGCATCCTGAAGCGCCTGAAGCAGCGCCACATGGGCGTGGTGCTGGCCGGGCTCACGGCCCCGCCCGAGATCGGGCGCGGCTATGCGCGGGAGTTCAACGCCGTGTTCCCGGGCCTCGCCGGGACCTACGGCGTTCCGCTCTATCCCGACCTGCTGACCGGCGTCGCCCGGATCCCCAGGCTCCAGCAGGCCGACGGGATCCACCCCAACGCCCTGGGCGTGCAGGTCATCGCCGCCAGGCTGGCCCCGGTCGTCGCCAAGGCGCTGGCCAAGAGGCCCTAGGGGCTGTGGACTCTTAGGATTCCCCACGCCTGCGAAGCGTGATTCAAGACTGTCTTTTGGAGGCAGTCTTGGGTGTGATGGATCGGCTGGTGCTGAGCGATGGTCAGTGGGAGCGGATCGCGCCGCTGATCATCGGCCGC
>CANJXI010000039.1 GCA_947478785.1 Caulobacteraceae bacterium
CCCGCGCCAGCCGACGCACCGCCGCCGCATCAAAGTCGTCCCGCAATACAATCGACCCCATCCGACCACTCCTCTCCAACAAGAAGCGTGAATCACTGTTCGGCCCTCAGGGGAATCCCCGAGTCTGCGTCAGCGGCGCTTGGTATTAGGCCCGCGCGCCGAACACCGCCGAACCCACGCGTACCGAGGTCGCCCCGAAGCGGATGGCGGTCTCGAAGTCGTCGCTCATGCCCATCGAGAGCTTCGCAAGACCGTTGCGGGCGGCGATCCTGCCCAGCAGGGCGAAGTGCGGACCGGACGGCTCGCCGAACGGCGGGATGCACATCAGGCCCTCGATCTCCAGGCCGTGAGGGCCACGGCAGGCGGCGATGAAGGCGTCGGCGCCGGCGGGGATGACGCCGGCCTTCTGCGGCTCCTCGCCGGTGTTGACCTGGACGTAGAGCCGGGGGCGGCGGCCTTGGCGGTCGATCTCGCGGGCCAGGGCGGCGGCGAGCCTTTCACGGTCCAGGGTCTCGACGACGTCGAAGAACGCCACCGCGTCGGCGGCCTTGTTGCTCTGCAGGGGGCCGATGAGGTGAAGGGTCAGGCCGGCGGCCCTGCCCTCCCAGCGGGTCATGGCGTCCTGCACGCGGTTCTCGCCGAAGATCCGCTGGCCGGCCGCCAGCACCGGGGCGATCGCCTCCCAGGGCTGCTGTTTGGAGACCGCCACCAGGGACACGGCGGCCGGATCGCGACCCACCGCTTGCGCGGCGCGGCCGATCCGGGCCACCACATCGGCATAGGCGCGGGGCGGATCTGAGAGGGGCTGAGCCATTTCCGGGAAATTCTGGACCTTGCCGAGGACGGCTGGCCTCTTACGCCGCCCCACGGGCTTGCGGAAGGACCTGCCGCGCCTGCTGTTCTTCACCGATCCGGCGCGCACCCCCGACCCCGAGGCGATCGCCGCCGCCCTGCCCAGGGGCTCCGCCGTCGTGCTGCGCGCCTTCGGGGCGCCGGACGCCGAGGCGCAAGGCCGCCGGCTGCTGGCCATCGCTCGGGCGCGGGGACTCGTGCTGCTGATCGGCGCGGACGCGGCCCTCGCCCGCCGGCTGGGCGCACACGGCGCGCACCTGCCCGAGCGGCTGGCGTATCTGGCGCGGCGGCTGAAGGCCGGCCATCCAGGCTGGATCGTCACCGTCGCCGCCCATTCGGCCCTGGCCGCGCGGCGGGCGCTGAGCGCCGGCGCGGACGCCGTGGTGGTCTCGGCGGTGTTCGCCAGCAACAGCGCCTCGGCGGGGGTCCCAATGGGGCCGGTGCGGCTGGCGAGGCTGGTGCGGCGCGCGGGCGGGCCGGCCTACGCCCTGGGCGGGATCAACGGAAAAACGGCCCGCCGCCTGCTGGACGTGGGCCTTGTGGGTCTCGCCGCGGTGGAGGGATTCAGAACTTGAAGCGGGTCTCGAACTGCACCCGGGGCTGGCCCTCGTCCGGGGTCAGCTTGCGCGGCGCGGTCACCAGCTGCTGGTCGCCGATCGCCCCGGCGACGCCGACGCGGAGCGACGGGGTGACGCGGTAGTAGGCCCCGGCCTGGACGTCGTTCCAGGTGGAGGCGCGGCTGTCGGGCTGCTGCAGGTTGAGCGTCAGGCCCCAGCGGCCCTTGCGCGCGTCCCACTTCAGCGAGCTTGTTCCCGGGGACGCCAGGTTGGCGGTCTCGGTGCGCACGGTGAATTCGCTGGTCTTGCCCTTGTCGGCCGCCTGCGCGCCGCCGGACGCCGCGCCCAGGAGCGCGGTGGCGGCGATCAGCAGTGTGATCCGGCGAAACGACATGCCCAACCCTATAGCGCCGCGGCGCTGGAGACGACACCCAGGGATATCCCTTAAGGCACCGCAGTAAAAGGCGATTAAAGAAGCCGCGGCCCCGAGGTCAACCGGACTCCCGCGATGAGTGTTCAATTAACCTCGTATGTCGGTCCCCTGTGTCCGTAACGCCACGCGATTCCTGTTTGGCGCCAGCGGGGGCGTTGTTATAGAGGGCCCGGCGCGGGGCGGCGCCGTGGCGCCTGGACGTTCGCGCCGCGGAAACTTTGGAGACGGATACAGATGCCGTTTGTGCGCGGATTTTGGGTGCGTGGTGCGACCGCGGGCGTGATCGGGCTCAGCCTGCTGGCGCTTGCCGCCTGCGGCAGCTCAGGTCCGAAGAACTACCAGAAGGAATCCCGCGGCCTGTTCGGGATGCACATGGGCGGACGGCCGGCGAGCGAGGAAGCCCCCGCGATCGGCGTCAACGGCTACCTGTGGCGCGCCACCCTGGATACGCTGTCGTTCATGCCGCTGGCCTCGGCCGACCCCTACGGCGGGGTGATCATCACCGACTGGTACGTGAATCCGGAAAAGCCCGACGAGCGGTTCAAGTGCACCGTCTACATCCTGGATTCCCGCCTGCGCGCCGACGGCCTGAACGTGGCGGTCTTCAAGCAGAACCGCGACGCCTCCGGCGGCTGGACCGACGCGCCATCGGCCGGCCAGACCGAGACCGACATCGAAAACGCCATCCTGACCCGGGCCCGCCAGCTGCGGCTGTCGAACCTCAAGGGCTGAGGCGATCCCGTTGCTCCACTGGGGGAGCGGTCAGCGAAGCTGACTGAGGGGGCTTCCCCCGAGGTCGGCGCGGTCGACGTTCCTCCGGTCTGAGCGGATACCCCCTCCGTCTCGCAGTAAGCCGCGATCCACCTCCCCTCGGGGGGAAGAATGTCGGAACGGGGAACGGTTGACCGGGGGCGCAACTCCAGTCCAAAGCCCACCGATGGCCCGCTACAATCCCAAAGAGACCGAGCCCCGATGGCGCAAGGCCTGGGCCGACGCCGACGCGTTCCGGGCCGAGATGGTTCCGGGCAAGCCCAAATACTATGTGCTGGAGATGTTTCCCTATCCGTCGGGGCGCCTGCACATGGGCCATGTGCGCAACTATGCGCTGGGCGACGTGATCGCGCGGTTCAAGCGGGCGCGGGGCTTCTCCGTGCTGCACCCGATGGGCTGGGACGCCTTCGGCCTGCCGGCCGAGAACGCCGCCATGGAGCGCGGGGTCGACCCCAAGGGCTGGACCTACGACAACATCGCCCGGATGCGCGCCGAACTGAAGGAGCTGGGCCTCTCCATCGACTGGAGCCGCGAGTTCGCCACCTGCGACGTGGCCTACTACGGCCAGCAGCAGGCGCTGTTCCTCGACTTCTTCGAACGCGGCCTGGTCTATCGCAAGGAGGCGGTGGTCAACTGGGACCCGGTCGACATGACCGTGCTGGCCAACGAGCAGGTGATCGACGGGCGCGGATGGCGCTCCGGCGCGGTCGTCGAGAAGCGCAAGCTGAACCAGTGGTTCCTGCGGATCACCGACTACGCCGACCAGCTGGTCGACGACCTGGCGAGCCTCGACCGCTGGCCCGAGAAGGTCCGGGTCATGCAGGAGAACTGGATCGGCCGGTCCAAGGGCCTGAAGTTCAAGTTCAAGTTCGGCGGGCCCGCGCCCGCCGGGTTCGAGGACGGGCTGGAGGTCTATACGACACGCCCGGACACACTCTTCGGCGCGGCCTTCGTCGGCGTCGCGCCGGACCACCCGCTGGCCGAACAGGCCGCGGCCCAGAGCGCCGAGGCCGCCGCCTTCATCGCCGAGTGCAAGAAGGGCGGGGCCAGCCAGGCCGAGATCGACACCGCCGAGAAGATGGGCTTCGACACCGGCCTTGTGGTGAAGCATCCCTTCGATCCGGATCGCACCCTGTCGGTCTGGATCGCCAACTTCATCCTGATGGACTACGGGACGGGGGCGATCTTCGGCTGCCCCGCCCACGACCAGCGCGACCTTGATTTCGCCCGCAAATACAATCTGCCGGTGACGCCGGTGGTGCTGCCGCCCGGCGAGGATCCCGCGACCTTCGAGGTGGCCGGCGAGGCCTACACCGGGCCCGGGTCGATCTATCACTCCGGCTTCCTCGACGGCCTGGACATCGAACCGGCCAAGGCCGCCGCCATCGAGCGGATCGAAGCCCAGGGCGAGGGCGAGGGCGCCACGGTGTTCCGCCTGCGCGACTGGGGCGTGGCGCGCCAGCGGGCCTGGGGCTGCCCGATCCCGATGGTCCATTGCGACAAGGACGGCGTGGTCCCGCTGCCGAAACAGGCCCTGCCCGTGGCGCTGCCGGACGACCTGGAATTCGGCAAGCCCGGCAACGCGCTGGAGCGGCACCCGAGCTGGAAACAGACCACCTGCCCCAAGTGCGGCGGCCCGGCCCGGCGCGAGACCGACACGCTCGACACCTTCGTGGACTCCTCCTGGTACTTCGCCCGGTTCACCGACACCGCCTCGCCCGTCCCGATCGACAAGGCCACGGCCGACTACTGGCTGCCGGTCGACCAGTATGTGGGCGGCATCGAGCACGCGGTGCTGCACCTGCTCTACGCGCGCTTCGTCACCAAGGCGCTCGCCGACGACGGGCAGGTCTCGGTGCGCGAGCCGTTCGCGGGCCTGTTCACCCAGGGGATGGTGACCCACGAGACCTACCGCCTGCAGAACGGCGACTGGGTCGAGCCCAAGGACGTCGAGGTCGTGGCGCAAGGCGACATCCGCGCCGCAAGGCTGGTTGCGACCGGCGAGCCGGTGACGGTGGGCGACGTCGAGAAGATGTCGAAGTCCAAGAAGAACACCGTCGCACCCGGCGAGATCTTCGAGGTCTACGGCGTCGACGCCGCGCGCCTGTTCGTGTTGTCGGACAGCCCGCCCGAGCGGGACGCGATCTGGTCGGCGGCCGGCGTCCAGGGCGCCTGGCGGTTCGTCAACAAGGTCTGGGAGGAGTTCGACAGCCAGCCGGCGTCGGACCCCGTCGCGGAGGCCGACGAACCGGCGCTGGCGCTGCGGCGTGCGACCCACAAGCTGGTCAAGCAGCTGACCGACGCCATCGACAGCTTCCGGTTCAATTCCGGCATCGCGCGGCTCTACGAGTTCCTGAACCTCCTGAAGGCCAACCCTGCGAAGGGCGCCTCGCCCGCCCTGCTGGCGGCGCGGCAAGAGGCGCTGTCGGCCTTCTCGCGGCTGATCGCGCCCTTCACCCCGCACCTGGCGGAGGAGTGCTGGACCCGGGTCGGCGGCGACGGCATGGTCGCCTTCGCGCCCTGGCCCGAGTACGATCCGGCGCTCACCGAGGACGCCGTGCGCATCCTGCCGGTGCAGGTTAACGGCAAGCGGCGGGGCGAGATTTCCGTGGCCGCCGGGGCCGAGCCCGCCGATGTGGAGAAGATCGTGCTTGACGACCCGGAGATCGCCAGGCGCCTAGAAGGCCTGACCATCCGCAAGGTGATCGTGGTGAAGGATCGTATCGTCAACATCGTGGCGGGCTAGGGCTGAATGAAACGCGCAATAACCTTGGCCGTCCTGCTGTTCGCCGCCGCCGGCCTAGGCGCGTGCGGGTTCGCGCCGCTCTATGGGGCGCCGGGCGTGGTCTCCAGCCTTGCGGCCATCGACGTGGTCGCCCCTGACGGGCGCGCCGGCTACCTGATCCGCGAGCACCTGGACGACGCTTTCGCCAAGAACCACGGCGCGCCCGCCGCCTACCGCATGCAGCTGTCGCTCTCCGAGGCGCGCTATCCGCGCGGCGTGCGCATCGACAACGTGGCCACCCGCTACGAATACGTCCTGGTCGCCGACTACGCCCTTGCCGCGGTGCCGTCAGGCGCGCTCGCCAAGAAGGGCCGGGTTCGGGTGGAGCTGACCTACGATTCCGCCGACCAGCCCTACGCCTCGATCGCCGCGCAACAGGACGCCCAGGACCGCGGCGCGGAAGAAGCCGCCCGCCGCATCCAGCTGGAACTGGCCGCGTGGCTCGCCAACGGGGCCAAGCCGAAAGGCTGACGCCGCCATGATCCTCGGCAAGCGCCCGGACATCGAACGCTTCCTCAAGGCCCCCGATCCGCACATCCGCGCCGCCCTGATCTATGGCCGCGACATGGGCGTGGTGCACGACCGTGGCCGGCAGCTGGCGGCGAAACTGGTCAAGGACCCGGACGACCCCTTCGACGTGGCGCAACTGACCGA
Source organism: Caulobacteraceae bacterium (assembly GCA_947478785.1). Taxonomy (GTDB): domain Bacteria; phylum Pseudomonadota; class Alphaproteobacteria; order Caulobacterales; family Caulobacteraceae; genus Phenylobacterium. The sequence continues at coordinate 6,053 of CANJXI010000039.1, forward strand.
CGGCGACCTCGACGCCGATGGCGGGCGGCTGGAGGGCGAACTCGCCGCCCAGTCGCTGATGGGCGGGCGCCGGCTGGTGCGCCTGCGGTTCGCCACCGAGAAGTCCGGCCCCGACAAGGTGGCCGCCGAGGCGCTGGTCCGGCACGCGGCGGGCGAGCTCAACCCCGACGCCTTCCTGATCATCGAGGCGGGCGCGCTCGGCAAGACCTCGGACCTCCGCAAGGCCGCGGAGAAGTCGGCCGGGGCCGCGGTGATCCCCTGCTACGAGGACGAACCCGGCGACGTGGCGCGCCTGGTCCGCGAGACCCTGGCCCAGGACAACCTCTCGCTGAACGCCGATGCGCTCGCGCTGTTCGTGGCGCGCATGCCCAAGGAGCGCGGCGTCGCCCGCCAGGAGATCGAGCGGCTGGCGCTCTATCTGGGCCCGGGCTCCGGCGCCCTGGCCGCCCCCGCCGATCTGGAGCCGTTCCTGGGGGTGGAGCCGGAGGCCTCGCTGCTGGACGCCGCGTCCGATGCGTTCGGCGGGCGGCTGGCCGACGCACAGGCCGGCCTGCGGCGCGCGGCGCAGGAGGGCGAGGCCGGGCCCGCCGCGGTCCGCGCCATCGGCATGCACCTGGGCAAGCTTCGCCGCGTGCTGACCCTGGCGCGGAACGGCGCCAGCCTGCAGGAGGCCGCCAAGGCCTCGGGCGTGTTCTGGAAACAGGAGCGCGAGTTCCTGCGCCAGGCCCGCGGCTGGTCGCTGGAAGACCTCGACAAACTGCAGCCCGACGTGCTCGCCGCCGACCGCGACTGCAAGACCGCCGGCAGCCCCGACCGCCTGATCTCCGAGCGCCTGGCGCTGTCGGTCGCCGGCCGCGCGCGACGGCTGGGGCTTTAGGGTGCGGTCTTCCCCGATACGGGGGAAGCCCTTAGGCCTTGGTCAGGCGGCGGCAGATTTCGTCGAGGGCTTCCAGGCTGGCGTAGCGGATGCGGACTTCGCCGGCCCCGCCGTGGTCGGTGATGTCGACCTTCATGCCGAGCATCTCCTCGATGTCGGCCTCGAGCGCGGCGGTGTCTGTGTCCTTGACCCGCCGGGGCCCCGAGGCTTTCTTCGGCCCGCCTGCCCTGCCCTTCGCGAGAGCCTCGGCTTCGCGGACGGAAAGGCCTTTGTCGACAATGGTTTGCGCCAAGGTCTCCGGGAAGGCTGCGGTGAGGATCGCCCGCGCGTGGCCGGCCGAGAGCCGCCCGAACAGCACGTGGTCCTGAACGGCGTCGGGGAGCTGCAGAAGGCGCAGCGTGTTGGCGACATGGCTGCGCGACTTGCCGACGGCGGAGGCGGCCTTGTCCTGGGTGTAGCCCAGCCGGCCCATAAGGGAGCGGTAGGCCTGGGCCTCCTCCATGGCGTTGAGGTCTTCACGCTGGACGTTTTCGACGATGGCGATCTCCAGCGCCTTCTCATCCGTCAGTGTACGGACGAGTGTCGGAATAGCCTTCAGTCCGGCCTTCTGCGCGGCCCGCCAGCGGCGTTCGCCGGCGACGATCTCATACTCGCCGGGCGTCTTGGGAGACGGCCTGACCAGGATGGGCTGCAGCACGCCCTTGTCGCGGATCGAGACCTCCAGCTCGCCGATCTCCGCTTCGGAGAAATTGCGGCGGGGCTGGTCTGGATTGCGGTGGATCAGCTCGATGGGCAGTTCGCGCGCGCCATCGGTGGCGGGCCCGCCGGCCCGGCCGTCGGCCTCGTCGTCGGCTTCGCCCAGCAGGGCCGAAAGTCCCCGGCCCAATCCCCTGCGTCCCTCGGCCATCGCAATCCCCCTCAAGCCGCGGCCACGCGCCGGCGGTCGCGCTCGCGCAGCACCACTTCGCGGGCGAGCCGCAGATAGGCCTGGCTGCCGGCGCATTTCAGATCGTAGACCAGCGCCGGCTTGCCGAACGACGGCGCCTCGGAGACCCGCACGTTCCGGGGGATCACCGTCTGGTAGACCGTCTCGCCGAAGTGGCTGCGCACGTCGGAACCCACCTGTTCGGACAGGCTGTTGCGGCGGTCGAACATGGTCAGCACGATGCCCTGGATCTCCAGCTTGGGATTGAGGCTGGCGCGGACCAGCTCGATGGTCCGCATCAGCTGGGTCAGGCCTTCTAGCGCGAAGAACTCACACTGCAGCGGCACCAGCACGGCGTCTGCGGCGGCCATGGCGTTGACGGTGAGCAGGTTCAGCGACGGCGGGCAGTCGATGAGCACATAGGTGTAGGGCCCGTCGCGCAGGGGCTCGAGCGCGTCGCGCAGCTTGAAGGAGCGCCGGGCGTCCTGGACCAGCTCCATCTCGACGCCGGAGAGGTCGGGATCGGACGGCGCGAGATCGAGACCCGGCACGGAGGTCTTAACCACCGCCTCCAGCACGGTGCGCTCGCCCATCAGCACGTCGTAGAGCGTCGTCTTGCGTTGCGCCCGGGCGACGCCCAGGCCCGTGGAGGCGTTGCCCTGCGGGTCGCTGTCGATCAGCAGCACGCGCTCGCCGACGGCGGCCAGCGCGGTGCCGAGGTTGATCGCGGTGGTGGTCTTGCCAACGCCGCCCTTCTGGTTGGCGACCACCAGCACGCGCAGGCGGGGTTCAGGCCTTGCGGGCACGGCCGAGCCTCCTCACGCGCACGATCCGGCCGCGCGGGTCGCTCTTGGATGGCACGACGTCAGCCTCATATTCCCAATATCTAGCGGCTTCCCGCATTTCGGCCACCACATCTTGCCCCTTGAGGAACAGACCGGTGGCGCCGGACTGCAGGTATGGCCGGGCATACCCGAGCAGGCGGTGGAGCGGCGCACAAGCCCGCGCGGTGACGATCTCCACAGTTAGATCAAGGTTTTCCGCGCGCATGTTGTGGACCGTGGCCGGTAGGGCCAGGGCGGCCACCACCTCTTCCAGGAACTTGCAGCGCTTGGTCATGCTTTCCACGAGGTCGACGTGGAAGCCGACCACGCCCTTGCCGAGGATCGCGAGCACGAGGCCGGGCAGGCCCGCGCCCGCGCCCAGGTCAGCCCAGGCGCGGGCCTCGGGGGCGAGCTTGAGGAGCTGGGCGGAATCCCAGGCGTGGCGCGACCAGAACGCCGGGAGCGAGGCGGGACCGACCAGGTTCATGACCTCGTTGCGCTCGGTGAGCATGTCCAGGAAGCGCGCCAGGTCGGCCATCTGGCCAGGCGTGGCGCCGCTGACGCGGGCGAAGCCCTGGGCGTCCATCGGCGGGGCTTCAGGCGGCGCGACGTCGGACATGGGCCAGGAGTGCGGTAAGCGCGCCGGGCGTGACGCCCTCGATGCGGGCGGCCTGGCCCAGGGTCAGGGGCCGGACGGCCATCAGCTTCTGGCGGACCTCGTTGGAAAGCGCGCCGATGGCGGCGTAGTCGAGCTCAGCCGGCAGGGCCAGATCCTCGTCGCGCCGGAAGGATGCGGCGTCGGCCGCCTGGCGGTCCAGGTAGCCGGCATAGGAGGCGTCGATCTCCAGCTGCTCGCGGACGGCGGGCGGCCAGGCGGCGAGTTCAGGCCAGATCGTGGCCAGGTCGTCGAAGCCGATCGTCGGATAGGCGAGCAGCTGCATGACATCGCGCCGCTGGCCGTCGGCCTTCACCGGCAGGCCGGCCCTGGCGGCGGCGGCCGGGGTCAGGGAGAGCGCGGCGGCCCGGGCGCGGGCGGCGGCGAGCGCTTCGGCCTTGGCGCTGAAGGCCGCGGCGCGCACGGGCCCGACGGCGCCCAGGGCCACGCCCTTGGCGGTCAGCCGCTGGTCGGCGTTGTCGGCGCGGAGCAGCAGGCGGAACTCCGCGCGGCTGGTGAACATCCGGTAGGGCTCGGTCACACCCCGGGTCACGAGGTCGTCGATCATCACGCCGATGTAGGCCTCGTCGCGGGCGAAGGCGGCGGGCTCCGCGCCGGCGGCGGCGCGGGCGGCGTTCAGGCCCGCCACCAGGCCTTGGGCGGCGGCCTCCTCGTATCCCGTGGTGCCGTTGATCTGGCCGGCCAGGTAGAGGCCGGGCAAGAGCTTGGTTTCGAGGGTGGGATAGAGTTCGCGCGGGTCCACATAGTCGTATTCGATGGCGTAGCCGTAGCGGCGGACGACGACATCCTCGAGGCCCGGGATGGTGCGCAGGAAGAGGTCCTGGGTCTCCGCCGACACCGAGGTCGAGATCCCGTTCGGATAGACGGTGTCGTCGTCCAGGCCCTCCGGCTCCAGGAAGATCTGGTGGCTGGTCTTGTCGGCGAAGCGGACGACCTTGTCCTCGATCGAGGGACAATAGCGTGGACCGATCCCGGTGACGCGGCCGCCATAAACCGCTGATTCGGTGAGCCTTTCGGCGATGATCCGGTGGGTTTCGGCGGTGGTGTGGGTGATGCCGCAGGAAATCTGCCGGGTCTCGATCCGCTCGGTCAGGAAGGAGAACGGCACGGGCTCGGCGTCGGCCGGCTGCATCTCCAGCCGATCCCAGGCGATGGTCGAGCCGTCGAGCCGGGCGGGTGTTCCGGTCTTCAGGCGGCCCATCCTGAGGCCCGAGGCGTAGAGCCGGTCGGCCAGGCCGATGGCCGGCGCGTCGCCCACGCGGCCGGCGGGGATGCGCGCCTCGCCCCGGTGGATCACCCCTTTCAGGAAGGTGCCGGAGGTCAGCACCACGCGGCCCGCCCGGTAGGCTTCGCCCCCGGCGCCGAGAACGCCGATCACTTGGCCGTCCTCGACGATCAGGTCCTCGACCGCCTCGGCGACGATGGTCAGGTTGGGCGTCGCGGCGAGTTCGGCCTGCATGGCCTCGCGATAGAGCCGGCGGTCGATCTGCGCACGAGGGCCCCGGACAGCGGCGCCCTTGGAGCGGTTGAGCATGCGGAACTGGATGCCGGCCTTGTCGGCGAGGCGGCCCATCAGCCCGTCGAGCGCGTCGATCTCGCGGACCAGGTGGCCCTTGCCCAACCCGCCGATGGCCGGGTTGCAGCTCATCTCGCCGATCGTCTCGAGCTTGTGGGTGAGCAGCAGGGCGCGCGCGCCGAACCGCGCCGCCGCGGCCGCCGCCTCGCATCCGGCGTGCCCGCCGCCGATGATAATCACGTCCCAGGTCATGTGGGCCTGCATATAGGCGAAAGGGGCGGAGCGGTCACGGATTCAAGCTCCTCCCCTGTTCACGGGAAGGATCTGTGTTTCACGTGAAACATTGGATGGATGACGCTCGTGCCCGGGCGGAAGCCCACTCCGGAGCTTCTCGGCAACTCTCCTACGGGAGAGGAACAGGTCGTCACTTTCCGATGCAGAAGGTCGCGAAGATACGGCCGAGCACCTGCTCGGGGTCGATGCGGCCGGTGATCCGGTCGAGCGCCCGGGCGGCGAGGCGGACGTCTTCGGCGGCGAGTTCGAGGGCCTCGTCCTGGGTCAGGGCGTGGGCGAGACGCTGGGCGGCGTCCAGCAGCAGCTCACGGTGCCGCAGGCGGGTGGCCGCCGGCGGTTCGGCGCCGGCCAGCGCTTCCACGACAGACTCGGTCAGGGTGCGCTCCAGCCAGGCGACATCGTTGGGGCTCCTGGCGGTGAACGGCTCGCCCGGCAAGGTCTCGTGGCCCTCGCCCAGGTCGCGCTTGGTGGTCAGCACGATGTCGCCGACCCGAAGCTGGGACGGAACCGTCGGGTTCGGGTCGCCCATGCCGTCGACCAGCCAGATGCGCAGGTCGGCGCCCGTGGCCCAGGCCTCGGCGCGGCGGACCCCCTCGGCCTCGATCTCGTCGTTGGTGGCGCGCAGGCCCGCGGTGTCGGCGAGGATCACCTTGTAGCCGCCCAGCACCAGCGGAACCTCGATGATGTCGCGCGTCGTCCCGGGCGTGGCGGTGACGATGGCCGCGTCGCGCTTGGCGAGCGCATTCAGAAGCGTGCTCTTGCCGGCGTTGGGCGCGCCCAGCAGCGCGATGCGGTAGCCTTCGCGCACGCGCTCGCCCCGCTCGGCCTCGGCGGCGGCGGCGGTCAATTCGGCCATCAGGTTTTCGATGATCGGGCGGGCCCGGGCCCCCACGTCGGCCGGCGCCTCCTCGTCGGGAAAGTCGACGGCGGCCTCCAGCATGGCGAGCGCGCCGGTGAGCGCCTCGCGCCAGCGCGCCTGGGCGCCGGAAAGCTTGCCGCCCAATTGCGCCAGGGCCTGGCGGCGCTGGGCCTCGGTCTCGGCGTCGATGAGGTCGGCTATGCCTTCGGCCTGGGCGAGATCGAGCCGCCCGTTCTCGAAGGCCCGTCGTGTGAACTCGCCGGGCTCGGCCAGGCGCAGGCCCTGGGCCGAGAGCGCGCCGAGCAGCGCGGCGACCACGGCCTGGCCGCCATGGACATGCAGTTCGGCGGCGTCTTCGCCTGTGTAGCTGGCGGGGCTGGGGAACCACAGCACCAGGGCCTCGTCGATGGCCGACCCGTCCGCGTCCCGCAGGGTCCGGAGGCTGGCGCGCCGGGCGGCGGGAAGAGCCCCAGCCAGCGCGCGGACCGCCGCCTTCGTCCCCGGCCCCGACAGGCGCACGACCGCCACGGCCGCGCGTCCGGCGGCCGTGGCGGGCGCGAATATGGTGTCGGTCATTTCTTGTTGGTGGCGGCGCTCAGCCCAACTTCCATCAGCTTGCGGAAATGTTCCTGGGCGCCCTGGCCGAAGCTCATCCAGTTCTTCACCAGCTCGTCCGGCGAGATCATCTGCATGTTGGCGTCGATGCGCTTCTTCATCTCGCCCACCAGGTGGTCGTTGAGCGAACTGACATCCGGCAGGCCCAGGAACCGGCGCGCTTCCTCCGGCGAACAATCCACCTCGATGGTCATCTTCATGGCTGGCCCCTTTGCGTTCGGATTCCATATGGCCGTGGAGCGGCCCGTCGCGCTAGTAGCCTTGATCCAAATAGACGTGGGAGACGGCCATGGGCGAACGCATCACCATCAGTGTGGAGGGCGGGTCCTTCGCGGCCTATGTGGCGCGCCCCGCCAAGCCGCGGGCCCCGGCCGTGGTGGTCCTGCAGGAGATCTTCGGTGTGAACCAGGTGATGCGCGACATCACCGACGGCCTGGCGGGCCAGGGCTATCTCGCCATCTGCCCGGACCTGTTCTGGCGGATCGAGCCCGGTATCGACATCACCGACAAGACTGACGCCGAGTGGAAGCGGGCCTTCGAACTGTTCAACGCCTTCGACGTGGACACCGGGATGGGCGACATCGCGGCCACCATCGATACGATCCGCAAGGACGCCGGATCGACGGGCAAGGTCGGGGCGGTGGGCTTCTGCCTGGGTGGCCTGCTGGCCTTCCTGACCGCCTGCCGCACGGATGCGGACGCGGCGGTCTCCTACTACGGCGTCGGCATCGACGGCCGGGTGGCCGAGGCCGAGAAGCTGGCCTGCCCGCTCCTGATGCACATCGCCGAGGAAGACCAGTTCGTGCCCAAGCCCGCGCAGGCCCTGATCCTGGCCGCGCTGAAGGATCACCCGCAGATCGAGATCCATACCTACCCGGGCTGCGACCACGCCTTCGCCCGGCCCGGCGGCCAGCACCATGACGAAGCCGCCGCCCGGCTCGCCGGCGGACGCTCCCTGGCCTTCTTCCAAAGGACGCTGGGCTGATGCGCGCGATCCGTTTCGAAAAGACCGGCGGCCCCGGGGTCCTCGCCCTCGTCGAAATCGAAACGCCGCAGCCAGGACCCGGCCAGGTGCTCGTCCGCCACGAGGCGATCGGCCTTAACTTCATCGAGATCTACCAGCGCTCGGGCCTCTATCCCCTGCCCCTTCCCGCGCGCCTGGGCGGCGAGGCGGCGGGTCGAGTGGAGGCGGTCGGCGAAGGCGTCAGCCGCTTCAGGGTCGGCGACCGGGCCGTCTATGCCAGCAGCCCCGGCAGCTATGCGGACGCCAACGTCGTCGCCGCCGAGCGGGCGGTCAGGATCCCGGAGGGGATCGACGCCCGGACGGCCGCGGCCGCCCTGCTGAAAGGCATGACCACCGAGTTCCTGATCCGGCGCCTGCATCGCGTGGAGGCCGGGGAGACGATCCTGGTCCATGCCGCCGCCGGCGGGGTCGGCCAGATCCTGGTGCAGTGGGCCAAGGCGCTGGGCGCGGTGGTCATCGCCACGGTCGGATCGGAGACCAAGGCCCAGCGCGTCCGCGAACTCGGCGCCGACCACGTGATCCTCTACCGCGACCAGGACGTCGCCGCCGAGGTTCGCCGGATCACCGGCGGCAAGGGCGTCCCGGTCGCCTACGACTCGGTGGGCAAGGACACCTTCGAGGGGACCTTGGGCAGCCTCGCGCGGCGGGGGCTGTTCGTCAGCTACGGCAACGCCTCTGGCCCGCCGCCGCCGATCGTGGCCGCCCGGCTGATGGCCGCCGGATCGCTGTTCTTCACCCGCCCGACCATGGGCGACTACCAGACCAGCACCGAGGAGCTCGACGCCAGCGCCGGCGCCCTGTTCGAGATGATCGCCTCAGGCAAGGTGAAGGTCGAGATCGGCCAGACCTTCCCGCTCGCCGACGCGCGCCGCGCGCACGAGGCACTGGAGAGCCGGTCGACCATCGGAGCCAGTCTTCTGATCCCGTGATATCCCGGTGTTTCACGTGAAACACCGGCTGGGCGAAGACCCCGGGCCGCCGGTCACCGGTCGGACCGCCGGCCCTACCCGGCTGGTGGCGGACGCGGATGGTGCGCCGCGATCAACGCCAGCAGGGTCGCCTGGCGGATGGGCTTGGCCAGCGTCGCCGCCGCGCCCAGGCGGCTGGCGATCTTCAGGAAAAGGTCGCCGCCGGTCTGGCCGCCGCCCGACATGGCGATGATCGGCACGCTCGGATCGTGGGCCCGCAGGTCACGGATGGTCTCCACGCCCTCGCGATTGGGCATGATGATGTCGGTCAGCACCAGGTCCGGCCTGTCCGCAATGAACGAAGCCATCGCCTGATCCCCGTCCCCCGCCTCGACCACGGCGTATCCCGCCCTCTCGAGCATGGCGCGCAACGTGCGCCGCAGGGTGGCGTCGTCGTCGACCAGCAGGATATGCCCCATCACGCCCCTTCCCCGCCGCCGGCGCCGCCGATGCTCTCATCGGTTGCACCCCCGCCGACACTGCCAGGAATTGGACAGCGTTGGTAGGGCATGCCGCCGCAACATTTCAGGCAATTACGCGACTGGAGCCAGATATCGTTGTTTCATGAAATGAATCGCGAGTATTGATGGAAGTTACTACAAATAATTGTCGTCATACATTTTCCGGCTTGGTTGGAACTGCACGAGACCAGGGAAAGTGAATTTGTCTATAACCGCCGTATCGTTCCTGTAGGCGCCCAATTCAGCCGCCAATATTTGCCGCCAAAGCCCTAAGATAATTTTTACCAAGACAATCAAAGCTTGTCGTATGGACAGCCAAGAGGGCGGAAATTGGCGCCCCCATGGAGGGAGACAGTGGTCTGCACAACCAAAAATTGCGGGCGGCCCGGTGTGACCGCGAGGGGACGCTAGACCGTGCTGGCCGCCATGGCCTCGCGCCTGTGGCAGACGTCCAGCGTCGCGGCCGTCGTCGCCGTGACGCTGCTGATCGCCCTGGCCACCCTGGTGGCAAGGATGCGGGACCGCGCCCAGGTTGAATTGCGGCGCCGGCTGAAAGCGGAGACCGATGAGCGGGAGCGCGCCCAGGGCGTGCTGCTGGAGGCCCAGCGCAGCCTGGCGGCCGTCCGGCAAAGCGAGCAGGACCTGGAACACGCCCTGGCCGACCGCCAGGCGATCGAAGCGCAACTGCGCCACGCCCAGAAGCTGGAAGCGGTCGGCCAGCTCACCGGCGGCGTCGCCCACGACTTCAACAACCTGCTGGGGGTGATCATCGGCAACCTCGACCTGCTGCTCGATGGCCTGGGCGCCGACCCCGCGCGGGCCGCCCTGGTCAGGGAGGCGCTCGACGCCGCCATGCGCGGCGCGGATCTCACCAAGCGGCTGCTGGCCGTGGCGCGCCAGCAACCGCTGTCGAACGGGACGATCGACCTCAACGCACGCCTGCCGGGCCTGGTCGCCATGCTGCGCCGGACCCTGGGCGAGGACATCCAGATCAGCACATCGCTGGCCGAGGGCCTGTGGCCGGCCCGCGCCGACGCCTCGCAGGTCGAGGACGCCCTCCTCAACCTGGCGATCAACGCCCGAGACGCCATGGCGGGCGGGGGCCTGCTGACCATCGAAACCGCCAACGCCGTCCTCGACCCGGACTTCGCCGCGGCCCGCGCCGAGGTCACGCCCGGCGACTATGTGGTGCTCTCGGTCACCGATACGGGGGACGGCATGCCGCCCGAGGTCGTCGAGCGCGCCACGGAGCCGTTCTTCACGACCAAGCCCATGGGTGAGGGAACGGGGCTCGGGTTGAGCATGATCTACGGCTTCGCCAAACAATCCGGCGGCCATCTGAGCATCTATAGTCAGCTGGGCGTCGGCACGACGATCAGGCTCTACCTGCCCAGATCGGATTACACGGACGCCTCGGAGGAAGCCTTGCGCCCCGACAACGAGCCTCCCGCCGGCGGCGGCGAAACCATCCTGGTGGTCGACGACAACGCCGACCTGAGACGGGTCGTCGTCAGACGGCTGAGCCACCTCGGCTACCGCTGCCGGGAAGCCGGCTCCGGCCGCGAGGCGCTGGGCATGATCGCCGCCGGCGAACGGTTCGACCTGCTGTTCACCGACGTGGGCCTGCCCGACGGCATGTCCGGACACGAGCTGGCCATCCAGGCGAAACAGGCGCAGCCCGGCCTGAAGGTGCTGCTCACCACGGGCTACGCGGGCGCCGACCTGCGCGACGCGGCGGGCGAGCCCTACCGGCTGCCCGTCCTGCGCAAGCCCTACCTCAGCGAGGAACTCGCCGAGACGATCCGCGGGGTCTTGGACGCGCCGGCCTGAGGCGCTGAACCCGCCTCTCCCCGCGCAGCGAGCGGGAGAGGATGGGGTTCTAGGTGTTCATGGACTGGTAGAATTCCTCGTTGGTCTTCGAGGAGCGCAGCTTGTCGAGCAGGAACTCGATGGCGTCCTGGGCGCCCATGGGCTGCAGGATGCGCCGCAGGATGTAGGTCTTGGTCAGGTGCTCCTTGGGCGTGATCAGCTCCTCCTTCCGCGTGCCGGACTTCAGCACGTCGATGGCCGGGTAGATCCGCTTGTCGGCGACCTTGCGGTCCAGCACGATTTCCGAATTGCCGGTCCCCTTGAACTCTTCGAAGATCACCTCGTCCATCCGGCTGCCGGTGTCGATCAGGGCGGTGGCGATGATGGTCAGCGAGCCGCCTTCCTCGATGTTCCGCGCCGCGCCGAAGAAGCGCTTGGGGCGCTGCAGCGCATTGGCGTCGACGCCGCCGGTCAGCACCTTGCCCGACGACGGCACGACGGTGTTGTAGGCGCGGCCGAGGCGGGTGACCGAGTCCAGCAGGATGACCACGTCGCGCTTGTGCTCGACCAGGCGCTTGGCCTTTTCGATGACCATCTCGGCGACCTGCACGTGGCGGGTCGCGGGCTCGTCGAAGGTCGAGGAGATGACCTCGCCCTTCACCGTGCGCTGCATGTCGGTGACTTCTTCCGGCCGTTCGTCGATCAGGAGGACGATCAGGTAGCACTCGGGATGGTTCACCTCGATCGACTTGGCGATGTTCTGCAGCATCACGGTCTTGCCGACCCGGGGCGGGGCGGTGATCAGGCAGCGCTGGCCCTTGCCCAGCGGCGCCACGATGTCGATCACCCGGCCGGAGCGGTCCTTCAGGGTCGGGTCGTCGATCTCCATCTTCAGCCGCGAGTCCGGATAGAGCGGCGTCAGGTTGTCGAACAGCACCTTGTGGCGGACGTTCTCGGGGTTCTCGAAGTTGGTCAGGTCGACCTTCACCAGCGCGAAATAGCGCTCGCCCTCGCGCGGCGCGCGGATCGCGCCGTCCACCGAGTCGCCGGTGCGCAGGCCGAACTTCCGGATCTGCGAGGGGCTGACGTAGATGTCGTCGGGGCCGGGCAGGTAGTTGGCCTCGGGGCTCCGCAGGAAGCCGAAACCGTCCTGGACGACCTCCAGCGTGCCGGAGCCGGAGATCTCGACCCCTTCCTCGGCGAGCACCTTGAGGATGGCGAACATGATGTCCTGCTTGCGCATGGAGTTCACGTTCTCGATCTCGAAGAGCTCGGCGAAGGCCAGCAGGTCAGCCGGCGTCTTGTCCTTCAGCTCCTGCAGGCTCATCCGGGTAAGCCCCATGCGGGCGATGGTGTTGGCGACCTCGGAGGGCTCGTCGCTGGCGTCATCGGCCGCCAGGTCGGCGACCTGGCTTTCGGCGGCCTGGGCAAGCGGCGCTTCGGTTTCGGATTCGGCGGAGAGGGTGTTTTCGTCGTCTTGCATCGGATTCTACTCGTGTGCGCCCACGGCTCGGACGGACTCCGGCCGCGGGCGGCTTCGCGGATGTGGGCGGCCTGATGGCGCCGGATGGTTCGTCTTCGTGGGGGCCGGACCGAAGCGGCATGTGAGCGCGCGAAGGCCGGAAATAAGGCGGGGCGCGCCACGGATCGCGACGCGTGGGGCGATCCGAACCACGAACGGGCCCGCCGGTCAAGGCGCGGCGCGTTCCTCCCCCCATCGGAGGAGCAACATCAGCGGCCGCCGAATTCCAGGGTGACGGCCAGAATCATGACCACCGCTGCCAAGAACGGAAGCTCGTTGGTCGCCCGCCAGAACTTCGCCGACCGGGGCCGCTCGCCCCTGGCGATCTTCTTCCGCGCCGCCGCGAGCATCCCGTGCCAGTAGCCCAGGAACGCCACGCCCGCGAGCTTCACGACCATCCAGGGCTGGGTCAGGAACGCCCAGCCCTGCCGCATGGCGTAGACGTGGAAGAGGATCAGGAGGGTCCCGAACAGGAAGGTCAGCGTCATCGCCGGATTGATGATGATCCGCAGCAGCTTGGCTTCCCAGACCTTGAAATGGGCGTCGAATTCGCTGCCGGGCGGCGCGGTCTCGGTGTGGTAGGCGAACAGCCTGGGCAGGTACATCATGCCGCTCATCCAGGCGATCACCGCGATGATGTGCAGGCCGCGCAGCAGGTCGTAGCTCAGGAAATTGGGCCAGCTCATGCCGCCTCCGCGCGTCTGAGCGGGCATTTCGCATGGCTCGCCGGACAGCGCCAAGGCCCGTCCGGCGCGGGGCCGCCGGAGCGCTCGAGCGCGCGGCGCACCGTGACGGCCAGGCCGTCGATGAACGGCGCACGCACGCCCGGCGTACGGGCCCGCAGGTAAGGCGCGCACCCGACGTCCCCGGCCAAGGCGGCGTATTCATGGTCGAGTTCGACCAGGGTCTCGACATGTTCCGAGACGAAGGCGATCGGCGCCACGACCACGCCCCTGCCCTCCGATCCGGCCTGGCGGATCTCGCTTTCGGTGGAGGGCTCCAGCCACTTCAAACGCCCGACCCGGCTCTGGAATGAGACCCGCCAGTCCGGGAGCTCCGGCAGCCTGGCCGCGATGGCCGCCGCGGTGGCCTCGATCTGCGCGCGGTAGGGGTCGCCCCCCGCGGTGATCGTCTCCGGCAGGCCGTGGGCTGAGAAGAGCAGGCGTACATTGGCCGGCCGCCCACCCGCGCTCCAGGCCTCCTGGATCGCCCGGACATGGGCGTCGATGAGGCCGGCGGCCGTGGGATAGCAGCACACCAGCCGGGCGCGGCCGGCGCCCTTGTAAGCCTTGTCCCAATCCGCCAGCGACGAACCCGTCGTGGTGGTCGAATACTGCGGGTAGAGCGGCAGCAGCACGATCTCGTCCGGCGCGAAGGCCGCCACCTGGCGCGCCGTCTCGGCCGCGAAGGGCCGCCAGTAGCGCATGGCGATGAAGCAGCTGGCCTCGACGCCGGGCCCGGCGTTCAACGCCGCTTCCAGCGCCTGGGCCTGGGCCTCGGTCTCCGGCAGCAGGGGCGAGCCGCCGCCCATGATCGCGTAGTTGGCCCGCGCCGACGCCGCCCTTGTCGTTGAGATCAGGGCCGCGAGCGGATAGCGCGCCACCGCCGGCAGGTCGATGATCGCGCGGTCCCGGAACAGGTTGAAGAGAAACGGCCTGACCGCGGCCTGATCATCGGGCCCGCCCAGGTTGAACAGCACGACGGCGAGGCGGGTCATCGCGCCACCAGATCCTCCCCCGTTTCACGGGGGAGGGGGACCACGAAGTGGTGGAGGGGGCGCTGCAACCGCAGTGCGCCGGCGGGGGAGGAGCTGGTGATGTCGTCTCCACCGAGATCGGTCACGCGGCCATCGCCTTCACCGGCTTGCCGGTGACGCGGGCGACGACGCGGGCGATGTGGTCGATGGGCGTGTCGGGCATCACCCCGTGGCCGAGGTTGAAGATGTAGGGCCCGTCGCTCCACTGGGCGAGCAGGCCTTCGACCCGGGCGTCCAGCGCCGGGCCGCCGGCCCGGAGCAGCAGGTTGTCCAGCGCCCCCTGGATGGTCTTGCCGCCCGCCTGCAGCCGTCGGCCCATGGCGGCGCTGGCCTGGGTGTCGAGCGCAACGCCCTCGACCGGGACGGCCGCCGCATAGGTCTCGACCAGCGCGCCTGCCCCCCTCGGAAAACCGATGAACGGCGCGGTGACCCCGGCGGCGCGGACCCTGGCCACGATCTCGCGGTGCGGCCGGATGACGATGCGTTCGAAGACGTCCTCCGCCAGGCCCTCGGCCCAGCTCTCGAAGATCTTCAGCGCCTGGGCCCCGGACCTGGCCTGCATCACCAGGTAGCGGGCGGTGGCCTCGACCAGCACCTCCAGCAGGGCGTCGAGGGTTTCCGGATGATCGTAGGCGAACCGGCGCGCGGCCTGGCGGTCAGAGCCTTTGCCCTCGATCATGTAGGTCGCCACCGTCCAGGGCGCCCCCGCGAAGCCGATCAGCGCCCTGTCCGGTTCCAGGGCGGCGCGGACCCGGGCCAGCGTCTCGCCGATGTCGGACAGCCTGTCCGTCGAAGCCTCGACCGCGTCGGCCATGCGGGCGATGTCGGGCAACGGGCCGAGCCTGGGGCCCTCACCGGACTCGAACCAGACCTCCTGACCGAGCGCGCGGGGGATCAGCAGGATGTCGGCGAAGACGATGGCCGCATCCAGCGGGAAGCGGCGCATCGGCTGCAGTGTCGCCTCGGCGGCCATCTCCGGATTGTGGCAGAAGGCGATGAAATCGGCGGCCTGGGCGCGCAGTTGGCGGTATTCCGGCAACGAGCGGCCGGCCTGGCGCATGAACCATACGGGCGGGCGATCCAGGGTCTCGCCGGCCAGGGCGCGCAGCAGGCGGGGCTTGGGTTCGTCCATGCCGCCTTAAATCGCCTTACGCCGATGGGCTCAAGCCCGCCGGCCATGCCGTTCACCTGTCTGTCCTGCTTTCTTCCATTCAAGAGTCTTGAAAAGGATTGGGAGAGTAGAAACAGGGGGCGTCGGATACGGGGACAAGTGCGGCGATCCAGCGAAGATCGGGATCTTCTCCCCAGCTTGTCCGGACAGGACCGGGGTTTCCTCCCGCCCCTGTGAATCCCGGGGAGGGCGGCCAAGCGCCCCAGGAGCTTAAGGTTTTGTTAACCTCCCGGGGGACGGAGCCTTGGTCGATCCGGTCGGCGCCCAGGCTGTCGATCCCGGGCCTGGCGCTTGTCCCCGGCGGCCGTCGCGGTGGGTTAATGACCGGTTAACGGCCCATCCTGTCCCGTCCGCCCACCGACGAATGGCCGCCCGGCCCGATGCACGCGATCTATCCCCATTCCCGCCGGGCTTCGCTAAGACTGCTCCACAGGAATCGTCCCCAGGCATTTTTCGCGGGTCCCACACGACGTGCCCACCACCGCCCCGCCCAAGCTGGCCACCTACTTCCATGTCCACCTGGTCTCGGACTCCACCGGCGAGACCCTGAACGCCATGGCCCGCGCGGTCTGCGCCCGTTTCGACAACGTGCTGCCGATCGAGCACATCTATGCGCTCGTGCGCTCCCAGCGACAGCTGGACCGGGCGCTGGGCGACATCGAGGAGGCCCCGGGCGTCGTCATCCACACCATCGTCGAGGACAAGCTGCGCCAGGCGCTGGAGGAAGGCTGCCGGCGGATGGACATGCCGTGCATCCCGGCGCTGGACCCGCTGGTCTCGGCGCTGTCGCGCTACCTGGGCGCGGCCACCACCAGCCGGGTGGGCGCGCACCTGCGCCTCGACACCGACTATTTCAACCGGATGGACGCGCTCAACTACGCCATCGGCCACGACGACGGCCAGGGCGGCCAGGACCTCGAGCAGGCCGACGTGATCCTGGTGGGCGTGTCGCGCACCTCCAAGACGCCGACCTGCATCTACCTGGCCCACCGCGGCGTGCGGGCCGGCAACGTGCCGCTGGTGCCGGGGCGGAACCCGCCGGAGAAGCTGTTCACGCTGAAGAACACCCTCGTCGTGGGTCTCACCATCTCGCCCGACCGGCTGATCCAGATTCGCCGCAACCGGCTCCTCAGCCTCAAGGAGAACCGGGAATCCACCTACATCGACCAGGACGCCGTGCGCGATGAGATCATCCAGGCCCGGCGCCTCTATGAGCGCCAGGGCTGGCCGGTGATCGACGTCACCCGCCGCTCGGTGGAGGAGACGGCGGCGGCCGTGCTCAATGTCCTGCACGGCGGGCACGGTCAGGTGGAGGTGCTGGGTTGAGCGCCACGCTCGCCAAGGCGGGGCTTGTGCTGGCGTCCAAGAGCACCGCGCGCCGCGCCGTGCTGGACGGCGCGGGCGTCCCCTACGAGGCGGCGACCTCCGGGGTCGACGAGGATGCGGTGAAGACCGCCATGCTGGCCAAAGGCGCCGGAGCCCGCGAGGTCGCCGAGGCGCTCGCCGAGCTGAAGGCCCTGGCCGTGTCGAAGGGCCGTCCGGAATATGTGGTAGGCGCCGACCAGACGCTGGAGTTCGAAGGCGGACTCTACGACAAGGTCGAAACGATCACGCAGGCCCGGGAGCGCCTGCGCCGCCTGCGCGGGCGGCCGCACCAGCTGCACTCCGCCGTCGTCGTGGCCAAGGATGGCGTGGCCGTCTGGCGCGAGACGGTGACCGCGACCCTGACCATGCGGGATTTCTCCGACGACTTCCTGGACGCCTATCTCGCCGCCGAGGGCGAGGCCGCCTTGGGCTCGGTGGGCTGCTACCGGCTGGAAGGCCAGGGCGTGCAGCTGTTCTCGAACATCGACGGGGACTATTTCACCATCCTGGGCCTGCCGCTGATGGGCCTTTTCGGCCTGCTGCGCCAACGCGGCGAGCTCGCCACATGACCCGGCCGGCGATCACCGGGGCCACGGTGGTGGCGGGCGTCGTCGGCGCGCCGGTGCGCCATTCGCTGAGCCCGCTGATCCACAACGCCTGGCTCGAGGCCGCCGGCATCGACGGGATCTATGTGCCGTTCGGTCCGCCGGCCGATGGCTTCGAGGCCTTCGCCAACGGCCTACGGGGCGGGGCCGTGCGCGGCCTGAACGTGACCCTGCCGTTCAAGGAAGCGGCGCTGGCGCTCGCCGACAAGGTCAGCGCCCAGGCCAGGGCCGCCAACGCCGCCAACCTCCTGGTCTTCGAGGCCGACGGGACGGTGGTCGCCGACAACACCGACGGGCTGGGCCTGCTGGCGGCGCTGACGATCCAGGCGCCGGGCTTCGACCCGCGCTCCGGACCGATCGCCGTCCTGGGCGCGGGCGGCGCGGCGCGCGGCGCGGCGGCGGCCCTGCTGGCGGCGGGAGCGCCGCAGGTGCGCATCGTCAACCGCACCCTCGCCAAGGCCGAAGCCGTGGCGGCGGCGCTGGGCGGCTCCATCGTGGCCTGTCCGCTGACGGGCGCGGCGCGGGCCTTCGCGGGCGTGGCCGCGGTGATCAACGCGACCTCGGCCGGGCTCTCCGGCCAGGGCGACCTGGACGCGCCGCTGGAGGCGAGCCCGTCGCAGGCCGTGGTCATGGACATGGTCTATAAGCCGCTGGTCACGCCGTTCCTGGCCCGCGCCCAGGCGCTCGGGCGGCGCACGGTGGACGGCCTGGAGATGCTGATCCGCCAGGCGGCGCCATCCTTCGAGGCCTTCTACGGCCGGCCGCCGCCTTCGGAGGTCGATGTCCGCGCGCTGGCGATGAAGGCGCTCGGCCAATGATCGTGGTCGGCCTGACCGGTTCGATCGGCATGGGCAAGTCGACGACGGCGGCGATGTTCCGCGAGGCGGGCGTGCCGGTCTATGACGCCGACGCGGCGGTGGCCCGGACCTACGAGCAGGGCGGCTCGGCCGCCGCACCCCTGGAGGCGGCCTTTCCCGGCGTGACACGCGACGGGGCGGTCGACCGCGAGGCGCTCCGCCAGCGGGTGCTGGGCGACGACGCGGCCATGGCCCGGCTGAACGCCATCGTCCACCCGCTGCTGGGCGCCGAGCGGGACCGGTTCTTCGCCGAGGCCGAGGCCGCCGGTGCGGACCTGGTGGTAATGGACATCCCCCTGCTGTTCGAGACCGGCGGCCACCACGCCATGGACGCGGTGGTGGTGGTCAGCGCCCCGCCGGAGGCCCAGCGCGACCGGGTGCTGGCGCGCGACGGCATGACGGCCGAGCGCCTGGACTACATCCTGGCGCGGCAGACGCCGGACGCGGAGAAACGCGCGCTCGCCCACTTCGTCATCGACACCGGCCAGGGCCTGGAGGTCGCCCGGGCCCAGGTCGCCCAGGTGATCGCGGCGCTGCGCGATCCACAGTTCACGTCGGCCCGCGACTCAGCGCGCGGTTGAACTTCGGCCCCAAAGCGGGGCATGGATCGGACATGGCGCGCGAGATCGTCCTGGACACCGAGACCACCGGCTTCGAGCCCACCGCCGGCCACCGGCTGGTGGAGATCGCCTGCCTGGAGATCGATGAGTTCATCCCCACCGGGCGGCACTTCCACATCTATATCGATCCCTGCCGCGACATGCCGCCGGACGCTGAGCGGGTGCATGGCCTGTCGTCGGCCTTCCTGCGGGGCAAGCCGCGCTTCGAGCATCCCGAGGTGGTCGACGCCTTCCTGGAGTTCGTCGGCGACGCCCCGATCATCGCCCACAACGCCAATTTCGACCGCGCCTTCGTCAACCATGAGTTGCAGGTCATCAGTCGCGAGCCGGTTCACGAAAGCCGCTGGATCGACACCTTGGCCCTGGCCAGGACCCGGTTTCCGGGGATGCACAATTCGCTGGATGCCCTCTGCAAGCGCTTCAAGATCTCGCTCTCGGAGCGCGAGAAGCACGGGGCGCTGATCGACGCGAAGTTGCTGGCGGCGGTCTACCTGGAATTGCGGGGCGGGCGCGAGCGCCGCCTGGAGCTGACGACCTCGGCGGCCATGGCGAGCGCCGTCCACGCCGCGGCCCAGACCGCCTATGGCGCGCGACCCCGGCCCCTGGCGCCCCGATCGACCGCCGAGGAGCGCGCGACGCACGCAAGCTTCATCCGCGATGTCTTAAAAGACGACAGCCTCTGGGGCCGCCACGGGCTCTGAACGCCTCGCCCGGCTAGGCGTGCCCGACCTGCTGGTTGGCTTCGGCCTTGCGGGCCGTGTAGACGGCGGCGAAGTCGATGGGGTCGAGCAGGAAGGGCGGATAGCCCCCGTCCGAGGTGACGTCGGCGATGATCCGGCGGGCGAAGGGGAAGAGGTAGCGCGGGCACTCGATCAGCAGCACCGCCTCCACGTCCTCGCCCTGGACGCCGGAGATCTGGAACACGCCGCCATAGACCAGCTCGACCACGAAGACCGGTCCATCCTCGCGCTGGGCCTTGGCCGACAGCTTCAGGTCCACCTCGAAGAAGCCGTCGTCGCGGCCCCGGGCGTTCATCTCCACGCCCAGGTCGATCTGCGGCTGGGCCGCGCCGCCGCGCAGGGTCTCCGGCGCGCGCGGATTCTCGAAGGACAGGTCCCGGACGAACTGGGCCAGGATGCGGATGCCGGGGCCTTCGCCCTGCAGGGCCATCGCATCGTCGGCTTCGGGCGCGGCGGCGCCGGCGTCGGTATCGGTCATTCGAGCGGCCTAAATCCGTGGTGATCGCGCGAGGGGTTCGCGTCTGTGGGCGGGGCGGGCTAACATGGCGCCTGCGGTGATGCAACGTCGCCCCTGACGGGGACGTTGCTTCGTCCTATATAGACGCTTCTGATACGCCATCTGACACCCCAGGAAACACGGTCTCCGTTGCAAGTCGTCGAACTGATCATCTTCGCGGGCCTCGCGGCCGTCGTGCTGTACCAGCTCTATTCGGTGCTGGGCCGGCGCGTGGGCCGCCAGCCCGAGGACGCGCCCGCCGCGCAAACCGCCTCGCCCTCGGTGAAGGCCCCCGACGCCCTGCCGCAGACGCGCGAGGAAGAGGAGGGTGTGGCGCTCACCGGCCTGGCCGCCGTCAAGGCGCGCGACCCCGCGTTCGACGTGGGCCGCTTCCTGGCCGGCGCGCGCAGCGCCTATGAGATGATCGTCAAGGCGTTCGCCGCCGGCGACCGGGCGCTGCTCCGCAAGCTCCTGGGTTCGGGCGTCATGGCCAGCTTCGACACCGCCATCGCCCAGCGCGAGGCCGAGGGCCGCACCGAGACGGTGGAGTTCCTGCACAGCCCGCGCGCCGACCTCGAGAAGGCCGAGGTCACGGCCGCCGACGTCGGCCGGCTGACCGTGCGGTTCCTGGCCGAGTTCCGCAGCCGCACCAAGGGGCCGGAGGGCGAGGGCGTCGATGACCGCCGCACTGCCGAGCTCTGGACCTTCGAGCGGAACCTGAAGAGCCGCGATCCCAACTGGATGCTGGTCCACGTCGACGCCGCGGAGGCTTGAGGTCTGTTGCAGGCGCGGATCATCGCGGCCGCGTTCGGCGCGCTGATCCTGGCCGGCTGCGCCTCGGGACGCCCCCCGCCACCGCCCGCCGGGCACGGGCCCCCGCCACTCGCCTTCGACAGGCCCGCGCCGCCCGAGGAGCCTGAGAAGACCGTGCGGCTGACGGCGCTGCGCGGCTGGGTCGCCGAGGATCACGCCGGGGCCTTTTCCGCCTACCGCGAGACCTGCGGCGCGGCGCGCGAACCGGCGCTGGCCCGCACCTGCCGCAACGCGCGCGCCATCGGACCGCTGGGCGAGGACGACGCCCGTCGCTGGTTCGAGGCCAACTTCCGGGCCGAGCGCCCGCAGGCGCCCGGCGTGCTCACCGCCTATTTCGCGCCGGAATACCCGGCCCGACGCCGGCCTGACGCGGAATTCAGCGCGCCGTTGCGCCCCAGGCCCGCCGACCTGACGACGGTGGACGGCGGCCTGTTCGATCCCGCCCTGGCTGGCCGGCCCACGGCCGCGCTCATGGTGGGCGGGTCGCCCGTCCCCTACCCCGACCGGGCGGCCATCGAGAGCGCGCCGCCCGAGCGGGCGCTGGCCTGGCTGCGGCCCGAGGACCTGTTCTTCCTGCAGATTCAGGGCTCCGGCGTGCTCACCTTCGAGGACGGCCGCCGGATGAAGGCGCTCTACGCCGCCAACAACGGCCGGCCGTTCGCGGGCATCGCCAACCCCATGCGCGAGCAAGGCCTGCTGGCCGGCGCCGAGACCTCCGGCGAGGCGATCCGCGCCTGGCTCGCGGCCCATCGAGGCCCCGAGGCCGAGGCGATCATGCGGCTCAACCCGCGCTACGCCTTCTTCAGCCTGGCGCCGGACGACGGCCGCCAGCCGGTGGGCGCGGCCGCCATTCCCCTGCCGCCCGGGCGCGGCGTCGCCATCGATCCCGCGTTCCATGCGATGGGCGAGCTCCTGTGGCTGGACGCCGAGGCGCCGATCCTGACGGGGGCCTTTCCGACCTATCGCCGGCTGGTCCTGGCGCTCGACACCGGCGGGGCGATCAAGGGCGACGTGCGCGCCGACCTCTACCTGGGCCTGGGTCAGGCCGCTGGGGCCGAGGCCGGGCGGGTGCGCCACACCCTTCGCCTCTACCGGCTGGTGCCGAAGGATCCCACCCCGTGAAACGGCCGCTTCGGCCGGACGAGGTGAAGATCTGGGGCATGGTGGCGGCCACCGTCCACCCCAGGGCCGGGCGCCAGATTCCAAAGGCTGACGTTGAACTGTCGCCCGCCGTGACGCCGGCGCACCTTCCGCCGCCCAGGCCCGTGGCCGGTCTCACCAAGCCGCCGCCCAGGTCGAAGCCGCGCAAGGACCTGGACGGCATCGAGCCCAACCGCCGTCATCGCATCGCCCGGGCGCGGGAGGAGATCGGCGGCCGGCTCGACCTGCATGGGCTCGACCAGGCGCGCGCGCGGGCCGTGCTCGAAGGGTTCCTGGCGCGCGCCTGGAACAACGGCTGGCGGGCCGTGCTGGTGATCACCGGCAAGGGCGTGCAGGGCGACGGCGTGCTGAAGCGCCGGGCCCCGGAATGGCTGGCCGCCCCGCATCTTGCCCACATCGTCGCCGGCATCTCCGACGCCGCGCGGCATCACGGCGGCGCCGGCGCGCTCTATGTGGCGCTGAAGCGCAAGCCGCGAGGATAGTTCCCGCACGTTGCTCCCCGGCGGGGGAGGAAATGGGGCTCAGCTCTTCCGGGACGCCTTCTCGGCCAGGCCCGAGGTTCCTTCGCGGGCCTCGAGCCTTGCCGCGACGTCGTCGATGGAGACGCCGGCGGCGGCCAGGACGACCAGCCAGTGGTAGATCAGGTCGGCGCTCTCGGCGGCCAGGGCGGGCTTGTCGGCTTGCGTCGCGGCGATCACCGCCTCGATGGCTTCCTCGCCCATCTTCTTGGCGGCGAGCGAAGGGTCGCCCAGCAGCTTGGCGGTGTAGGAGGCGGCCGGGTCGCCGCCCTTGCGGGCCTCGATGGTGGCGGCCAGGCGGGCCAGGACATCGGCGAAGCGGCTCATGCGGCGACGCCCTCCATGCGCACGGGGATCTTGGCGTCGGCCATGGCCCGCTTGACCTCGGCGATGGAGACCTCGCCGAAGTGGAAGATCGAGGCGGCCAGCACCGCGTCGGCATGGCCCTTGGTCACGGCCTCGACCATATGCTGCGCATTGCCGGCCCCGCCCGAGGCGATCACCGGCACCGAGACGGCCGAGGTCATCGCCTTCAAAAGCTCCAGGTCGTAGCCGATCTTGGCGCCGTCGCGGTCCATGGAGGTGAGCAGGATCTCGCCGGCGCCGCGTTCCACGCATTCGACCGCATAGTCGATCACGTCGAGGCCGGTGTCCTGGCGGCCGCCATAGATGAACACATGCCAGCGGTCGCCGGTGCGCTTGGCGTCGATGGCGACCACGGTCGCCTGGCTGCCGAAGGCGTCGGCGCAGCTGGTGATGAGGTCGCGGTTCTCGACGGCGGCGGTGTTGATCGAGATCTTGTCGGCTCCGGCCAGCAGGAGGCGGCGCGCATCCTCGACCTTGCGGATGCCGCCGCCCACCGAGAGCGGCATGAAGCAGACGTCGGCGGTGCGGGCGACCACGTCCAGGATCGTGCCCCGGTTCTCGTGGCTGGCGGTGATGTCGAGGAACATCAGCTCGTCGGCGCCGGCCGCGTCGTAGGCGCGGGCCTGTTCCACCGGATCGCCGGCGTCGCGCAGGCTGACGAACTGCACGCCCTTGACCACGCGGCCGTCCTTGACGTCCAGGCAGGGGATGACGCGGACGCGCAGCATCGACTAGTGTCCCGTTTCCGAAGTTCGCTTGCGCTTGTGGCGGGCTCGGACGAACTTCTGAATCGACAAGGACACTAGCAAGTCCCTGCTTCTAGCGTGCTTCATGGATTTGAAGTTCGCTCCGAGCTTGATCCAACAATGAGCGAACTTCAAATCCCGCACGCTAGGCGGCGACCTTCAGCGCCTCGGCCGGCGTGATCGCGCCGTTGTAGAGCGCCCGGCCAAGCACGGCGCCGGCGATCCGGGCGCCCTTCCAGGCCTTCAGGCGCACGATGTCCTGAATGGTCGCCAGGCCGCCGGCCGCGATCACCGGGATCGCCACGGCGTCGGCGACGGCTCCGAAGGCCTCGACATTGAAGCCCATGGTCGTGCCGTCGCGGTCGATGTCGGTGATAATCAGGGCGCCGACGCCGGCGTCCTCAAAGCGCTTGGCGACGGTGACAGCGTCGAGGTCGCTGTCCTCGGTCCAGCCCTGCACGGCCACCTTGCCCTTGCGGACATCGACGCTGACGGCGATCTGCTCGGGCCAGGCCTTGGCGGCGGCCTTGACGACGTCCGGCTCGCGCACGGCCAGCGTTCCCAGGATCACGCGGGAGACACCCGCCTCGATCCAGCGCTCGACGTCGGCCAGGCTGCGGATGCCGCCGCCCAGCTGGACCGGGATCGAGACCGCCGAGAGGATCGCCTCGACGGCCGCGTGGTTCACGGCCTTGCCGGAGACCGCCCCGTTCAGGTCGACCACATGGATCCAGTGGAATCCGCCGTCGGCCCAGGCGCGGGCCTGGTCGGCGGGGGAGGTGTTGAACACGGTCGCGGTGGCCAGGTCGCCATGCAGCACGCGCACGCAGTCGCCGTCCTTGAGATCAATCGCCGGGTAGAGGATCACGGTCGCCACTCCAGGAAGCGCGTCAGGAGATCGAGGCCAGGGCCCTGCGATTTCTCCGGGTGGAATTGAACGCCCGCCATGTTGCCGCGCGCGACGGCCGCCGGGAACCGGCCGCCATGCTCCACATAGGCCGCAACGTCGCGCTCGTCTTGCGGGAAGAAAGCGAAAGAATGCGTAAAGTAGACCGCTTCCCCCTCCGCCAGGCCGTCGAACAGCGGCTGGTCGGCCACGTCGGTCAGGCTGTTCCAGCCCATGTGGGGGATCTTGATGGCCGGATCCGTCGTGGTCAGCCGCTTCACGTCGCCTTCGATCCAGCCCAGGCCCGGCGTCTCGCCGAACTCCAGGCCGCGGGTCGCCATCAGCTGCATGCCGACGCAGATGCCCAGGAACGGCCGGCCCCTGACCCGCACCGCCTCGGTCATGGATTCGATCACCCCGGGCCGGACCTGGAGCGCGGCCATGCAGGATGCGAACGCGCCGACGCCGGGCAGCACGATATGGTTGGCCGCGGCGATGGCCTCCGGCTTGTCGGTGACGACGACCTCGCTCAATCCGGCCGCGGCGCGGATCAGGGCCTTTTCGGCCGAGCGAAGGTTGCCCGACCCGTAGTCGATCAGGGCGACGCTCTGCATAGGATTTCCCTAGAGTACGCCCTTGGTGGAAGGCGCATGACCCTGCGTCTTCGGATCGATCTCGACGGCCTGGCGCAACGCCCGGGCCAGCGCCTTGAAGCCGCTCTCGGCGATGTGGTGGGAATTGACCCCGTAGAGGGTCTCCAGGTGCAGGCATGCGCCGCAGTTCAGCGCGAAGGCGTGATGGAATTCCTTGAAGAGCTCGGTGTCCATGTCGCCGACCTTGGGGGTCTGGAAGTCCACGTTCCAGATCAGGTAGGGTCGGTTCGACAGGTCGATCGCCGCCCGGGTCAGGGTCTCGTCCATGGGGATGTAGGCGTGGCCGAACCGGCGCACGCCCTTGAAGCCGTCCAGCGCCTGCTTGAACGCCTGGCCGAGCACGATGCCGGTGTCTTCCACCGTGTGGTGCATGTCGATGTGCAGGTCGCCCCGGGTCTCAATCTCGATGTCGAAGCCGCCGTGCCGGATGAAGCTCTCCAGCATGTGGTCGAAGAAGCCGATGCCGGTCGAGACCTTGGACGCGCCGCTCCCGTCCAGATCGACGGTCACCCGGATCTGGGTTTCCTTGGTGTTGCGGACAACCTCCGCCTTGCGGCTCATCACAAGTATCCCTTCGAGGCCGCGAAGTCCTTCAGCGAGACCTGCGGACGCGGACCGTAGTGCGAAATCACCTCGGCCGCCGCAAGGCTGGCCAGCCGGCCGCATTGCGCCAGCGGCAGTCCCCGCGAGAGGCCGAACATGAATCCGGCTGCGTATTGGTCGCCGGCGCCGGTGGTGTCCACGACTTTCTCCACAGGCTCCGCCGCCACCGCGATGACGCCCTGCGGCGAGACGATCACCGAGCCGGCCGCGCCGCGGGTGACGGCGGCGAGCTTCACGTGCGGGCGCAGCAAGGCTGCCGCCGCGTCGAAGTCGTCGGTCTCGAAGAGGGCGCAGAGTTCGGTCTCGTTGGCGAACAGCAGGTCCACCTGGGTCTCGATGAACCCCATCAGCCCGCCCCGGTGACGCTCGACCACGAAGCCGTCGGAGAGTGTGAGCGCGATCATCCGCCCCGCGCCATGCGCGAAGCCGGCGGCCTTGGCGAAGGCGCGCCGCGCCGCCTCGGCGTCGAACAGATAGCCTTCCAGGTAGACGATCCGGGCGGCCTCGACGACCGCCTGGTCGATGTCGTCGTCGGTCAGCGCCACCGAGGCGCCGAGGTAGGTGGACATCGTCCGCTGGCCGTCGGGGGTGACGTTGATCATGCAGGCGGCCGTGGCCGGCCCGCCCACGAGGGGGGCGTTCTCGAACAGGGCGCCGCCGGCGCGCATGTCGTGGGTGAACACCTCGCCCAGCTTGTCGTCGGCCACCTTGCCCATGAAGGCGACCTTGCCGCCGAAGCTCGCGAGACCCGCGATGGTGTTGGCCGCCGACCCGCCGGACGTCTCCACCCCGGCGGCCATGCGGGCGTAAAGCGCCGCCGACTGGGCCGCGTCCACCAGCATCATGCCGCCCTTGTCCAGGCGGTTGTCGGCGAGGAAGGCGTCGGTGGCCGGGGCGATCACGTCGACGATTGCGTTGCCGATCGCGGCGACGTCGTAAAGGTCCGGCATTGCGGGGCTTTCGAGCAAGGGAAGCGCGGACTTATAGAAAATCCGCCCCCGTCGCAAATGCCAGGTCTAGCGACGGGGCGCTGAAGCGACCTGAGTCTGCGCGCCCTGGGCGGTCCCGGGGGCGGGATGGTCAAGGATAAGTGGGTCCTCGCCCGGCCCGGCGCGCAGGGTCTCGCCGCGCCACCAGCGCGCCGAGCGCTCCCACCTGACGGTCTGCGGCGCCGTCATGGGGTGGTCCGACGCGGCCTGCGCCTCGATCATCTGCCCCCGATCATCAAACTGGAGCGGACGCACAGCCTGATGCGAATAGGGTTGCGGCGCGCCTTCGCGGCCCACGATGACGGCATGGCTGCAGTCGGGCCATTCGTCGAGCGGGGCGCTCCGGTCGA
This sequence comes from Caulobacteraceae bacterium, assembly GCA_947478785.1. GTDB lineage: Bacteria > Pseudomonadota > Alphaproteobacteria > Caulobacterales > Caulobacteraceae > Phenylobacterium. The sequence continues at coordinate 33,118 of CANJXI010000039.1, forward strand.
ACCCGCAGCCGGCCTCGGCCGCGGTCCACACGCCCGGCCGCCAGAGCGGTCCGCCCTGGGTGTCGGTCGTCGAGATGAGCGGGACCTTGAACGCCACGACGCCGGAGGCGCAGCCGCCGAGCGCAAGGGCGGCGACCAGCGCGATCTGATGGGAAATCCTGGGGAGCACGGCGGCCTCCGATCACGACACCGTGACATCATAGACCGCCCGTGGTTACGAACAGGTGTCGGCTCGGACAAAGATCGGCCACCGGGCACTCCTCGCACTTCGGCCGCCGCGCCACGCAGACATAGCGGCCGTGCAGGATCAGCCAGTGGTGGGCGCGGGTGAGGAGCGGCCCGGGGACCTTGGACATCAGCTCGTCCTCCACCTGGTCCGGCGTCTTGCCGGTGGAGAGCCCCAGCCGGTGGGCGACGCGGAAGACGTGGGTGTCGACGGCGATGGCGGGCTCGATGCGCAGTTCGTTCAGCACCACCGAGGCGGTCTTGCGCCCGACGCCGGGCAGGGCCTGCAGCGCCTCGCGGGTGAGCGGCACCTCGCCGCCGTACCGGTCCACCAGGATGTTGGCGGTGGCGATCACGTTCTTGGCCTTGGTGTTGTAGAGGCCGATCGAGGAGATGAACGGCTTGAGGCCCTCTTCGCCCAGCGCCAGCATCTTCTGAGGCGTGTCGGCGACCGCGAACAGTTTCTTGGTCGCCTTGTTGACCGAGACGTCGGTGGCCTGGGCCGAGAGCGCCACGGCGGTGACCAGCTCGTAGGGGCTGGCGTAGTCGAGTTCGGTGCGCGGATCGCTCTCCTGGTCCTCGAAGCGGCGGAAGATCTCGGCGATGCGCGCCTGCTCGGCGGGCGCCAGCGCCTTCTTCCTGGGCTTGCGGACGGGGCGCTTGGGAGGCTTGGCCATGGGCGGCGAAGATGGCCGCCGAAAGGGTATTCGCCAAGGCGGTTTCCGGGCCTATCTTCCGCCACGCATGCTGGGCCAAGTCTACATGGACGCGGTGATCACGCCGCACCGTTCGCTCTCGGAGCGCGGCTTCATCATCCTGATCACGGTGGTGACGCTGGCCAATTGCGCCTCGGCCGCGGTGTTCCTGGCGATGGGGGCCACGCTGGTCCCGATCTTCCTGGGCGTCGACGTGCTGGCGGTGATCGTGGCCTTCTGGGTCAGCTACCGTCAGGCGCGCCGGGTGGAGCGCATCCAGGTCACCGCCCGCGACGTGGTGGTGACCCACGAGACCCCGGCCTGGCGCAAGATCGTCTGGGAAAGCCCCACGGCCTTCACCCGCGTCGGCGTGGAGAAGGACGAGGAACGCACCGTTGGCCTGCGGCTTATGCTGTCCGGCAAGGACGTGTCGGTGGCCGCCGCGCTCAGTCCCCATGAGCGGGCGGAATTCGGCAAGGCGCTCGAGCAGGCCATCTGGCAGGCGCGGCGCGAACGCGGCTAGAGCGCGTCAGGGTGAAGTGGATACCGACACACCCGTCCGACGCGCTCTAAACATTTGAAGATAGACCCTTTTCATCCGGTTCAAGCGATTCCACTTGAACCGGAAAGGGTCTAGCCCGGGGTCACGGCCAGGATCTGGTCGAACACCAGAGCCCAGACGCCGGCCCGCCTCTGCCAGATCCGCACATAGTGGCCGCGCCCGCCGGCCCAGCGGGCGTCGCCGTAGGTCCAGGCGAGGTCCCCGGCCCGCGAGGCCCCGCCGCCCAGGGCCGCGAAGTCGATGGCGACGGGCCGGGCGGCGAGCTCCCGGGCGACAGCGGCCGGCGTCGCGGCCGGGGCGAGGGGCGAGCCCTGCATGTGGGCGTCGGGCGCGAGCACGCTCGTGTAGGCGGCCGGTACGTCCGTCGTGGCGCGGGCGGCGAGGGCGACCTCGGCGGCCTGGACCTGCCCAAAGGCCAGGGCCGGGTCCAGCGGGGCGGGGTCGCCGCCGGGCAGGGCCGCGACTCGCGCACCGGGGCCTGGGGCCGTGCTTGCGTCGCCATCGGCTCCGCCGTCGTAGACCCACCGCCAGGCGCCATCGGGCTGGCGACGCCAGACGGTGAAATAGATGGCGGCGCGCTTGCCGTTCACCTCCGCCGGACCGGTGGTGAAGCCGAGGTCGCCGGAGCGCGCGATCCCCGCCCAGTTCGGCCACCAGGCGAGCAGGGTCCCGCCTTCCTTCGGCGTCTTGGCGGGCGGGCGGGCGCCATAGACCGCCCGCGCGCTCGTGGGGTCGGGGGCGAAGACAATGGCGTCGTCGGCCATGAAGCCGAGGAAGCTTCGGGCCACGCCCACCTCGCCGGCGCGGGCGGCGAAGGCGCGCTCGGCGGCGATCACCGGGGCGGGATCGGCGGGCGCGGCCGCCGCCGTCGCGCCCGCGGCAAGGCCCGCGGCCAGCGCCAGGCCCGACAGGATTTTCAGCATGGTGTCCTTTCCGCGCGCCCGATGACGGTTGCTTCCATGGGGCCGAGCGCCAAGATGCGGCATGGTGTTCACCGATGTCGAGATCGAGCGTTACGCCCGCCACCTGGTGCTGCGCGAGGTGGGCGGGCCGGGCCAGCAGAAGCTGAAGGCGTCCAGCGCGCTGATTGTCGGCGCGGGCGGGCTGGGCTCTCCCGCCGCGCTTTACCTGGCGGCCGCCGGGGTGGGCACCCTGATACTGGTGGACCCGGACGAGGTGGACCGCTCCAACCTGCAGCGCCAGATCCTCTATGGCGAGGATGACATCGGCCGGCCGAAGGCCGAGGCCGCCGCCGACCGGCTGGCAGGCCTGAACCCGCACATCTTCGTGGCCGGCTACAACGGCGCCTTCGACGAGGCGACCGCCGACGAGCTGGTGGAGGGCGTCGACCTGGTGCTGGACGGCACCGACGACTTCGCGGTCCGCTACTGTGTCAACGCGGCCTGCGTGCGCCACGGCAAGACGTTGGTCTCCGGCGC
>CANJXI010000040.1 GCA_947478785.1 Caulobacteraceae bacterium
ACCACGTCTTCAAGGACTACGACGCCATCCTCGACGCCGTCTGCGACGCCTGGAACCGCCTCATCGCCGAGCCAGACCGCATCCAATCCCTCGGCGCACGGACATGGGCCTGCTGCGGTGACGTTTAAGGGCGGTTGGTATAAGCCGCCGCCGGCCCGGCGCCCGGAACGTGGACGCGCGCTCGCCTCCTCGACACCTGTTCTGGCCTTGGCGAACAGCGCTTTCTCCCCACGGCCGGCCGATCGGCCAGCGTCAGGTTGCGGCGCCGCGGCGTCCTGCATATGCTGCATCGCAACATGACTGACTCCGGCGGACTCCGGACAGGACCCGATATGCGCCAGCCGCCGATCGCCACGGCCAATCCCGCCGAGCCCAAGCCGGACGCCGCGGCGCTCCCCGAGGCGTCCAAGCCCACCGGGACGGCGTTCGGCAGCGTGGCCTTGCTGCTGCAGGGCGGCGGGGCGCTGGGCGCCTATCAGGCCGGGGTCTACGAGGCCTTGCAGGAGGCCGGGATCGAACCGACCTGGATCGCGGGCATCTCGATCGGCGCCGTCAACAGCGCGATCATCGCGGGCAACCCGCCGCAGACGCGGGTCGAGAAACTGCGGGCGTTCTGGGAGCTGGCCAGCGAACCCGGCGACTTCGGCCTGACGGCGGCCTGGACGGACCTCCTGAGCGGCGGCGCGCTGCGTCGGGTCGCCAACCAAGTCTTCGCCGGCCAGGTGATGGTGAACGGCGTGGCCGGCTTCTTCACCCCGCGCGCGCCCCCGCCCTTCCTGATGCCGCCCGGCGCGCCACAGGCCACCAGCTGGTACGACACCTCGGCGCTTCGCCCCACGCTGGAGCGCCTGGTCGATTTCGACCGGATCAACTCAGGCCAGATCCGCTTCAGCGTCGGGGCGGTCAATGTCCGAACCGGCAACTTCGCCTATTTCGACAACAGCACCGAGGTCATCCGCCCAGAGCACATCATGGCCAGCGGCGCCCTGCCCCCCGCCTTCGACGCGGTGGAGGTGGACGGGGAATTCTACTGGGACGGCGGGCTGGTCTCGAACACGCCGCTGGACTGGGTGCTGTCGGCCCGCTCCGACCTCGACACCCTGATCTTCCAGGTGGACCTGTGGAGCGCGCGCGGCGAGCTGCCCCGCGACCTGAGCGAGGTGATGGTCCGGATCAAGGAGGTCCAGTTCTCCAGCCGCACCCGCGCCGCGACCGACGCGTTCCGCAAGCTGCAGCACGTGCGGGGCCTGTTCAACGAACTGCTGGCGAAGATGCCGCCGGAGCTGGCCGCCACGCCGCAGGCCCGGGCGCTGGCCATGGCCTCCGACCCGGCGGTCTACAATATCGTGCAGCTGATCTACCGCTCGCCGCCCTACGAGGGCCAGTCGAAGGACTTCGAGTTCTCCCGGCGCACGATGGAGGAGCACTGGAAGGCGGGCCTGCGCGACGCGCGCGCGACCTTGGCCCATCCGAAAGTCCTGACCCCGCCCACCGGCCCTCATTCGGTCCAGGTTTTCGACTTCACCACCCCGGGACGGAACCCGGACGGTTCCCCAGCGCAGAAGGACCCAGCATGACCCTGCAAGACAAAGTCGCCATCGTCACCGGGGCCGCCAGCGGCATCGGCAAGGAGATCGCCGTGCAGTTCTTCGCCGAGGGCGCCAAGGTGGCCATCGCCGACCTGAACCTGGAGGCGGCCAACGCCACGGCCAAGGCAATCGACCCCAGCGGCAAGCGGGTGATCGGCGTGGCCATGAACGTCACCGACGAAGCGCAGGTGGACGCGGGCGTCGAGGCGATCGCGGCTCAGCTGGGCGGCGTCGATATCCTGGTCTCCAACGCCGGCATCCAGATCGTCAGTCCCATCGAGGACTTCAAGTTCTCCGACTGGAAGCTGATGCTGGCGATCCATCTGGACGGGGCCTTCCTGACCACGCGCGCCTGCCTCAAACACATGTACGCGCAAGGCCGCGGCGGCAGCGTGATCTACATGGGCTCGGTGCATTCCAAGGAGGCCTCCCTGCTGAAGGCGCCCTATGTCACCGCCAAGCACGGCCTGGAGGGCCTGGCCAAGGTGGTGGCAAAGGAAGGCGCCAAGCACGGCGTGCGCTCCAACGTCATCTGCCCGGGGTTCGTGCGCACCCCGCTGGTGGACAAGCAGATCCCCGAGCAGGCGGCCGCCCTGGGGATCAGCGAGGAGGCGGTGATCAAGACCGTGATGCTGAAGGAGACGGTGGACGGCGAGTTCACCACCGTCGACGACGTGGCCCGCACGGCGGTGTTCCTGGCCGGTTTCCCGACCAACGCGCTCACCGGCCAGTCGATCGTCGTCAGCCACGGCTGGTTCATGCAGTGAGCCGTCGGGGCCGGCGCCTCAGGCCGGATAGGGTCTGACCGCTTCGGCGGTGACCTCGCTCAACAGGAACACGCGAGGTCCCTTCAGGGCGAGCCGGTCGTGGGGACCAAAGCCCATGCGGGTTCCGGCGCCGGCGCCGGCGGCGGGCAGATCGCGGACCTGCTCAAGGCCCGCGCGCAGGCCCGTCCGGGTGGGCTCCGGCGCACGCCGCAGGCCCTCCACCATCAGGGTCGCCATGTCCGAGCCGAAGGCGGGCAGGAGCGGAAAGGCAAGCGCGCCGTACCGCGCCTTGTAGCGTTCGGACATGACCTGCAGGGTGTGGTTGTGCGGATCGTACATGTCGGTGGCGATCCAGCCCTGCAGCGCCTTCCGGGCCGTTTCGCCGCCTGACGCGGCCATGGAAAACCCGAGATTGCCGTAACGGGCGACATCCCAGCCCTGCTCGTGGATGGCCAACGACAGCGGCACGCCGAGCCCGAAGAGACCCATGGCCACAAGGGCGTCGGCGCCAGCGGCGCGCGCGTCCGCGACGTACTTGCGCACATCGGTCGTGCCCAGCGGAACGGCGATCTCGGCGACAACATCGACGCCCGATTCCCGGGCGGCCTTCACGAAGGGGCCGAGATAGGCCTCCCCATAGGCCCCTTCGCTGCGCAGGCAGGCGACCCGGGCATGGCCCTTGCGGGCGATGAGATAAGCCAGCAGCGGCCCCTCGTCGGGGAAATAGCCGGCCTGGTACTGGAAGTACCAGTCGCCCCAGGCCAGCGGCGTGCCCGCCCAGTGGATCTCCGGGATCCGGGCGGCCTCGATCTTCTTCGCGAGGCCTATGGCCGCGGGCGTGGTGGAGGGGCCGATGATGCCCACCACCTGGTCCTCGTTGACCAGCCTGTCCCAGGCCGCGGCGGTCGTGGCGACGTTGTCGTGCGAGCCGGCGTCGCCCTTGGCGGCCGCGCGATAGACCAGCTCGATGGGCCGGCCGTGGGCGCCGCCCGCCTTGTTGGCGGCGTCGACCACCAGCTGGACCGACTGTCCGAAAGGATCGGTCATTCCGCCCGCCCCGGGGACGTCCTGCAGGACGCCGAGCCGGATCGGCCCGCTGGACGCCTTGCCCGCCGACCCCTTCGGCGCGGCCGCGGGGCGGTTGCGCGCCTTGGCGCTTGCCGGGGCGGCGAGATTCGCCGCGGCCGCCGTCGCCGCGATACCCGTCAGGATCGCGCCGCGCCTGTTCCAGTCGGTGCTCATCAACGCCCTGCCCCTATGAGAAAATACAAATAGAATCCGCCCATTACAGGCACATCTTCGACTTCACGGCGATGGCGGGCAGCCGTCGATCAGGCGAGTTGGAAGCCCTCGTAGCCCGCCTCGACGATCTCGCGGCACTTCTTGCTGTAGACATTGATCCCGGCGACGTAGGGCATGTAGACGCGCGCCTTCCCGGGAATATTGGCGCCGACGTACCAGGAGTTGCAGGTCTCGTGCACCCGGATGTCGCCCTCGATAAGGGAAGCGACATGAGCGACCCAGTCGGTCTGGGCCGCCTCCGTCGGCTCGATGACCTTGAGGCCCCGAGCCCGCATGTCGACCAGGCAATCGGCGATCCAGCTTCCGTGCTGCTCCACCGAGCAGATCATGTTGGACAGCACCGACGGGCTGCCGGGCCCGGTGATGGTGAACAGGTTCGGGAAGCCGTGGACCTGCAGGCCAAGATAGGTGCGGGGGCCATCGGCGATCCAGGCGTCGCGCATCTTGCGCCCGTCGCGGCCCTGGATGTCGATGCGGTTCAGCGCCCCGGTCAGGGCGTCGAAGCCCGTGGCGTAGAGGATGACGTCGAACTCGAAGGCGCCCTGTTCCGTCTCGATCCCGGTCGGCGTGATGCGCTTGATGCCGCCCTTGCGCAGGTCGACCAGGGTGACGTTGTCGCGGTTGTAGGTCTCGAAATAGCCGTCGTCGATGATCATCCGCTTACAGCCCACCGGGTAGTGCGGGACGAGCGAGGCCGCGGTCTCGGGGTCCTTGACGACCCGCTTGATCATCTCGCCGTAGAGCTGGGTGCAGGCGCGGTTGGCCTCAATGTCCGACCGCACGTCGGCCCAGGCGAGCGCGCTGGTGGCGCTCCAGCCTTCGCGATCCAGGCGCGCCAGGCGTTCGGCCATCGGCGTCTCCAGGATCTTCCGGAGGGACATTCCGGAAGCCGCGGCGTCCTGCAGCGCGCCGAAACGCACCGTTCCGCCGATGGAATTCCACTGGGCCTCGCGGATCGCCGGGTAGTCCTGGCGCAGGGTGTCGAACTCGCCCGGCTCATAGGGGCGCGTCCGCGTGGGGATGGTGTAGGCGGCCGAGCGCTGGAAGACGTGCAGATGTCTGGCCTCGCGGGCCACCACGGGGATCGACTGCACGCCTGAGGAACCGGTGCCGATGATCGCGACCCGCTTGCCGGTGAAGTCGAACCCTTCCTTCGGGAACCGGTTGGAGTAGAGCGACACCCCCTCGAACGAATGCAGCCCCTCGATCGCGGGCTCCAGCGGCGCCGACAGGCAGCCCACGGCCGTGATGACGAAGCGGCAGGTCCAGCGGTCGCCCTTGTCGGTCTCCACGGTCCAGGTCGCGCTGGCCTCGTCCCACGTCGCGGCCGTGACCTTGGTCTCGAACTTGATGTGCCGGCGCAGGTCCAGCCGGTCGGTGACGAAATTGGCGTAGGCCTCGAGCTCGTCGCGCGGGGCCATCAGCTCGGACCAGTCCCACTCGTCCTCGATGATCTTGGAGAAGGAGAACGAGTATTCGACGCTTTCGACATCCACCCGCGCGCCGGGATAGCGGTTCCAGAACCAGGTGCCGCCGACCCCGTCGCCCATCTCGACGACCTGACCGGTGAAACCCCGCTCGCGCAGCTGGTACATCATGTGCAGGCCGCCAAAGCCGGCGCCGATAACAACCGCATCGAAATCGAGCGCGCCCTTAGCGCTGCTTTCCGCCGCATCCATACGCTTCATCCCCGTTTAGAGGATAATGTTTGCTGCGCGCGGGGCGGTCAACCGCGGGTGGCGGGATTGCCGCGCGCCGGGCGGCTACTCGACGATGATATCGTGTTCCGAGGCGTCCGGCTTGGGCGACCTTATGACCAGCAGCAGCGGTCCGAGGAGCATGACGGCCAGCGCCATCCAGCTGAAGACGTTGTCGTAGCTCACCATCAGCGCCTGGCGGGTGACCTCCGCATTCAGCGCCGCCAGCCCGCCGCTGACGCTTGGATCCATCCACTGGGGCAGCACGGTCCGCAGCATCGGATCGGCGATGCTGATCCGCTCGGCGATGCGGGCGTGGGCGAGCGCGCTGTCGCGGATCACCAGGGCCTGCACCACCGAAATGCCGACGCTGGAGCCGATGTTGCGCAGCATGGTGAAGACCACGGTGCCCTCCGGGCGGTGGACGACGCTGAGCGTGCCGAAGGTCAGCGTCGTGAGCGGGGTGAAGATCAGGCCGGTCCCAATGCCCTGGATGAACGCCGCCCACATGATGGGGCCAACTCCCATGGCCAGGTTGAAATGGCTCATCTCCCATGTCGACCAGCCGCCCAGGACAATCCCGACCAGGCAGATCAGGCGCGCGTCGGTCCGCGCCATCAGCCATGGGATGAAGACGAACGCCAGCAGCGCGCCCAGGCCGCGCGGCGTCGTGACCCAGCCGCTGAGCATCGCCGAATAGCCCAGCAAATTCTGGGTGAACGACGGCAGGAGGGCGGCCGTGGAAAACAGCAGGAAGTTGAAGAAGAGCCCGAATATGCCGCCGCCTACGAAATTGGCGTCCTTGGCCAGGTCTCGATGGAAGAACGGCTGCTCGGCGGTCATGGTGTGAACGACGAAGACATAGAATCCGACCGCGCCCAGGATGGCGTAGGCCCAAATCTCCGGTGCGTGGAACCAGTCCTGGCCCGTGCCGCGATCCAGCATCATCTGCAGGCCGATCACGCCCAGGGCGAGCGCGCCGAAGCCCAGGAAGTCGAAGGGTCGTTGGCGGCCCCCGTCATCGCGGCCCATGAAGGTGGAGAACACGAAGAACGCGATGGCGCCGATCGGCAGATTAATGAAGAACACCCAGCGCCAGTTCCAGTGCTCCGTGATCCAGCCGCCCAGCGTGGGCCCCAGGATCGGCCCGAGGACGATGGCCGAACTCCATATGCTCATCACCTTCGGCAGTATCCGCTGCGGGAAGATGTTGAGCATGATCGTCTGGGATATCGGCATCAGCGATGCGCCAGCCAGCCCCTGCAGGGCGCGGAAAGCCACCAGTTCGGGAAGGTTGTTGGCGATGCCGCAGAGCATCGACGAGAAGGTGAAGCCGCCCACCGACAGCAGCAGCATGCGCTTGCGGCCGATCTTCTCCGACAGCCAGCCCGACAGCGGGGTCATGACGGCGCTGGCCAGGATGTAGGAGGTCAGGACCCAGGTGATCTCCTCCTGCGAGGCCGAGACGCTGCCCTGGATATGCGGCAGGGCCACGTTGGCGATCGTGGAGTCGAGCGTCATCATGATCGTGGCCAGGATCAGGGCCACCGTGATCGGTATCCGGTTCTTGACGTCCTGGGCGGAGATCAACGGACGCCCAGCCCCGTGATGTCCGCTCCGGCGAGGGCGGACTCAAATTCGCGAGGATGAAGGTTCAGCTTGGACATCGCGGGATGAATTGGTGGCGGCTCAGGGGCAGGCCCGCGGCGCGCCGGTTGGATCGCGATGTATCAGGTCTTTCGGCCGGAGCCACCAAACTCGCGGTTCCTGGTGTTCATTTGGCGAGCGATCGCCGATCCTGGCGTCATCGCGGCGCGAAACGACGCCGGTGGGACCGGGAGGAGCAGGCATGGCTTACGGCGCCTCGCCATACGACAAGGAACTGCAGGAATCCTGGCGCGCCTTCTGTGACAGGCTGAAGGCGGCGGGCGACCTGGTCTTCAAGGACGTCAATCCGGGCACAGCGCTGCAACGGGTGGACGGATTCCGCTACCTGACCCAGAACCTCAGCCAAGCCTTCGACCTAGCGCTGGAGACCAAGGACACCAAATACCCGGCCTTCCACACCTTCTGCTCGCCGACCCGCAAGCTGGGCTCGGACAATGCGGACTGCGTCTACATCCAGGCCTGGATCGACGGGGAGTCGACCTATCGGATCACCGGCAAGAAGGGCACGGCGCGGTTCTGGAACATCACTGTCCAGGGGCCGCGCAACACATCCAGCTATCCCAACGCACCGCGCGTGCTGCATGAGCCGTTCGGCGACACGCCGGAGGCCAATATCTTCGGCCATGAGCTGAAGACCAACTGGGACGGTTCCTTCGAGCTCTACGTGGGCGGACCGAAGCAGGGGCAGAACTGGCTGCCGACCACCAAGGGCACGCGCAAGCTGTTCCTGCGCCAGTACTTCGACCGATGGGACGAGGAGTCCGCCGAGTACCGCATCGAGCGGGTCGGCATGGATACGCCGCGCCCGATCCCGACGCCCACCCAGATGGTCGAAGCCATGCGCTGGGCCGGGGATTTCTGCTACGACGCGGTCGATTTCTGGCCGGAATGGGTCTGGGCCATGCCCGACCAGATCGACGCCAAGGCGCTGAACCAGTTCCGGGGCGCCAACCTCGACGACAAGACGCCCTGGACCGCCCAGGCGGAAACCCAGGACAAGCGCCGCGGCCGGCTGATCACCATGATGCGCTGGGGCCTGCAGAACGACGAAGCGCTGATCCTGGAATTCGACAGCTTCGACGGCTTCTGGATGATCACCAGCGAGGCGCTGTTTGGCAACAGCATGGACTACCTCTATCGCCACGTAAGCTACACCCCGAGCCGCACGGCCGTGGATGCCGACGGCAAGATCCGGCTGGTGCTGAGCGCCAGCGATCCGGGCTTCGCCAACTGGATCGACAACCAGGCCTATACCTCCGGCGTGCTCACCTTCCGCAATGTCGGCACCCGGCACGCACCGGAGTTCCGGACCAAGGTGGTCAAGGCGGCCGACGTCGCCCGGCACATGCCGCCCGACAGCCCGCGCCGCACGCCGCAGGAGCGCACCACCGAACTGCACGAGCGCTTCGACGCCATCCGGCGGCGTTACCGGCTGTGAGCGGCGGGGTCATGGCGGAGGACGGCCTGCCGGAGACGGAGGACCAGGATGGTCCGCGGGGCGCCACGCGCCGCGACTGGCTCGCGGGGGCCGGCGGATTGGCGCTCTCCGCGATGACCGGGATCGGCGCGCCAGCTGTCGCCGCGCCGATCGCATGCGAGCCGCCGCTGCCCGACGACAGCGCGCAGACGGGCCCCAGCTTCAGGAGGGTCTATCTGCAGAAATAGCCGCGGAGCACAGGGATTGGCGGGACGTCAAGTCCCCGCCGGGTCTTCCCCGCCGGCGCAGGGCCTTCGCCCCGAGAGCCACGGCCAGAGGCAACTTTTTGCGAAGGCCGTAGGAGAAAAGTTGAATGGCATGGAAGACTTAGACTCTCTAGGTGAGGTCGCGGCCGGCTGCGGACGTGGGTAGGAAACCTAATGACGCAGCGGGTCGAATTACATCGCGCCTCGCCGGCCATGGGCCGCGCGATCCGGCGCCAATCCCAGCGAGGCCCTGTGGTCAGATCCGTACCCGACCGGCTCCATCCGGCAGCGAGTTTCACGTGAGCGGCGCCGTTCAGATGGCGGCCAAGCCCGTGGGCGAAAGGCTGACCCACCTGCAGCGGCTGGAGGCCGAGAGCATCCACATCCTGCGCGAGGTGGTGGCCGAGGCGGAGCATCCGGTGATGCTCTATTCCGTGGGCAAGGACTCCGCGGTCATGCTGCACCTGGCGCGCAAGGCCTTCTATCCCTCCCCGCCGCCCTTCCCGCTGCTGCACGTGGACACCACGTGGAAGTTCAAGGCGATGTACGAGCTGCGCGAGCGGATGGCCAAGGAGAGCGGCATGGAGCTGCTCGTCTACCAGAACCCCGAGGCCAAGGAGCGCGGCATCAACCCCTTCGATCACGGCCCGCTGCACACCGACATGTGGAAGACCGAGGGCCTGAAGCAGGCGCTCGACAAATACGGGTTCGACGCGGCCTTCGGCGGCGCCCGCCGCGACGAGGAGAAGAGCCGGGCCAAGGAGCGGATCTTCTCCTTCCGCTCGGCCAACCACCGCTGGGACCCGAAGAACCAGCGCCCCGAGCTCTGGCGGCTCTACAACGCCAAGAAGGCCAAGGGGGAGTCGATCCGGGTGTTCCCGATCTCCAACTGGACCGAGCTCGACATCTGGCAATACATCCACCTGGAGGACATCCCGATCGTGCCGCTCTACTTCTCGGCCAAACGGCCGACGGTGGAGCGTGACGGGCTCCTGCTGATGGTCGACGACGACCGCTTCCGGCTGGAGCCGGGCGAGGTTCCGGTGGAGCGCTCGATCCGCTTCCGCACGCTGGGTTGCTACCCGCTCACCGGCGCGGTGGAGAGCGAGGCCAAGACGCTCCCCGAGGTGATCCAGGAAATGCTGCTCACCACCACCTCGGAACGGCAGGGCCGGGCGATCGACAAGGACGCGGGCTCGGCCAGCATGGAGAAGAAAAAGCAGGAAGGGTACTTCTGATGACCACGGCCCTTCAGACCCCGGCCCAGGAGGCCTCCGCCTATCAGGTCGATTCCCTGATCGCCGAGGATATCGACGCCTATCTGGAGCAGCACCAGCACAAGTCGCTGCTGCGCTTCATCACCTGCGGCTCGGTGGACGACGGCAAGTCGACGCTGATCGGGCGGCTGCTCTATGACTCCAAGATGATCTTCGAGGACCAGCTGGCGACGCTGGAGGCCGACTCCAAGCGGGTCGGCACCCAGGGCCAGGAGATCGACTTCGCCCTCCTGGTCGACGGACTGGCCGCCGAGCGCGAGCAAGGCATCACCATCGACGTGGCCTACCGCTTCTTCTCCACCGAGAAGCGCAAGTTCATTGTCGCCGACACCCCGGGCCACGAGCAGTACACGCGCAACATGGTCACCGGGGCGTCCACCGCCGCCCTGGCGGTGATCCTGATCGACGCGCGCAAGGGCGTGCTGGTCCAGACGCGGCGCCACAGCTACCTCGCCCACCTGATCGGCATCCGCAACATCGTGCTGGCCGTGAACAAGATGGACCTGATCGACTACGACCAGGCCAGGTATGACCAGATCGTCGCCAACTACCGGGCCTTCGCCACCAGCATCGGCATCACCGAATTCACCGCCATGCCGATCTCCGGCTTCAAGGGCGACAACATCACGACCAAGTCGCCCAACACCCCTTGGTACAAGGGGCCGACCCTGGTCGAGCACCTGGAGAACGTCGAGCTGGACGAGGCCGTCGACCAGGCCAAGCCGTTCCGGATGCCGGTGCAGTGGGTGAACCGGCCTAACCTCGACTTCCGCGGATTCTCGGGCCTGATCGCAACGGGCGTGGTGAGGCCCGGCGACACCCTGCGGGTGCTGCCGTCCGGCAAGACCTCGACGGTGACCCGGATCGTCACCTTCGACGGGGACCTGCCCGAGGCGGTGGCGGGCCAGTCGGTGACCATCTGCCTGGCCGACGAGATCGACTGTTCGCGCGGCGACGTGCTGGCGGTCGCCGACGATCCGCCGCAGGTGGCCGACCAGTTCGAGGCGACCCTGGTCTGGATGGCCGACGAGGAGATGCTGCCGTCCAGGCCCTACTGGCTGAAGATCGGCGCCCAGATCGTCACCGCCCAGGTGGCCGCGCCCAAGTACCAGGTCAACGTCAACACCATGGAGCAGCTGGCGGCCAAGACGCTGGACCTGAACGCCATCGGGGTGGCGAACCTGTCCACCGACCGGCCGATCGTCTTCGAGCCCTATACGACCAGCCGCGACATGGGCGGCTTCATCCTGATCGACAAGCTGACCAACGCCACGGTCGCGGCCGGCATGCTGCACTTCTCGCTGCGCCGCAGCCAGAACGTCCATTGGCAGGCGCTGGACGTCACCCGCGAGACCCACGCGGCGCTGAAGAACCAGAAGCCGGCGGTGCTGTGGTTCACGGGCCTGTCCGGGGCCGGCAAGTCGACCATCGCCAACCTGGTCGAGCAGAAGCTGGTGCGGATGAACCGCCACACCTTCCTGCTGGACGGCGACAACGTCCGCCACGGCCTCAACCGCGACCTGGGCTTCACCGACGCCGGCCGGGTGGAGAACATCCGCCGGATCGGCGAGGTCGCCAAGCTGATGACCGACGCGGGCCTGATCGTGCTGACCGCCTTCATCTCGCCGTTCCGGGCCGAGCGGAAGATGGTTCGCGACATCATGCCGGAGGGCGAATTCATCGAGGTGTTCGTGGACACCCCGCTTTCGGATGCCGAACGCCGCGACGTGAAGGGCCTCTACAAGAAGGCCCGGGCCGGCGAGCTGGCGAATTTCACCGGCATCGATTCCCCCTATGAGGCCCCGGTGAACCCGGAGATCCATATCGACACCACCAAGCTCACCCCGGACGAGGCGGCCGAACTGATCGTCCGCAAGCTGATCCCATGAGCATGACCGACGTCGAGCTGGCGCGGCATCTGGCGGAGACCGCCGGGCGGATTCTTCTGGAGATCCAGGGATCGGGAGTCTTCGAGGGCAAGGCGCTGGGCAAGGCGGGCGACCGCACGGCCAACGCCTTCCTGATGGAGGCGCTGCGCACGAACCGGCCGGACGACGCCGTCCTCTCGGAGGAGGAGAAGGACAGCCCCGAGCGGCTGAAGGCCAGCCGCGTCTGGATCATCGATCCCCTGGACGGCACGCGGGAATATGGCGAGGCCCGCAGCGACTGGGCGGTGCATGTGGCGCTCAGCATCGACGGGGCGCCGACGCTGGGCGCCGTCGCCCTGCCCGGACTGCCGCTGACGCTATGCTCGGGCCTGCCGCAGATCATTCCGCCGCCGGCCCACAAGCTTCGGATGCTGGTCAGCCGCACGCGTCCGGCCAAGGAGGCGGTGGCCATGGCCGAGGCCCTGGACGCCGAACTCGTGCCCATGGGCTCGGCCGGCGCCAAGGCGATGGCGGTGGTGCGCGGCGAGGCCGACATCTACCTGCACACCGGCGGCCAGTACGAATGGGACAACTGCGCGCCCGCCGCCGTGGCGCTGGCCGCCGGCCTGCACGCCTCGCGGATCGACGGCTCGCCGCTGCGCTACAACAACGCCGACACCTATCTCCCGGACCTGCTGATCGCCCGCAAGGACCACGCCGCCCAGGTGCTGGCCCTGCTCAAGACCATGGCCCCAGCGGCGGGCTGAGCGCCGGGGATCACTCGGGCTCGATCAGCTTTCCGGTGATGCGGATGCCCGCGCCGTCCACGCTGTAGGTGCGGTTCATGAAGATCAGCACCGAGGTCAGCGCCTCGGCGGCGGCGGAATTGACCAGCGCCCCGCCGTGCAGGCCGCGCAGGCCCGTATCGGCCACCAGGGCCACCACCTTGGCGCGGGCGGCCTTGTCGTCGCCGAACACCAGGACGTCGCACTCGACCACCTCATCGGTCGCCAGCTTGTGGGCGGCCACGTTGTGGAAGGCCGAGACCACGGTGACGCCCTCCCCCAGGATCGCCTGGGCCCGCGCGGCGGCGGAGCCCTCGGGCGGCAATTGAACGCGCATCACCTTGGGCGGCACCAGTGGCACGGTGGTGTCGACGACGATCTTGCCGCCCACATGGGGGGCGATGTCGCGCAGGGTGCCTTCCTGGGCACCGAACGGCACGGTGACGATGATGATGTCGGCGGCCGCGGCGGCGTCAGGATTGGCCAGGCCGGTCGCCCCATGGCCAAGCTGTTCGGCGGCGGCGGCAGCCGCCTCGGCCTTGCGCGAGCCGATGATCACCTTGCGACCGGCCTTGGCCAGCCGCCCGGCGATGGCCGAGCCCAGATCGCCGGTGCCCCCGACCACGGCGACGACAGCGCCCTTCCCCTCGTCCATCTAACGTCTCCGGTGTTGTCGCGAACAGCTTGTGCGGGCGCCGAGAAGCTTGGCGCGCGGGTTCATATCGTCTCTGTGACGCCCGCGCCAGACCGCCACGGCGGCCGTGGGCGTTGTCAGACGGACCGGTACTCCGCCAGGTCCTTGAGAATGGCCCGGTTGAAGCCCCTCTTCATCGTGGCCAGGCCGCCGGGGGGCATTCGGGCGAAGTCCCCGGCTACCTGCAGGGCGGTCGAAAGCGCCTCGCCCCTGGCGCAGAGCCGCCCGGCAAGGCCCAGGCCGACCGCCTCCGCGCCGCCCACCTTGCGGCCGGTCATCAGCAGGTCCCTGACCACGGCCAGCGAAGTGAGCCTGGGCCAGACGAGCTGAAGGATGAGACTGGCCGGCACGCCGTACTTCACATGAGGGTCCCAGAACATCGCGTCCTCGGCCGCCACGACGATGTCGCAGCTTGCGGCCAGCGCGGCCCCGAAGCCGGCGGCAGCCCCCTGCACCGCGGCGATGGCGGGGAAGGGAAATTCCAGGAGCGCGCGCATCATGTCCAGCTGCATGCGGCCCCACGCTTCCATCTCGGGAAGCCGGCCTTCGCCCGCGGCCTCAAGGTCGGAAAGGTCGCCGCCCGCGCAGAACGACGGTCCCGCGCCCGCCAGCACGAGCGCCCGGACGCCCGGATCGCGGCCGACCGCATGCAACGTCTCGAGGATGAGCCGCTGCATCGCATAGTTGGCGGAGTTGCGCTTTTCCGGCCGGTTCAGGGTCAGGACGCAGACGTCGCCCGAACGATGGAGCAGGACCGGCTCTGCCTTTGCGTCCGTCATCACGTCCTCCGTTCGCCGCGATACAGCGAAGGGTGGGGTTGTCGGGTGTGACCCGGCGGCGAAGGCCGATCAGAGAAAGGTCGCGCCATAGCCCTCGCCCGTGGGATGGACCGACGACGGCCCGACCGGAAACCGGTCGAAATAGTCCCGGCCCCGTTCCATGCCGGTGAAGATTTCCAGCTCCATCGGCCCTTCGCAGCACCGCACGATCGCGGCAAATGGCTCGGCGCTTTCACGGGCCGCCCGCCAGGTGTCGAGATGCTGGAGGTTCTTCATGCACTCGATGCAGACGAATTCGTTGGGATCGCGACCCCAGCCGAAGAAGGCGAAGTTGTAGTTCGCCCGCACCCGGTCGATGTCGGCCGTCCAGGTGGCGTTGAGCGCCTCGAGGAACGCCTCGCGCATGTCCGGTTTGACGTGAAACGTCGAGATCACGCAGACCTGGTGAATGAAGATCGGCTCCAGCTCGCTGGCGGTTCGGTCGATCCTGATCGTCATTGAAGGCCCCCCCGTGATCCGGAACCGCGCGGGCTCTGCTCCACGCCCTCAGCCCGTGCGCGCGTTCAGTGGAAGCTTCGCCCGCCGTCCGCCGACAGCGTGATCCCGGTAATGAAAGAGGCCTGGTCGCTGAGGAGAAAGGCGATGGCCTCGGCCAGTTCGACCGGCTCGGCCGCGCGCCTCATGGCGTAGGCGCCGAGGAAGGCCGTCGCGACAGCGGGATCGCCGCGCAACGCAAACGCCGTCATCGGCGTATCGACCACGCCAGGGCAGATCGTGTTCACCCGGATGTTCGGCGCGGTTTCGGCGGCCAACATCTTGCCGAAGGAGATCAGCCCGCCCTTGGAGGCTGCGTAGGCGGATGCGCCGCCGTTGGAGGGCACCAAGGCCGCGCCGCTGGACACATTGACGATCGAAGCCTTCTTCTCCGCCTTGAGCAAGGGCAAGGCCGCGCGGCAAACGCGGTAGGGCGCGGTCAGATTGATCGCGAGAACCCGGTCCCAGTCGGCCGGGTCCATGACGTCCACCCCCGCGCTCAGGGCGACGCCCGCGCAATTGACGACCCCGTCCAGGCCGCCCAGCGCCTCGCCCGCCGCCTGCACCGACCGGTCGATGGCCTCGCCGTCGCGCAGCTCGACGACAAAGGGATGGCCGCCGGTTTCCTTGGCCGCGGCCCGCAGGCCCGCCTCGTTCACGTCCACCAGGGCCAGCGCCGCGCCCTCGCCGGCCAGCAGGCGCGCGGTGGCCAGGCCGATGCCGGAGGCGGCGCCTGTCAGGTAGATGCGGCGGCCGGCGAAACGGCCCGTCGGGTCCGAGGTCATGGAACCAGCAACTCCCCATTGGTGACGAAGAACTTGTCGATCACGGTATCACCCAGCCGCGCCAGCCGGTCGTGGAGCATGCCCAGCGCGCCCTTGCCGCCTTCGACGTGCGGATAGTCGGTGCTGAAGCACAGGATGTCATCCAGGCCGGCGTAGCGCTCCATCCATACGTCGATCTCCTCGTAGTATAGCGTGGAGACCCGCACGTTGCTCCGCATGTAGTCCGACGCCTTGCGGGAAAGCTTTACCGAGGAGGCGCCGCGGAAGTTCTTCTGGATGTGGTCCATGCTCTCCATCATCGGGCCCACCCAGTGGCTGCCCACCTCGATGGCGCCGAAGCGCAAGCCCGGATGACGCTCGAAAACCCCGCCGAAGATCAGGGTGGTCAGGAAGTTCTGGGTCGGCAGGTGGTAGATCGACATGGACCAAGGGTCGAAATCGAATTCCGCCGAGGAGCGATAACCCTGGAAGGCCGGGGCGTCGCGCCAGGCCTTGCTCATCAGGAATTGCCCTTCCCCGCCGCCGTGCAGGGCGCCCACCGTCCCGCTTTCGGCCATCAGGGCCCAGAGCGGGTCGAGATCGGGATGGGCCGGCGAGCGGCCGCCCGGCAGGTAGCCCGACGCGAACCAGAGCGCCCGGATGCCGTTGTCGATCAGGCGCCTGGCGTTGGCGTGGAGTTCCTTCGGCGTATCGCCATAGAGCGGCATGACCGGGCGGATGCGGTCCGACAGCCTGGCGACGCCGAACGCCCAGTCGTTGTAGAGTTCGAGCCAGCGGCGGCCGATGGCGCGCTCGTCCCCGCCGGCAGGCATCAAGGCCGGGCGCCGCCCCAGGGTCAGGAAGAAGCCGAAGAGGCCGATGCCGCCCGGGAACATCAGCTGCCGGCGGATGCCGAGCGCGTCCATCACATCGAGGCGCCGCGCGGGATCGGTGGCGCCCGGCGCCTTGGAGCCCTTCACCGAGCCGATGTCCGGGCCGATGGGCGCGACATCGCCGGCATAGTTGGGGACCCCGTTATGGTTCTTGTCGAGCGGGTCGTGCTGGGCGGACGCCTCGGCGAAGGCCCGGACCTCGGGGCCGAAATGGCGCACCCATTCCTGGGCGGGCATCGACTCGTGGCTGTCGACGTCGATGATCCGGCCGCTCAGCCGGCTCAGCGATGGGGGAACGGCGATGGCGTCCATCATGACCTCCAGCGATTGTTTCCGCCCGGGGCCGGGCGGGCGTTCGACGAGGAACCGGCGCGCGGCGTCAGGCGCGCGCGGCGCTCCAACGATATGACGGCCGGGCGGTTCATCGGTAGACGATCATCCAATTGGCGTACAACGCCGCCTTCTCCTGCCCCTCGACCTCGACGACGAGCGCCAGGATCTTCTTCCACCAAGCCTCGCCGTGCCGCTCGAAGCCCGCCAGCCTGGCCCGCATGCGGATCCGCGCGCCCACCTTGACGGGCGTGGTGATCCGGACCCGGTCGAAGCCATAGTTGAGGCCGACCGTGCAGCCATCCGGCAACCCGGCGTGCTCGCCCACGAGGTGGGGCAACAGGGAAAGCAGCAGCAGGCCCTGGACGGTCGTGCCGCCGTGCGGCGCGGCCCATACGGGATCCACGTGGTTGGCCGACAGGTCCAGCGTCGCCTGGCCGAACTGGGTGACCCGTTCCTGGTCGATCAGCAGCCAGTCGGAGACCGCGAGCTCCTGTCCCACCAATGCCTGCAGCTGCTCGACGCTGGCCAAGACCGCGTACTCCCTCAGACGACTTCGGCCACGGCGGGCGGCGCGTCGGTCAATATCCCAATCCGATCTTCACCTGCGTCATTCTCCCCAGTTCGCGGCGTCAGCGCCGCCGCTTGGAGGACAAGTTACACGCTTGGCCACACGCCTCAATCCGTCTCCAACTAATATATATAGATTACGCCAAGAAACCAGCCTCACTCGGCCGCCTGCGCGGCCCGCCAGTAGCGGTCGCGCAGTTCGCGCTTGAAGAGCTTGCCGGAGGGATCGCGCGGCAGGGACTTCTCGAAATCGATCGAGCGGGGGCATTTGTAGAGCGCCAGGCGCTCGCGGCAGAAGTCCAGCAGCTCGGCCTCCAGCGCGGGGCCCGCCTGGGACGCGTCCTGTGGCTCGACCACCGCCTTGACCACCTCGCCCAGGTCCTCGTGCGGAACGCCGAAGACGGCCGCGTCCTGCACGGCCGGGTGCATCAGCAGGACGTCCTCGATCTCCTGGGGGAAGATGTTGTTGCCGCCGCTGTTGATCTTGAAGGACAAGCGGTCGGTCAGGAACAGGTAGCCGTCGGCGTCCACATAGCCGACGTCGCCATAGGTGGCCTGGTCCGGATGCTTCGGATTGAACACCCGCCGGGTCTTCTCCGGGTCGCCATAATATTGGAAATTCCGCTCGTTGGCGAAATAGACGATCCCTTGCTGGCCGGTGGGACGGTCGTCGCCAGCCTCGTCGCAGATATGGATCGCGCCCATGATCGCGCGCCCGACCGAGCCTGGCTTGCGGAGCCATTCCTCGCTGTCGATCTGGGTGAAGCCGAAACCTTCCGCGCCGCCGTAGATGTCGACGAAGACCGGGCCCCACCACTCGATCATCTGGCGCTTGACGTCGGACGGCGTCGGGGCGGCGGAGTGCACCACGGACGAGATCGAACTGACGTCGTATTTCGCGCGCACCTCGGGCGGCAGCTTCAGCATGCGCACGAACATCGTGGCCACCAGCTGGGCGCGCTCGACCCTGTAGCGCTCCATGGCGGCCAGCACCGCCTCGGCGTCGAACTTCTCGAACAGCAGGACGGACGCGCCCAGGGCATGTTCGGCCATGGACATAGTGATGGGGCCACTGTGGTAGAGCGGCGCGGTCGCCGCGAACACCGAACCCGGCGACGTCCCCTTCAGCTTATGCATGCTCTGAAGCTCGGACATGTCGTCGAAGGCGGTGTCGGGCAAGGGCCGCCACACGCCCTTCGGCTGGCCGGTGGTGCCCGAGGAGTAGATCATGATCCGGCCCAGTGCCTGGTCGGCGATGGGGCTCGACGGCATCGCCGCGGCGGCGTCCTCCCAGCGCTCCACGCCCGGAATGTCGCCGCAGAGGCTGTAGATCCGCTCGACCGCATCGCAATCGCGGCCGCAGACCTTCACGAACGCCTCGGCCTTCTCGCCCAGCGCCGCGGCCGCGACGACGACCTTCGCGCCGCTGTCCTTGGCGATGTAGGCGGCGTCCTCGGCCGTGGCGCGGGCCGGGATCATCACCATGTAGAGGCCGGCGCGCTGCATCGCCCAGGCGATCTCCAGGAACCGGATATTGGTGCCCGACCACATGGCGAAGCGGTCGCCGCGCTTCAGGCCAAGGCTGCGCAGCAGATGGCTGCCTCGGTTGGACCTGGCCTCCAGTTCCGCGAAGCTGACCGTCTCGCCGGAGGCGGCCATGATAATGGCAGGGGCGTCGGGCTGGGCCTCGGCCCAACGTGTCAGGTGGTTGGGCCCAGCTAGCTGCGTGCTACTCATACCGCGTCTCCGGCGCTTCCTCGCCCTGGCGACTTACCGGCGATTGCGGCGCCGAACAATGCGCAATATACACATAATAGGATCGGGCTGCGCGGCTCCGGCGTCCGACGGCGGGGCATGCGGGAAGGACGAGGAATGGACGAGCAAGGTTCCAGCGACGTCAAGGAATCCACCCGCGTCGCGGACGAGCTTCGCCGTCAGATCTACAAGGGGCAGCTGCGCACCGGCGACAAGCTCCTGTCGGAAAAGGACCTCCTGACCCACTTCAGCGTTTCGCGGCCCACCCTGCGCGAGGCCCTGCGGCTGCTGGAGTCGGAGGACCTGATCACCATCATGCGCGGCGGCGGCGGGGCGCGTGTGCGCCCGGCAGGCTCGGCGGCGCTCACCCGCCAGGTCGGCGGCTACCTGCAGCGCCAGGGCGCGAGCCTGGAGGACATCTACGCCGCCCGGCTGCAGATCGAGCCCCTGGCGGCAGGACTGCTGGCCACAAACGCCACACGCGAGGCGATCGTCGCCCTGGAAGCGAATATCGCCGACGGTTACGCGGCCATCGGCGATATTCCGCGCTTCGATCCGCTGATCGTCGCGTTCTCGCGGCTTGTGACCGATCACTGCGGAAACAAGACCCTTGCGCTGTTCGGCGGCGTCATCCAGCAGATCATCCAGTCGCAGATCGTGTTCATGGACACCACGCTGATCTATGACGCGGCCAAGACCCTGCGGGAGAAGGAGCATCGCAATCTCGATGGCCGCCAGCGCCTGGTCGCCGCCGTCAAGGAGCGGGATTCCGACCTGGCCACCGGGATCTGGCGCCAGCAGTTGACCAACACCGGCGAGGACCTGCTGAGCGCCTATCGCTCGCAGATGCCGATCGAGGCCATCCGCGAACGGCTGGCGAGCGCGCCCGGGCAAGGTGACGCCGCCGCCGCCAAGCGCCCGAAGTCGTCCGCGGCGCCGGCCAGGGTTCAGCACGGGCGGCGCACAGGGTAACGTGGCCCACGGCCCACGTCGCAAACACGCGAGGACGACAACCGTCCCGCCCAGATCGAACGGGAGATGACAAGGACATGACCGAAGACGCGCCGCACCTGCTGGTGAGCCAAGAGGACAACATCCTCATCGCGACCTTCAACAGGCCGGAAAAATACAACGCGATCAGCAGCCAGGTGATGCGGCTCCTGCGGGAAGCCGTCGAGCGGTTCCGCGATACGCCCGAGTTCAAGGTCCTGCTGATCCGCGCGACCGGGCGCTATTTCTCGGCGGGCGCCGACCTGAAGGAAGCCAGCAGCGGCGGAAACGGCGCGCCGCCCGTGGCGGTCACCGGCTCGGGCATCCGCGAATCTCACCGGCGCCTGCCGATGCGCAGCCTGTGGGATGAGATGGAGGGGATCGAGAAGCCCATCGTGGTCGCCCACCAGGGCACCTGCATGGGCGGCGGCCTGGAGATGTCGCTCTCCTGCGATTTCCGCCTGGCCTCGGCGCGGGCCAGCTACGCCTTCCCGGAAAGCAAGTTCGGCGTGCTGCCGGCCACCAACGGGGTCAGCCGGCTGACCCGGATCGTCGGGGCCCACTGGGCCCGCTACCTGGTGATGGCCAACCTGCCGGCCGACGCGCAGAAGGCCCTGATCATGGGCCTGGTCCACGAGGTCTACCCCGACGAGACCTTCGAGGAGGACGTGATGAAGTTCTGCCGCCACGTCGCAAAGCAGAACGGCGAGCAGATGGGCGTGGCCAAGATCACCATCGAGATGGCCCAGGACCTGAACGCCCATCAGGCGGCCGCGGCCGAACGCATGGCCAACAGCGCGCTAATGCTGATGCCGCAGTACCAGGAGCTGACGAAGGCGCACGTGGCGAACATCGGCAAGGGAAAGGGCTACTAGGCCCGAACGCCCTCGCGACCGCCGCGACAACAGCCAGCCGCCCTCGGGGCGGCTGGCCTCAGGAGGAACAGTTGGAAGACTACATCCAGTACGAGGCCAGCGACGGCGTGGCCACGATTACGCTGAACCGCCCGGATCGGCGCAACGCCCAGAACCAGGAATTCCTGGAGCAGCTCAACGCCGCCTGGGAACGCGCGGCGGCGGACGATACGGCGCGCGTGATCCTGTTGCGCGCCAACGGCCCGCACTTCTCCGCGGGCCACGACATCACGCCGCGCGCGCCCGGCGACACCGGCCCCACGATCATGGAGACGATCCCCGAGACCGGCCTGCTGGGGCTCTATCAGTGGGAAGCCAAGCACTACCTCGGCTTCTCGCGGCGCTGGCGCGACATCCCCAAGCCCTCGATCGCCGCCGTGCAGGGCGCCTGCATCGCCGGCGGCCTGCTGCTGGCCTGGCCCTGCGACCTGATCGTCGCGGCCGATAACGCGCGGTTCTCCGATCCGGTGGTGCTGATGGGCATTGGTGGTGTTGAGTACCACGGCCACACCTGGGAGCTCGGCGCGCGCAAGGCCAAGGAACTGCTGTTCACCGCCAAGCCGATCGACGCGGTCGAGGCCGAGCGCCGCGGCATGGTCAACCGGGTGGTTCCGGTGGCCGAGTTGGACGCCGCCAGCCGCACGCTGGCCATCGAGATCGCCCAGATGCACCCGCACGCGCTGGCCATGGCCAAGCGCGCGGTGAACCAGACCCTCGACATCATGGGCCAGCACACGGCCCTGCAGGCCTGTTTCGACATCCACCAGCTGGGTCACGCCTCGGCCTACGCCCAGTCGGGCCAGTTCGTGCTGACCGGTCTCAAGGGGATGAAGGCGAAGATCGCCTGACGGGTGCCGCCCGCGATCAGGCCCGCCCATGGCGGCATGACGCGCGGTGCTATCGTGTCGCGAGCGTGTGCAGGAAGGGCGCCCAGAAGGCGATCATGCTGGCCACCAGCCCGACCAGCAGAACGCGGTAGGAATAGCCCAGGAGCCTGTACTTCTTGCCCGCGAGCACGCTGCCGTTCTGGTAGATGTCGCGGGCGAAGGCCTCGTAGACCGACTGGTTGTTGGCGACGATGCCCAGGATCTTGTCGACATATTCCTGCTCGCTCAGCCGCGTGAACGAGCCGAAGAACAGGATGTTGCCGACGCTGCCGTCCTCACGGCGCGAGCCCTTCACCGAGGGCAGGACGGCCAGGACCGCCAGGAAGGCCGCGGCGAAGGCCGCCGCCCCAAGGATCAGCACCGCCGGCTGGAAATCGCCCACCCGGCTCTGGCCAACCGCGATGGTGAAGATCACGAAGGTGATGCCAAGCAGCATGGAGGCCTTCTGGTCGGCCATCTGGCTGAGCTGGTACTGCACCTGCTGGGTTGTCCGCAGCAGGTGGACCCCATCGAGGCTGCCCATCACGGGCTTTTCTTCCGGCAGGTCCTTCAAGTCGCGCATCACACCCCCGGCAACACATTGAACTGCATATTGGTAATCCCAATACGCGGCTGATGCACCCCTGGCCAAGCCGGGTCCGCCGTATACGGATCGCAATTCCGCCGGGCGGCGCCCACGCGCAAGCTTCACCATGCAACCGAGCGGCGTCCGCGCGCTTTTATGGGCTGTCGGGTGACAAACGGCCTTGAGCCCCCCAACGTGCGAGACGAGGCGTGAACCAGCATACTGCTCCGGACCGGGCCCAGGCTTCCACGGGAATCGAAGGCCTGGACGACATCATGGCGGGCGGTTTCGGCCGCGACCGGGTCTATCTGCTGGAGGGCAGCCCCGGCACGGGCAAGACCACGGCGGCCCTGAGTTTCCTGATGGCCGGCGCCCGGGCCGGCGAGGCCACGCTCTATATCACCCTCTCCGAGACCGAAAAGGAACTGCGCGACACTGCGCAGACCCACGGCTGGGACCTCACCGGCGTCAATGTGTTCGAACTGGTGCCGCCCGAGAGCCTGCTCGGCGAGCAGCAGCAGCAGAGCCTGCTCTATTCCTCGGACCTTGAGCTGGGCGAGACGACCCGGATGATCTTCGACGCCGTCGAGCGGATCCAGCCCAGGCGCGTGGTGATCGACAGCCTCTCGGAGATCCGCCTTCTGGCGCAAAGCTCGCTGCGCTACCGCCGCCAGGTCCTGGCGCTCAAGCACTATTTCGCCAGGCACGCCGCCACCGTCCTGCTGCTGGACGACCTGACCACCGAGGCGCTCGACAAGACAGTGCACAGCGTCGCCCACGGGGTGATCCGGCTGGAAGAGCTGGCCCCGGAGTACGGGGCGGAACGCCGGCGGGTGCGGATCATCAAGTATCGCGGCCGCAAGTTCCGCGGCGGCTATCACGACTTCACCATCAAGACCGGTGGCCTGGAGATCTATCCCCGGCTGGTCTCGGCGGAGCACAGGTCCGACTTCGACCGGTCTCCCCAGTCCAGCGGCGTCGAGGGCCTCGACACGCTGATGGGCGGCGGCGCGGAACGCGGATCGAGCTGCCTAGTCCTGGGCCCGGCCGGCGCCGGCAAGTCGCTGCTGGCGATGTATTTCATCGTCGCCGCCATCCGGCGCGGCGAGAAGGCGGCGCTGTTCGCCTTCGACGAGGAGCTTGGCCTGCTGTTCGCCCGCACCAAGGCCCTCGGCATCGACCTGGAGGCCATGCGCGACGCCGGATCGCTGATCGTCCAGCAGGTCGACGCGGCCGAACTCTCGCCCGGCGAGTTCACCGCCCGGGTGCGCGACTGCGTCGACGGCAAGGGCGTCAAGACCGTCGTGATCGACAGCCTGAACGGCTACCAGGCGGCCATGCCGGAAGAGCACTTCCTGCTGCTGCACATCCACGAGCTGCTGCAGTACCTGAACCGGCAGGGCGCCACGACCTTCCTGACCATCGCCCAGCACGGGCTGATCGGCGAGATGAAGGCGCCGGTGGATGTGACCTACCTGGCCGACACCGTCCTGCTGCTGCGCTATTTCGAAGCCGTGGGCGAGGTGCGCCGGGCGATCTCCGTGATCAAGAAGCGCGGCGGCCGGCACGAGAAGACCATCCGGGAATACGAGATCGACGATCGCGGCTTGACCGTCGGCCCGCCGCTCACCGCCTTCCACGGCGTCCTGCGCGGCGTCCCCAACTTCGTCGGCCCGGGCGCGGGGCTGGCCATGGGCGAAGCGTCCGCATGACGGACGGGAATTCCATCTCCGAACGCGTCCTGATCCTGGCTCCGAACGGCCGCGACGCGGCGGTGGCGGCCACGATCCTGGGCGAAGCCCGGCTGCCGGTGACGGGGTGCCCCGACCTGGGCCGCCTGCGCGAGGAAATGGAGGCTGGCGCGGGTCTCGCCCTGGTGGTCGAGGAGGCGCTGGGCGGCGCCAGCTATCCCGGCCTCGTGCGCTGGATCGAGGCCCAGCCCGCCTGGTCCGACTTCCCCATCGTGATCCTGACCAACCGCGGCGGCGGCGTGGAGCGAAATCCGGCCGCCGGACGGCTCAGCCAGGCGCTGGGCAACGTCAGCTTCCTGGAGCGGCCGTTCCACCCCACGACCATGGTCAGCGTCGTGCGGACCGCGCTCAGGGGCCGGCGGCGCCAGTACGAGGCCCGCGACCGGATCGAGGCCGTGCGGCTGGCCGAGGAACGCTTCCGCACCCTGGCCGAGACCATCGCGCAACTGGCCTGGATGGCCGACGCGTCGGGCGCGGTCTTCTGGTACAATCGCCGCTGGTACGACTACACCGGCGCCACGCCCGAAGCGATGTCGGACGGCGGCTGGCAGTCGGTGCAGGACCCCGAGCACATCCAACGGGTCACCGAGAGCTATCGCGCCGCGGTTGCGTCGGGCGAACCCTGGCAGGAGCTGTTCCCCCTGCGCAGCCATACCGGCGAATACCGCTGGTTCCTGTCCCGCGCCCTGCCCTTCCACGACGCCGACCACCAGATCACCGGCTGGTTCGGCACCAACACCGACGTCACCGAGCAGCAGTTGGCGGAGGAACT
Source organism: Caulobacteraceae bacterium (assembly GCA_947478785.1). Classification (GTDB taxonomy): domain Bacteria; phylum Pseudomonadota; class Alphaproteobacteria; order Caulobacterales; family Caulobacteraceae; genus Phenylobacterium. The sequence goes on from CANJXI010000040.1 coordinate 24,835, forward strand.
GCTCGAGCGGCGGGTCGAGGAACGCACGGTGGAACTGGCCCTGGCCAACCGCCAGCTCGCCGAGCAGATCGCCGAGCGCGAGCGTATCGAATCCGCGCTGCGCCAGGCCCAGCGGCTGGAAGCGGTCGGCCAGCTCACCTCCGGCGTCGCGCACGACTTCAACAACCTGCTGATGGTGGTGCTGGGCAATATCCGCCAGATGCAGAAGGCTGACCTCGACGAGCCCAGCAAGCGGCGCCTGCGGCTGATGGCCCAGGCCGCCGAACGTGGCGCGCAGCTGACCGCCCAAATGCTGGCCTTCTCGCGCCGCCAGAAGCTGGAGCCGCGCGCCGTCGACCTGAACGACACCGTACTGTCGATGCGCGACCTGCTGCATTCGACCATGGGCGGCTCGGTGCACATCGAGACGCGGCTGCAGCCGGGCCTGTGGCCGGCCATGATCGATCCCACCCAGATCGAGCTGGTGATCCTGAACCTGGCGATCAACGCCCGCGACGCGATGGAGGTCGGGGGGGGCCTGACGGTCAAGACGGCCAATGTGACGCTTGGCCCGCCCGCCAGGCCCGAGGAGCCGCCGGCCGGGGACCATGTGATGATCGCCGTCGGCGACACCGGTTCGGGCATGAGCGACGAGGTGCTGGACAAGGTGTTCGAACCCTTTTTCACCACGAAGGCGGTCGGCAAGGGCTCGGGCCTCGGGCTGAGCCAGGTGTTCGGCCTGGCCAAGCAGTCCGGCGGCGGGGTGGCCATCGACACGGGCGTGGGGGTGGGGACGACCGTGCGCGTCTACCTGCCGCGCGCGGCCACGGCGGCCGTGGCGCCGGGACGGATCGGGCCGCGCGGCGGCGACGCCGCGCCCAAGGACCGCAAGGTGCTGGTGGTCGATGACGACAGCGCCGTGCGCGAGGTGACGGCCGGAATCCTGACCGATCTGGGCTACGAGGTGATCGAGGCCGGCAGCGGCGGCGCCGCGCTGGATCTGCTGGACCGCCGCGGCGATATCGATCTGCTGCTGCTGGACTTCGCCATGCCCGGCATGAACGGCGCGGAGGTGGCCCGCGAGGCCCGCGCGCGCCGGCCCGGCCTGCCGATCCTGTTCGTCACCGGCTACGCGGACGCCGCGGCCCTGCTGGACGCGGGCGACGATGGCATCGTGCACAAGCCCTTCGTACACGACGAACTGGCCGCCAAGCTGGGCGTCGCGCTCGGGACGGCCCGCCCCCACTGACGGCTAATACCGCTGCTCCACCGGCGCCACGCTCCACTTGGGCGGCGGCGGGACGTAGGCGCGGAACGCCTCCAGCGCCTCCGCGGTGGTCCGGCGATAGATCAGCATGTCCACGTATTGCTGACCGAGGAAGCCCTTGTCGGCCATCTGCTGCACGGTCTGTCGCATGAGGTCGTAGTAGCCGTTCACATTGACGAAGCCGCAGGGCTTGGCGTGGAAGCCCAGCAGCGCCCAGGTCCACTGTTCGAAGATCTCCTCGAAGGTGCCCGGGCCGCCCGGCAGGCAGAGGAACCCGTCGGCGAGTTCGGCCATCGCCCATTTGCGCTCGTGCATCGAATTCACGACGCGCAGTTCGGTCAGGCCCGGATGGCCGATCTCCTGGCTGACCAGGTCGGCCGGCATGACGCCCACGACCTTGCCGCCTGCCGCCAAGGCCGCATCGGCCACCGCGCCCATCAGGCCTACCTTGCCGCCGCCGTAGACCAGCGTCAGGCCCTGTTCGGCGATGAGCGTCCCGGCCGACACCGCTTCTTCGAAAAACGCCGGATCGGAGCCGCGCGCCGAGCCGCAATAGACGCAGATGCTGTTCAATTCAGGGTCGCCCGGGCCGTCGATGCGAGGCGCAGGCCAATAGGCCGATTGCGCCTCTCTGTCACGGACGTGCTGGCCTACCGGCTTTTCGCCCGCTACATAGCTTTTACGGTCCGCCAAAATCGGTGGCCGGGCGCCGTGGCACGCGGCGCAAGACTCTATCCCGGTTAGGTCACGCGAATGTCGAGCGGCACGGTTAAGTGGTTCAATACAGCCAAGGGTTTTGGCTTCATCCAACCGGACGATGGCGGATCAGACGTCTTCGTCCACATCTCAGCAGTCGAACAGGCAGGCCTCAGCGCCCTGAACGAAGGCGACACGGTCAACTTCGAGCTTGAGCAGGACCGCCGGTCCGGCAAGCTCTCGGCTGGCCAGCTGGTGGTCACCGGCCAAGGCGCCGCGCCCTCGCGCGGCGGCGGCGGCGGCGGCTTCGACCGTCCCCGCGGCGGCGGCGGGGGTTTCGGCGGCGGTGGCGGTGGCGGCTTCGACCGTCCCCGTGGCGGCGGTGGCGGCGGCGGCGGCGGCGGACGGCCCTCGGGCGATCCGATGGGCGCCGGCGCCGGCACGGTGAAGTGGTTCAATCCCACCAAGGGGTTCGGCTTCATCCAGCCTGACGACGGCGGCCAGGATGTGTTCGTCCACATCTCGGCGGTCGAACAGGCCGGCCTGCGCGGCCTCAACGAAGGCCAGACGGTCGCCTACGACCTCGAGGCCGATCGGCGCAGCGGCAAGACCTCTGCGACCAATCTTCGGGTCACCGGCTAAGACCAAGGCGGAGGGCGGCCCGCGCAAGCTCGCGCGCCCTCCATCCCCTTACTGACAGCTCCCCGCGCCGGCGGGTTGAGCCTCGTCGCGCCTAAAACAACCCCGCCACCAGGTTTATGGTGAGCGCCACCACGACCATGTTGAAGGCGAAGGCGAACAGGCTGTGGAAGGTGCCCAGCCGGCGCAGGCCCTTGTCGGTGAAGGCGATGTCGGCGGTCTGCTGGGCGACCCCGATGATGATCGAGAAGTGCAGGAAGTCCCAGTAATCGGGCGCCGCATTGCCCGGGAAATTCAGTCCGCCCTTGTCGCCGCGCCCGCCTGCCGCCCGGTCGTAATAGGCGTGCGCGTAGTGCAGGGCGAAGTTCAGCTGCACGAAATACCAGGAGAGCGCCACGGTCAGGAAGACCAGGCCGACGTGCACGGCGCGGGATATCCCGGTCTCCTGCTTGGCGGAGGAAAGGTCCACGGCCATCGCCGCGATGCTGGCCACGGTCGCCGCCACGATCAGCAGCAGCACCACCATCCGCCCCTCGTCCGCCTCGGCGGCGTGGGCGCGCATGCCGTCGGGCGCCTGGTTGCGCATGTAGCGGCTCATCAGCCCGACGAAGACCGCGCACACGACGTCCCAGCCCAGGAGCACCGCCGTGCTCGGGCGGATGCCGGGAAGGAGGCCAATGGCCAAGCCGGCGACAAGGCCGGCGAGGATCGAAGCCGCGAGCCTCGGACGGGTGGCGAACGCCCCGACAAGGGCCGGACGTCTCTTGGCGGGAAGCTTGGCCATGGGTTCGCCTTCAACTGGGCCTGACCATCGCGCGAGTCCGTGGCGGAGGCTACCGCAAGGCGATGTCGAGCGGGTCTTCCGGCAAGCGGCCCGCGAGGATGTCCCCCAGCAGGTCGGCCAGACCGACGGGGTGGGCCACCTCCTCGGTGGCCTTCAGCTCCTCCAGCGTCCACCAGCGGATGTCGTCGATCAGCGCCCGTTCCTGCTCGTCCCAGCCCTCGCGGCTGGGCTCGCCGCCTGCGCAGCGCGCCACGATGTAGCGCTCCTTGAACAGCACCATCTCCCCGCCGGCCAGCGCCAACGGCCCCTCGCGCCGCCAGACCACCGGGCCGAGTTCGACGTCGGTGAAGCCGGTCTCCTCGAGGATTTCCCGCTCGGCGGCCTGGAACTCCGTCTCGCCGGGCTCGGCGCCGCCCCCCACGGTGAACCAGTCCCCAGGCGCGTCGGGCGCGCCGGGCAGGCGGCCCTTCATCAGGAGCAGCCGATCCTGATGATCGAACAACAGGACGCGCGCCGTCAGCCGCTCTCGCATGAGTGGTTCATTCCCCGTCAACCAAGCTTGACCCGGAAGTCTTAAGGCCTTGGCGCCATGCTGGCATCCGGTAACAGCCCGTCGTCCGAGCCTCTCCATGGTCGAAGAAGTCCGCACCAGCCGACGTGACCTGATAGCTCGGGTGGCGACCCTCGAACTGCTGATCGCCGACCTGATCGACCTGCTCTGGCAGCTCGACCCCGACGGCATGGCGGAACTCGCGCGCATCGCCAGCCGCGACCTGGATATCCAGACCACCCACACGATCACCGGCGCGGAGCATCAGCGCGAGCGGCTGCACAACGTGCTGCAGGAGCGTCAGCGCAAGCTGCGCCCAAGGCGCGCGCCCGCCCCGCGCAAGGCGACCGTCAAGGTCTAGCCGCCGATCAGGGCCAGCCACTCGTCCTCGGTCAGAACCTGGACGCCGTGCTTCTCGGCGTCCTTGAGCTTGGAGCCCGCGCCGGGCCCGGCCACCACGAGGTCGGTCTTCTTCGACACCGAGCCCGAGACCTTGGCGCCCAGCCGCTCGGCCTGGGCCTTGGCCTCGTCGCGGGTGAATTTCTCCAGGGCGCCGGTGAAGACCACGGTCTTGCCCGCCACGGCGGTGTCGGTCTTCGGGCGCTCGGCGGGGATGACCCGAAGTTCGGCCAGCAGGTTGTCGACCAGGGCGCGGTTATGGTCCTCGCCGAAGAAGTCCGCGATCATGCGGGCCGCCACGACGCCCACCGCATCCACCGAGGCGACCTCCAGGAAGGCGTCGCCGGGGGTTTCGGCGGCGGCCTGTATCGCGGCGGCCTCGAAGGCGGTCCAGTCGCCGAAGCGCGCGGCGAGCGCCCCTCGGGCCTTGGAATTGAGCTTCGGGATCGCCAGCCGCAGATGCTCGTCCAGCGATATCCCGGGCGGGATCAGCATCGGCTGTCGGGCGCGGGCGAAGGCCAGCACGGCCTCAACCGCCGTGGGACCCAGGCCGTCGAGTTCGGAGAGCTCGGCGAACAGCGGTCCGGCGGTCTGCTCGGATGCGGCCTTGGCTATCGCCACGAAGGCCTCCGCGGTCTCGAAGTGCCGCGCCAGCGCCAGCGAGGTGGTCTCGCCGATGTGACGGACGCCCAGGCCGTAGATGAAGCGGTCGAGGTCGATGTCGCGGCGCCTGTCGATGCCGGCCAGCAGGTTGGCCACACTGGTCTCGCCCTGGCGATCGAGGTTCAGCAGCTCGTCGCGCTTCTCGTGCAGGCGGAAGATGTCGGCCGGTTCGTTGATCCAGCCCAGTTCGTTGAAGGCCGTCAGCTGCTTCTCGCCCAGGCCTTCGATATCGAAGGCCCGGCGGGACACGAAATGGCGCAGGTGGGCCAGCCGCTGGAACGGACAGGCGAACTCCCCCGTGCAGCGGCGCACCACGGTCTCCGCGCCGGCCGCCGTGGTCTCCTTGGCGATCGGGGTGTGCAGCGGACAGGGGCAATGGGTGGGGAATGCGAAAGGCTCGGCGTCGTTGGGCCGCTCGTCCAGCACCACGCTGACGATCTGCGGGATCACGTCGCCGGCCCGCTGCAGGATCACGGTGTCGCCGACGCGGACATCCTTGCGGGCGATCTCGTCGGCGTTGTGCAGGGTGGCGTTGACCACCACCACGCCGCCGACCGTGACGGGATGCAGCCGCGCCACCGGGGTGATGGCCCCCGTGCGGCCCACCTGGATGTCGATGGCCTCCAGGATCGTGCGCGCCTGCTGCGCCGGGAACTTGCGCGCCACCGCCCAGCGGGGCGTGCGGGTGACGAAGCCCAGGCGGCCCTGCCAGTCCAGCCGGTCGACCTTGTAGACCACGCCGTCGATGTCGTAGGCGAGCTTCGGGCGCAGGGCTTCCATGCGGGCGTAGGCCGCGAGCAGGCCGCCGGTGTTCTCCACGCGCTCGCTCTGCGGCGTCGTCTGGAAGCCCCAGGCCTTCAGCTTGCCCAGCGCCTCCCATTGGCTGTCCGCGAAAGGCTCGCTCAGCAACCCCCAGGCATAGGCGAAGAACCGCAGGGGCCTGGCGGCGGTGATCTTCGGATCGATCTGGCGGAGCGAGCCGGCGGCGGCGTTGCGCGGGTTGGCGTAGGTCTTCTGGCCGGCCTCGGCGGCGGCGGCGTTCAGCGCCAGAAACCCCTCGTGCCCTAGGTAGATCTCGCCCCGGACCTCGATCTCGCCCGGCCACCCCGAGCCCGCCAGCCGCTTGGGGACATCGGCGATGGTGCGGACATTCTGGGTGACGTCCTCGCCCACCTTGCCGTCGCCGCGGGTGGCGGCCTGGACCAGCTCTCCGTTCACATAGCGGATCGAGCACGACAGGCCGTCGATCTTGGGCTCGGCGGTGTAGGCCACCGTCTCGCTGGCGGTGAGCCGCAGGAAGCGCCGGACCTTGGCGTCGAAGTCCGCGGCGTCCTCGTCGGAAAAGGCGTTCTCGAGGCTGAGCATCGGCACGCCGTGCTCGACGGGCTGAAACTGCGCCGCGCGCTCGGCGCCCACCCTGAGCGACGGCGAATTCTCTCGGATCAGCGCCGGGAACCGGGCTTCGATCTCCAGGTTGCGTTGCTTCAGGGCGTCGTAGTCGGCATCCGAGATCGTCGGCTCATCCTGCTGATGGTAGGCGATATCGTGCGCGGCGATCTCATCGGCGAGCCGGGTCAGCTCCTCGGCGGCTTCGGCTTCGGTGAGGTCGGAGACAGGGATCATCAGGACGATCTACCTTCCTTTCCCGCGAAGCGGGAGAGGACTACGCCTCCATCAGCGCCCGGGCGGCGGCGCGCGCGGCGTCCGTCACTTCGGCGCCGGCCAGCATGCGGGCTATCTCCTCCTCGCGGGCCTCGGGCGAGAGGGATTCCACGAGGGTCCGCAGGCGGTCTCCCTCGCCGGTCTTGGCGATCCGCCAGTGGGCGTCTGCGCGAGCGGCGACCTGGGGGGAGTGGGTGACGACCAGCACCTGGGTCTCGGCGGCCAGGCGCTTGAGGCGCAGGCCAACGGCGTCGGCCACCGCCCCGCCCACGCCCTGGTCCACCTCGTCGAAGATCATCAGCGGCTGATAGGCCCCGCCCCGGCCCGCCAGCGCGGCCTTGAGCGCGAGTGCGAAGCGGGCCAGTTCCCCGCCCGAGGCGATGGACCCCAGGTCGGCGAAGGGCGCGCCGGGATTGGTGGCGATCTCGAAACCGACCCGGTCGAGACCGGCGGGCCCCGCGCGGTCCTCGGGCAATGGCTCCACGGCCACCCGGAACCGAGCCTTGTCCAGCTTGAGCGGCGCGAGTTCGGCCATCACGGCGTCGGCCAGCCGGTCGCCCGCGCCGCGGCGCGCGGCGGTGAGCTTGCCGGCCTCGGCGAAATAGGCCTCCCGCGCGGCGCGCAGTCCTGCCTCCGCCGCATCCAGCGCCGCCTCCGAGCTTTCCACCGCCCGCAGGCGTTCGGCGAAGCGCACGCGCAGGGACGGCAGCGCCTCCACGCCCACACTGAGCTTGCGGGCCAGGCCCCGCAGGTCGAACAGCCGTTCCTCGGCCTTCTCCAGGCGGTCGGGTTCGAAGTCGAAGGCCTCGGCGGCGGCGTCGACGGCCGCCTCCGCCTCGGCCGCCTCGATCAGCACGCGGTCCAGCGCCGCGGAGGCCTCGGCCAAGCGCTTCACCGCCCGCCCGTCCTCGGCCGCGCCGGCCGACAGCGCCCGCTCGCGCGCCCGGTCGAGCGCGCGCACCGCGCCGGACACCCGACTTGAGAGGCCCTCGAAAACCGCGCGGCCCGAGGCGATGTCAGCCAGCGCCTTCTCGGATGCGCCCAGGATGGCGCGCTCCTCGGCGAGTTCGGTTTCCTCGCCCTCGCGCGGGTCGAGGCGGTCGAGGTCGGCCAGGCGCAGGGTCAGCTCCTCGGTCTCGGCGGCGGCGCGCGCGGTCTCCGCCCTGAGCGCCTCGATGGCGTCCCGCGCGGCGCGCCAGTCGCCCCAGCGCCCGGCGACCGAACGCACGAGGCCATCGACGCCGGCGAAGGCGTCCAGCAACGGGCGGTGCGTGCGGGCGTCGAGCAGGCCCACCGTCTCGTGCTGGCCGTGCACTTCGAGAAGCGCGGCGCCCACCTCCTTCAGGACGCCGACGCCGGTCGCCTGGTCGTTGACGAAGGCGCGGCTGCGGCCGTCAGCCCCCAGCGAGCGGCGCAGCACCAGGTCCTCGTCGCGGGCGTAGGAGAGGCCCTTGTCTTCCAGCAGGTCCCAGACGGGATGGGTGGGCGGCGGCGCGAACACGGCCGACGCCATGGCCTGGGCCGCGCCAAGGCGCACGAGGCCCGCGTCGGCCCGCGCGCCGGTCGCCAGGCCGAGCGCGTCGAGGATGATCGACTTGCCCGCCCCGGTCTCGCCGGTGAGCGCGGTGAGGCCCGGCCCGATGGACAGGTCCAGGGCCTCGATCAGCACCACGTCGCGGATCCAGAGGCCGATCAGCATGGGAGGACGGTCACCGGGAATCAGCGGCCGGGACTAGGGCCGCCAAGCCACAGTTGATCACTTTTTGTTCTCAGGCGCCAGGGGGCCAGGACGCCTCGGGGGAGGACCAAACGGCGCCTATCCGCCGGTGAAGGGGATATGGAACCAGCCGCGCTTCTTCTTCGGCTGGGCGGCGTTGGGGTCCCGTGTCGCCGCGCTGACCTTGGCGGTCGGTTCGATGCCGCCCGCCGTCTCGGGCGCGGAGGCCTTGGCGCCCGGGGGCTTCACCGTCGTGGACTTGTCCTTGGTGAAGGGGATGTGGAACATCCCGCGCTTGCCGGCGGTGGGCTCGACCTCGGGCTTGAGGCCCTTGGAGGTCAGGAGCTGGTAGGCCTCGCGGTACCAGGGGTCGCCCGGATAGTTGTAGCCCAGGACCGCGCCGTTCTTCCGGGCCTCGTCGATCAGGCCGAGCGTCAGGTAGGTCTCCACCAGCCGGTAGAGCGCCTCGGGCGTATGGCTGGTGGTCTGGTACTTGTCGACGACCGTCCGGAAGCGGCCCACCGCGGCGAGCGTGTCGCTCTGGCGCAGGTAGTAGCGGCCGACGGTCATCTCCTTGCCGGCCAGCTGGTCGTTGACCATGTCGATCTTCAGGCGCGCGTCGGCGGCGTATTCGGTGCGGGGATAGCGCTGGGCCACCTCGCGCAGGTTGTCGAGCGCCTGGCCGGTGGCCGCCTGGTCGCGCCCGACGTCGACGATCTGCTCGAAGTAGCAGATGGCCTTAAGGTAGTGCGCGTAGACCGCCGTCGGACTGCCCGGGTAGAGCGAGATGAACCGGTCGGCGTCGGCGATGGCCTCTTCGTAGTTGTTGGCCTGATAGTGGGCGAAGGCCTGCATCAGGATCGAGCGGCGCGACCATTCCGAATAGGGGTGCTGGCGTTCCACTTCCTGGAAATAGTCGATCGCCTGGGACCATTGGTGACGGTCCATCCGGTCGGCGCCGGTGGCGTAGAGCAGCTCCACCGGCCGCTCCTCATAGGCAAGCCGGGGCTTCTTCTTGTTGGAGGCGCAGCCCGCCAGGGCCAGGGCGCAGAGGCCGGCGACGAGCACCGGGCGGGCCCAGGAATTACGTAGAAACGACACCATCACCTCAAGACCAAACGCGCGCGCCCCCACGCGGAGAGTCGCTTCTACACCACGACTTGTGGCGAGCAAACGGCGGCGGGGCCGTGGCTGATTTTCCGACCCGCCAAGGGTCGGAAGATCAGACCGCGACGGCCAGTTCGTCGGCGAAGGTGCGGATGCGCCAGGCGTCGGGCCGGGCGACCAGCGCGCGGACCAGCTGGTTGTTGATCCCGTGGCCGGCCAGCGCGCCCTCGAAGCGGCCGATGACCGGCGCGCCCAGGACATAGAGGTCGCCGATGGCGTCCAGCGCCTTGTGGCGGACGAACTCGTCGGGCCGCCGCAGGCCCTCCGGGTTCAGCACCCGGTCGCCTTCGATGACCACCACATTCTCCATCGAGCCGCCACGGGCGAGCCCCAGGCTGCGGAGCGCCTCGACCTCATGCAGGAAGCCGAAGGTGCGGCAATCGGCGAGTTCGCGGCGGAAGGCATGTTCGTCCATGGCCAGGTCGATGTACTGGCGGCCGATCACGGCGGTGGGGAAGAAGATCTCGAACGCTACCTCGAACCGCAGCGCGGGCTTCAGCGCCGCGCGCTTGTCGCCATCGGTGACCTCCACGGTGTCGAGGATCTCGATGAACCGGCGCGGCGCGGGGAGCGCCCGCTTGCCCGCGCGGTCCAGAACCTCGACGAACGGCTGGGAGGAGCCGTCCATGATCGGCATCTCCGGCCCGTCGATCTCGACCACGGCATTGTCGATACCCAGCATGACCAGGGCGGCCATCAGATGCTCGATGGTGGAGACGGTGACGCCGGACGGATTGGCGATCACGGTGCCGAGCTGGGTCTTGCAGACCGCCTCGGGCGTGACCGGCACGCGATTGTCGCGGTCGGCGATGTCGGTGCGTACGTAAACGACGCCCACATCGGCGCCCGCCGGGCGGACAGCGACGCGGGTGTGCGCGCCAGTGTGCACGCCGACGCCGGCGAAGACCGCGGGCGTCCGCAGGGTGTGCTGGAAGGCGCCGCTTTGGAAACCGTCTGCCGCCATGCCGGGACCTTCCACTCTGGGGCCAGAAACCGGACGCCAAACCACGGCATCCACGACGCATCCAACGCCCGAGTAGGCTGATTGGTGCAGCGCAGCAAAGCACAACCTGTTTCGCTTTGTTTCGGGGGGATGTCCCGCTTGATGTTGAAAATCATGGGGCGGGCGTTGCCTGGGTTGATGGTTACGCGGCCCTTGATGTCTCCTCAAGGCCGAAGTGCTTGTCGTGATGGCGTTGCAGAGCGGCGCGCAGGG
>CANJXI010000041.1 GCA_947478785.1 Caulobacteraceae bacterium
GTTCCAGACGAGCTGGTTGAGCGCGCTCTTGACCTTGGCCCGGCGCACCTGGGTCTGGAGGGTCCGCTGTTTCACCGCGTCATCGCGATCCTCGCGCAGGGCGCGCTGGGCGTCGCGGACGAGCTTGGCTTCCAGCGCCAGGCATTGCCGCGCGGAGCGGCCGACCTTGTGCAGGGCGCTGGCCAGGACGGCGGCGTCGGCGGGATCCTCGGCCGCGGCCTGCCGGGCCGCGAGATCGCGCGCCGAGGCCAGGCAGAGCTCGGCGAGTTCAGCCAGGGCGCGGGCGTGCCGCTCGGTCATTTCCGCGTTGTCGCTCACGAACAAAACAAGAACACAGGTCAAGGGCCATGTCAAGTATTTTCGGGCCTAGGGACCCTGATAGACCCTGGGCGCGGGAGCGATAGCGACGGGGCCCAGGGTCGTCTGGCCGGCCTCGAAATTCAGCGTCGCGCGGGCCGTGTCGGCGCCGCCCTGGCGGGCCTCGACCACCACGGCGGCGGCCTGGGCGTTCTCGGGCGCGATCAGGCCCGCTTCGCCCATCAGGGCGAGCGCGCGGGGCGCCTGGCGAAGCGTGACGTCCAGCACGCCCGTGAGCCGTCCGTCGGACCCTGCCGCGAGCTTGCCGGCGCTGGCGCCGACCAGCGCATCGCCCGCCGTGAAGCCAGCCTTTCGGACGGTCATCTGGCCGCCACCGGCGCTCCAGTGGCGGACGGCCGAGGGCCAATCGGAGCCCGTGAACGCGCTCATCTTGGAAAGCGTCGAATTCCACTCCACGGCGACAGGCTTATCGCCCGCGATCCGCGCCAGCAGGCCGCCTGCCGCGGCCTTGCCGTTCTTCAGCGTCATGAACACGCCGCCCTCGTCGTCCGGGCCGGCGCGCAGGTGGAACTCGACCCGATCGGCGCCGGCCAGGGCGAAGGGCTGCGCCCCCGCAGCGGGCGTGAAGGTGAGCTTGACGCCTTCGAAGGAGAAGCTGGGCGGGCGCTTGTCCAGGGCGCCGAGGCTTGCGCGGATCAGTTCGCCCCGCACCGCCACGGCGCCGCCCACGGGGCGGACGAAGGTGATTCCCAGCGGCGCGGCGAGCATCCAGTGGCCGCGGCTCTGCATGAAGGCCTCGCCCTCGAGCCTGGGCGCCTCCAGCATCCAGCCGGCGGGCTCGCGGACACGGGCGTCGGTCAGGGCGATGTCCATGCGGAAGGGGTAGCCGCCCAGCGTGCGGCGGCTCCAGGTGATCTCGTAGCCGGCGGCCTTGAAGCCCGCCACGGCCAGGTCCATGCGGCGGGCGGTCTCGCCCTTGGCCCAGAACCAGAAGACGCTCCAGGCCAGCATGGCCACGACCAGCAGGATGAACGGGAGGTAGAGGCCGAGCCGGTTGGGTTTGCGGGCGGGCGGGGTATCGTGCAGAGACATGGGGCCCTTATAGCCGTGAGGCGGGATGTCCGACGAGAATTGGGTTTTCGGTTACGGCAGCCTGATGTGGCGGCCGGGGTTCCCGTTCGCGGAAGGGGTAGCCGCCACCCTGTCCGGCCGGCGCCGCGCCTTCTGCATCTACTCCGTCCACCACCGGGGCACCCCTGAGCGGCCGGGACTGGTGCTGGGCCTGGCGCCCGGCGGATCGACGCGCGGCATAGCCTACCGGATCGCCGGCGGCTGGCCGGAGGTCTACGCCTACCTCCTGGAGCGGGAACAGCCGACGGAAACCTATGTGGAGGCGCGCCGGTTCGTGCGCCTGGCCGACGGCCGCCGGGTCGAGGCCCTGGTGTTCCTGTCCGACGTGCGTCACCCGCAATGGGCGGGAGACCTCACCGCCGATCAGCAGGCCGGGCTGATCGCGGGCGCCTCGGGCCTGTCGGGCCGCAATGTCGATTACCTGCGCGACCTGGTGGCGCACCTGCGCCAGGAGGGGGTGCGCGACCGGGCCATGGAGAGCCTGCTGGCGCTGGTGGAGGCGCGGGAGGCCGGTTAGGGCGCGACCAACCTCCGCTCCCGCGAAGGCGGAGTCTCAGGTTAATCGCCACCTTCTGAGACGAGCGGCTTTTTGAGCCGCCCGGATGCGGACAGTCCGAAGTTCCTAGATGGGTGGTTTGCGGACCTCAACGGTGCCGCAGTACTCCATTGAGCCGTAACGAAGCGCCCTGCGTGGATAGTGCGATGAGCAGATGGGTGCAGAGCGACACGAGCGGTTGTACCAGCCGCCCCCTGATCGACCCCGACGGCAAGTTGCCCTCTGCGTAGGCGAGGTGTTCCATTTCCTCGCGTCGGATTTCCTGCACTAGGGCGGCGAGAGCAGGGTCGCTGTGGCTCAGAAAGGCGATTTGTTCCCCCAGATGGCCGTGGACAGCCCGCTCGACGGCCGCCGTGCAAGCCATCACGCCTCGAAGGCCGAGAAGCGCGGTCAGGCACCCGAGCACCCATCCGCCGACACTCCAGATCGCAAGCGCTCCGCAAGGCGTCACGTTGCGCGAGTGCATCGCTTCACGGAACGCAGCGCAGTGCGCGCGCTCGTGGGCCAGCGTGCCCTCAAGCCATTGCCTCAGTTCAGGACGGGAGTCGCCCACGTGCGCAAGTTGAGCAGAGTAGATGGAGATCGCTCCATGCTCGCCTGCGTGGTTCACACGCAATATGCGGCCGATCACCGTTTCATCTGCGTTCATTAGTGGGTTCCGACCGGCGCGTAGATGAGCTTAAGGCCAAGGTGGAATGTCCGCTATGGGTCGGATGCGCTCATTGGCGTTTCGCCGGGAAGCGGACATTCGTCGCCCGCTATTTCCTTGACGAAAAAAGCCTGGGTCCCCGCTTTCGCGGGGAGGAGCGGGAGAGGGGAGGTCTACAGCGGCAGCAGCTTCATCGAAGCGGTCTCGATACGCTCCTGCAGGATGCGCATGAATTCGGCGCGCTTGAGACCGGCGGGGATCGGCTCCAGGTATTCGAAGACGATGACGCCCGGAATGCGCTCGAAGCCGTGCCGGGGCCAGTGAACGCCGGCGTTGGTGGCCACGGGGTGCACCGGGACGTTGAGCTCGCGGTAGAGGGCGGCGATGCCGGGCTTGTAGTCGCCGGGGACGCCGGGCGCGCTGCGGGTGCCCTCCGGAAAGATCAGGAGCTGGCGATCGTCGGCGAACCGTTCCTTGGCCTCGGCGACCATCTTGCGCAGCGCGGTGGCGTGCCCCGCGCGGTCGACGACGATCATCCGGGCCTTGCGCGCGTACCAGCCGAAGAACGGGATCCACATCAGCTCCTTCTTGGTGATGAAGCAGCTGTCGGGCAGCCAGGCGAACTGGGCGAAGACGTCCAGCATGCACTGGTGCTTGGGGGCGATCAGGGCGGCGCCCTTCGGCATGTATTGCTGGCCCCGGAGCTCGACCTTGATGTCGCAGATCCAGCGCAGCAGCCACATCAGGACCAGCGACCAGATCCGCCAGGACCGCACCATCCAGCGCCGGGGCCCCAGCAGCAGGGGCGAGATCAGCAGCACCCAGAACACCGACCAGATGTAGAACGCCGCCACGTAGGCCAGGGATCGGAGGAGGCGCAACCGTCAGCCCTTCTGCGGCGCCGGCGTGACGCGCGGCCCAAGGCCGAGCACCGCTTCGCGGCCGAGGATCGCCAGATACTTGCAATACTCCACCACCAGCAACCGCGCGGCGCCCGGCGATCGCCACCAGCGCCGGACCTTCAGCCCGGGTGTCGCCACCGCATAGGTCTCGAGCACCATCGGCGGCCGCAGGACGGCCCGAAGTTCCAGCATGGCGCGGGGCATGTGGTAGTCGGAGGTCACCACGATCAGGCTCTCATAGCGCATGGCGTGGGCCCATTCGGCGGTCTCGCGGGCGTTGCCGACGGTGTCGGCGGCGGTGAAGCCCAGGTCGACGCAGCAGTCGTAGAACCGGCGCGCGGTGCGCGAGGCGGTGCGCAGCTCCTCGCGGCTGACGCCGCGGTTGACGCCGGAGACCAGGACGCGGCGGCCCAGGCCCTCGGTCAGGAGCTCGACGGCGGCGCCGATGCGCTCGTTGGAATTGGCGCCGGTGAGCGCCACGATCCCCTCGGCCGGCTTCGGCGAGGGAAGCGGCGTCGACTGCTGTACGCGGGCGGCGAAGGCGAAGAGACCCGCCGCCCAGATGAGCGCGAAGACCAGCAGGGCCGCGACTCCCTTCATCGCATGTCGCCGATCAGCTTCATCGCGGTGGTCTGGGCGGCGACGGCGGCCACCAGGGCGGCCAGCAGGGGACAGGGCAGCACCGCGGCGAGATCGCCCCAGGCCAGGGGCAGGGCGGGGGTCAGGCCCTCGCCGCCGCCCAGCAGCCGCAGGATCGCGGCGACAAGGCCCGCGCCCGCCGCCCCGATCAGGCCGGCCAGGCCCGCGACCCGGGCGAAGCGGAGCTGGAAGAGGCGCGCGATATAGCTGTCCTCCGCGCCGGCCAGGTGCAGCACCTCCACCACGTCGCGGCGCGCGGCGAGGCCCGCGCGGGTGGCGAAGGCGACCACGGCGGCCGCGGCGCCGGCGATCAGCGCGAAGACCCCGGCCCCCAGCCAGCGGACCACCTCGCCGGCCCTTCGGATGTCCTTGATCCACAGGCTGTGGTCGTCGACCGTGGCGTCCACGCCCTGGGCCTTCAAGGTGCGGCCGAGGGTCCGGGCGTTGGCCGGGTGTTTCGCATCCAGGGTGACCGTCACGAGGCGGGGCACCGGCAGGTCGGCCAGGTCGGAGACGTCGCCCATCCAGGGGCGGATCAGGTCGTAGGCCTTGGCGGGCTCCAGAGCGCGGGCCTCGGTGACGCCGGGGACATCGGCCAGGACCTCGGCGGCGCGGGCGGCGGCGGCGTCGGGGGTCTCGCCGCCTTGCGGGCGGACGATGACGGTCGCCTCGCCGGTGAGCTGGCCCGTCCAGCCGCCCGCCGCGCGGCCGGCGGCGATCACCCCCATGGCCGTGAGGCAGGCCAGGAAGCACAGGACGGCGACCACGAAGATCAGCGATCCGTCGCGGGCGTCGCGCTCCGGCAGCAGGGGCGCGGGGCGCCAGCGGGCCAGGTCGAACAGCTCGCTCATGGCGCGCTCGGCCCGGCCGGCGGGCGCAGCGTCAAGCGGCCGCCGTCGAGATGCAGCATCGGCCGCCCGGACCGGGCGACCAGGTCGGTGTCGTGGGTGGCGATGACGACGGTCGTGCCCAGGCGGTTGAGCTCGACGAACAGGCGGAAGATGCGCAGCGCCATGTCGTGGTCGACATTGGCGGTCGGCTCGTCGGCCAGGAGGATCTCCGGGCGGTTGACCACGGCGCGCGCGATGGCGAGGCGCTGCTTCTCGCCGCCGGCCAGGGTGGCGGGCATGGCGTGCATCCGCTCGCCAAGGCCCACCCAGCTGAGCAGCTCGGCCACGTCGGCGCGGTATTGCGCCGGGTCGCCGCCCGCGATCCGCAAGGGCAGGGCGGCGTTGTCGAAGGCCGAGAGGTGGTCGAGCAGCAGCAGGTCCTGGAACACCACGCCGATGCGCCGGCGCAGGTAGGGCCGGGTCCTGGCCGTCGCGCGGGCCACGTCCTGGCCGAACAGATGGACCAGCCCCTTGGAGGGACGGGCGGCGAGGTAGATAAGTTTCAGCAGGGTGCTCTTGCCCGCGCCTGACGGACCGGTGACGAAATGGAACGAACCGGGCGCCAGCGCGAAGTTCAGATCGGTCAGCACCTCGGGCCCGCGTCCGTAGCGCATGGACACGTCATCGAAACGGACAACATCGTCGGCGATCTGGGTTGCCGACGCGGCGAGGGGTTTTCTGGACATGGGGGCCGAAATCGGCGACCTCGGAGGAGGTTGCTGGAGCGTCCGATTCGAGCGTCATGATACTGACCTGTCCAGAGTGCGCCACCAGCTATTTCGTGGATGACTCACGGATCCCCAACGCAGGCCGGTCCGTGAAGTGCACCAACTGCGGCGCGCGCTGGACCGTGACCAAGGAAGCGCCGCCGCCAGAGGTTCCGCCGCCGCCGCCCGCGCCCGCGCCCCGGCTGGCGGAGGCCTTTGTCGCCGACACATCCGACGACCTGGAGGTGGTGATCGCCGAGGCGCCGATCGTGGCGCCGGCCAGGCGGTCGTCCGGACCGAAGGCCCAGGCCCGCGGCAAGGTGATCGTGTGGGCCGCCGCCGCCGTGGTGGTCGCGGCGCTGATCGCCGGGGCGCTGGTGTTCCGGGCCCAGGTGGTGCGGCTGTGGCCGGCCAGCCAGGCGGCCTACGCCGGCATCGGCCTGCCGGTGAACAGCCTGGGCCTGGTGATCGAGCAGGTGCGCGTGGAATCGGCCTTCCAGGGCGGGCGGCCGGTGTTCGCCGTCAGCGGGGCGATCCGCAATGTCGGCGACGCGGCGGTGACCGCGCCGGCCCTGCGCATCAGCCTGCTGGACCGGGCGGGCAAACCTGTGGCGGCGAAGATCATCCGCCCGTTGGACGGTCGGGTGCCGGCTGGCGCCAGCCGGCACTTCGCCATCGCGATGCTGGATCCGCCGGCCCGCGCGCACGACCTCGAGGTGACCTTCGACGCCGGGGCGAAGGCCGCGCCGCCGCCGCCCGCGCGCGTGGCGACGCCGCCGCCCGTCGCGGCCGGCCCGGAGCCGGTCGAGGCGCAACCCCTGCCGCCCGGCTCGCCCGACGCCCTGCCGACGCATGACTGACCGCGCGCCGGCGGTCCTGCTTGACGAGGCCGCGGTGGCCGCCCGGGTGGAGGCGCTGGCCGGTGTGATCGCGCCGCGCATCGACGACGAGACGGTGGCGGTCTGCCTGCTGACCGGCGGCCTGTGGTTCTGCGCCGACCTGATGCGGGCGCTGTCGCGGCACGGGCGGAACCTACGCTTCGACGCGCTATGGCTGGCCTCCTACGGCGACGAGCGGGCGAGCCTGGGCCGGTGCGAGGTGCGCGCCGACCTGCAGCGCCCGCTGTCCGGGCGCACGGCGCTGATCGTCGACGACGTCTTCGACACCGGCCTGTCGCTTTCCGAGGCCGCCCGGCTGGTGCGCGACGCCGGGGCCGGAGCCGTGCTGACGGCGGTGTTCGCGCGCAAGCCCCTGGCCACCCCGCGGGCCATGGCGCCCGACTTCGTGGCCTGGGAAGCGCCTGCCCGTTTTCTGGTCGGATACGGGATGGACGCGGCCGGAGCCTATCGAGGCCTTCCCTACATCGGCGCGCTCGACTAAGCGGGGCCGCCTTACTTGCGCCGCACCCTTGCGGCTTCCAGCGCGTTCCTTCCCCATCGGAGAGATCAAGTGACGATTCGTGCGGCCGCGATTGTGATGCTTCTGGCGGGACTGTCTGTCCTGGGGGGCTGCAGCCCGGGCGGCAAGGCGGCCGACGCCACGGCGGACAGGTTCGCCGGGCTCGACGGCGAGATCCTGAAGTGGCGGACCGAGATCGTCGCGGGCGACCCCCTGTGCAAGAGCCAGGCGGCCGGCGAGAAGTGCGACGGCTTCGAGGTGGCCTGCAAGGCGGAGCGCGACATCACGCCGGCGGAAAAGGCCAAGGGCGTCACCGCCAAGCTGGTGGCGTCGATCAACTTCAACGGCTGGGACCCGCGGTTCAAGAGCTCGCAGATCAGCTCGTCCACAGCCCTGTTCAGCAAGTCGGCGGCGGGTTGGACCCATGGCCCGCACAAGCCGGTGAACCTGTCGACCTGCGCGGACCTCTAGCGGCTCAGAGCCAGGGGGCGGGCTGCTCCCTGGCCAGCATGTCCTCATAGGTCGGACGTGGGCGGACGACGGCGAAGTCGGCGCCCTTGACCATGACCTCGGGCACCAGGGGGCGGCTGTTGTACTCGCTGGACATCGAGGCGCCGTAGGCGCCGGCGCTCATGAAGGCCACCAGGTCGCCGGCCTCGAGCGGGGGCAGGGCGCGGTCGCGGGTGAAGGTGTCGCCGGTCTCGCAGATCGGGCCGACCACATCGTAGACCACGGGCTCGCCCGGGCGCGGCTTGACCGGCCGGATGTCGTGATAGGCGTCGTACATGGCCGGCCGGACGAGGTCGTTCATGGCCGCGTCCAGGACCAGGAAGCGCCGGCCCTCCGGCCGCTCGTTCACATGCAGCACGCGGGCCAGCAGGACGCCGGCGTTGGCCGCGATCATCCTGCCGGGCTCGAAGGCGAACTGGATATCGAGGCCGCGCATGACGCGCGCGATCATGGCGGCGTAGGCGTCGGGTTCCGGCGGCGTCGGCTGGTTGAAGTAGGGCACGCCCAGCCCGCCGCCCAGGTCGAGGCGCTCGACCGTGTGGCCCTCGGAGCGCAGGCGCTCCACCAGGCCGCGCATCTTGACGAAGGCGGCCTCCATGGGGGCCAGGTCGGTGATCTGGCTGCCGATGTGGCAAGCGACCCCGACCGGGCGCACGCCTGCCAGGTTGGCGGCCTTGGCGTAGAGCCGCTCGGCCTCGTCGAAAGAGACGCCGAACTTGTTCTCGGCCTTGCCGGTGGAGATCTTGGCGTGGCCGCCGGCCTCGACGTCGGGGTTCACGCGGATCGCGATCTCGGCGCGCCTGGAGAGGCCCTGGGCCGTGGCGTTGACGAGGTCGAGCTCGGGCTCGGACTCGATGTTGATCTCGGCGACGCCGGTCTCCAGCGCGAAGGCGATCTCGGCGGTGGTCTTGCCGACACCGGAGAAGACGATGCGCCCAGGGGGAATACCGGCGGCGAGCGCGCGCCGGATCTCGCCCTCGGAGACGGTGTCGGCGCCCGCGCCAAGGCGGCCGAGTGTCTTGAGGACGGCGACGTTGGAATTGGCCTTCACCGCGTAGGCGATCAGCGAATCCTTCAGGCCGGCGCCCGCCAGGGTGTCGCGCAGGACGGTGTAGTGCCGCTCCAGGGTGGCGGAGGAATAGACATAGACGGGCGTGCCCACGGCATCCGCGATGCGGGTGAGCGGTACGTCTTCACAGGCGAGCTCGCCCCCCGACAGCTCGAAGTGATTCATCGGCGCGGGTTGGCGTAGGGATCGGGCAAGGCCCCCTGCGGCGCCTGCTTGAAGGGATCCTGCGAGGTTCCTTCGATGGGCAGGGTGCGGGGCGGGGCGGGCGCGACGGTGCGCTCACGCGAATCGACGGTGTCCACGGGCCGGGACGGATCCTGGGCCTTGCGGGTGGCGTCGTCGGCCTCCTTGGTGGTGCGCCCGTTGCCGAACAGCGGGCCCGGGCGGTCGAGCTGGCCCATCTTCCCGCAGGCGGTGAGTGGGGCCGCCAGCGCCAGGGCGAGGGCGCAGACGCGGAGGCTTTTGCGGGGGCTCATGCGAGGCTTTCCTTCCAACGCTGGATCTGGGTGCGCACCTGGTCGGGCGCGGTTCCGCCATAGCTCTTGCGGCTGGCTGCCGAGGCGGCGGGAGTCAGCACGTCGTAAACGCCGCGGTCGATGCGCGGCTCCAGGGCCTGAAGTTCGGCCAGCGGCAGGCCGGGCAGGTCGCAGCCCAGCTGCTCGGCCCGTTTCACGGCGGCGCCGGTGATGTGGTGGGCGTCGCGAAACGGCAGGTCCAGGGTCCGCACCAGCCAGTCGGCGAGGTCGGTGGCCGTGGAGAAGCCCGCGCCGGCGGCGGCGGCCATCCGCCCGACGTCCGGCTCCAGGTCGCCGACCATGCCGGCCATGGCGCCCAGCGAAAGTTCGAGCGCGTCGAACGCCTCGAAGGTGGGGACCTTGTCCTCCTGCATGTCCTTCGAATAGGTCATCGGCAGCCCCTTCATGACCACCGTCAGCTGGGTGAAGGCGGCGAGCAGGCGACCGGCCTTGGCGCGCACCAGCTCGGCGGCGTCGGGGTTCTTCTTCTGCGGCATGATCGACGAGCCGGTGGTGAAGGCGTCGGACAGGCGGATGAAGCCGAACTGCGGGGTCATCCAGATGACGATCTCCTCGGCCAGGCGGGAGAGGTGCACGGCGCAGATCGTGGCGGCGGCCAGGGATTCCAGCGCGAAGTCGCGGTCGGCCACCGTGTCCAGGGAGTTGGCCGTGGGCCGATCGAAGCGAAGCGCCTTGGCGGTCATGCCGCGGTCGATGGGGAAGGGCGAGCCGGCCAGCGCCGCGGCGCCCAGCGGGCACTCGTTCATCCGCGCCCGCGCGTCGGCGAACCGCGAGGCGTCGCGGCCGAACATCTCCACATAGGCCATCAGGTGGTGGCCGAAGGTCACCGGCTGGGCGGTCTGCATGTGGGTGAAGCCGGGCATCAGGGTGGCGGCGTGGGCCTCGGCCTTGCCGACCAGCGCGGCCTGCAAGAGCTTGAGTTGGTCGATCGTCCGGTCGCAGGCCTCGCGGACCCACATGCGGAAGTCGAGCGCCACCTGGTCGTTGCGCGAGCGCGCGGTGTGCAGCCGCCCGGCGACGGGCCCGATGAGTTCGCGCAGCCGGGCCTCCACGTTCATGTGGATATCCTCGAACTCCTCGCGGAAGGGGAAGGTCCCCTCGGCCATCTCGGCGGCGATGTCGGCGAGGCCCTTCTGGATGGCGGCTTCGTCGGCGCTTGTAATGACGCCGACCTTTTGCAACATCGCGGCGTGCGCGCGGGACCCTTCCAGGTCCTGGGCGGCCAGCCGGCGGTCGAACCCGATCGAGACGTTGATCGCCTGCATCAGCTCGGCGGGCTTGGCCGAGAAACGGCCGCCCCACATGGCTTGGCCGCTGGGGGCCTGGCCGCTGGGGGCCTGGCCCGCGGGGGCGGACTTTCCAGAGGCGTTTGAGGAATCGGCGGTCATATGAGCGAATTTCCGGCGGACAGGCCCAGGGGCGGGTTCCTGAAATGGGCCCTCTGGGGCGCGGCGCTGATAGGCGTCGCCGCGGTTGTCTACATCATGGCGCAGTCGCTGACCAAGCCGCCCGAGCCGCCCGCCGCCGCAAAAGCGCCGGCGGGCGAGATCCACAGCGTGGCCGCGAAGCTCGAGCACCCGGCGGACGGCAGCCCAGCGCCCGCCTACAGCTTCAAGGATGCGGCGGGCAAGGTCGTGACCGTGGCCGACTTCAAGGGCAAGGTGGTGGTGCTCAACCTGTGGGCCACCTGGTGCGCGCCCTGCAAGAACGAGATGCCGACCCTGGCCAGGCTGCAGGCGGCCTATGCGGGCAAGCCGCTGGCGGTGGTGGCGGTCAGCATCGACAAGGCCGAGGCCTTGGACGGGGCCAAGACGTTCATCGCGGGCCTGGCTCCGCTCACCTTCTACAACGATCCGGACGCCAAGCTGCCCTGGGCGCTCAAGCCCGCGGCGGCCGGCATGCCGACCACCGTGATCTACGGCAAGGACGGCCTGGAACGCGGGCGAATCTCAGGCGAGGCCGCGTGGGCGGACCCGGACGCCAAGGCGTTGCTCGACAAGGTGCTGGTGGAGGGCTGAGGGGCCCTCGATCCAATTCAAGGATCGTCACGGCCGGGCTTGTCCCGGCCACCCATAGACACCGAGGTAGCGAGACATGCCGCGGCGCAGCCATCGCGAACCTTGGATCGCCTGCGTTTCTGGGTGGCCGGGACAAGCCCGGCCATGACGATCAACGGGCGAGTGACCCTTCGCCCTAGGCGACTTCCCGTGTCTTGGCCTGGCCTTCGCCGTTGACCGTCACCGCGCGGAGCAGGGTGACCAGGGAGGTCCTGGCTTCCGGGGCCATCCGCTCGTAGGCCGCCAGGAGTTCGACCGCGCCCGGCGTCCGCATGCGGGTCAGTAGGTCCAGGTCGCCGGTGGTCTCCCGATCGGGGCCGTCCAGCACATCCATCAGGTCGACCACCCGGCATTTCAGCGCGCGCGCGATCTGCACCAGCCGTGAGAAGGAGATGCGGTTGGCCCCGTTCTCGTACTTCTGAATCTGCTGGAAACTGACGCCGCACTGCTCGGCGAGCGCCTCCTGGGATATGCCGATGGTGCGCCTTCGAATGCGCACCGCCGCCCCCAAGGCAATATCCATCGGATCAGGCGCCTTAGTCGACGTCTCTGCCAAAGTCCTATCTCCCTTGGGCCGGGTGTTCTGTCCGCGGATCAATGCCCCGTCCGCGGGTCCCAGCTCTACCTAAAGTTAATCCTTTTATTTCGCCTTTGAAAAGCGTGACAAGGCGCCGCTTGTTTTCCGGTGGCGTTCGCGCGCTCTGGGGTCCCGCGCCGCCGCATTAAGCACTTGGTGACCGAAGCAGACCCGAAGTCAGGACGAGACTGGTTTGTGAGCCCAAGGCATTCATGCGCGTCACCCGACTTCATCCGCCGTTCGACCACGGCGCGGCGCTTCGCGTGCCGCCACCCAACGACATGAAGAGCTGGCGCAAGCTGTGGGCCTGGCTGGGCGAGGACGCCCACGCCGTGGCGGCCGGGCAGGCCGTCCAGGTGCGCACCCCGGAGGGACCGGTCCTGGCCCATTGCGGCGACTGGATCGTGCTCTCGCACTCCGGTTCCTTCCACGTCGCCCACACCGTCAGGACTTGCGACGCCTGACCTCGCGGCTCTATGCAGCCATCCCCGACGCGGCTCGCGCGTCGTTCCATGCCGAGGACGGCCGCCGTTGCCCGCCGAAATGCGCACTTTGGGTGAAGCCGCCCGCTGGTATGACGCGTGGCTGCGCGACGCCGCCCTGCCGTTGTGGGCGGGCGCGGGCGTCGATTCGGCAAACGGTCTCTTTCACGAAGCGCTGAGCACGGATGGCGCGCCGCATGAGGCGCCGCGGCGCCTGCGCGCCCAGGCGCGGCAGGTGTTCGTCCTGGCCTCGGCAGCCAACGCCGGCTACGGCGCGCGCTGGCTGGCAATCGCGCGAGCGGGATATGCCCGTCTATCCGAGCTCTATCGACGGCCCGACGGCCTGTTCATCTACCTTGTGTCGGCGGACGGCCAACCGCTGGACGAGACCATCGGGGTCTATGAACAGGCCTTCGCGCTGCTGGCCATGGCGGGGCTCCACGCCGCCGACCCGGCCGGCGAGGCCCTGCCCAGGGAGGCGCGGCGTACGCTCGACGCCATGGGCGAGCGGCACGTGGGGGCCGGCGGCTACCGCGAATCGGGACCGCAGCCCTACCAGGCCAACTGCCACATGCACCTGCTGGAATCGGCGCTGGCCTGGGAAGAGACCGGCGTCACCGGCTGGGCGGCGGTCTCCGATGAGTTGGCGGAGCTGGCGCTCACCAGGTTCATCGATCCGGCCACGGGCGTGCTGCGCGAGTTCTTCGATTCCGACTGGCGCCCGCTGAGCGGCGAGGCCGGGTTGATCGAGCCCGGCCACCACTTCGAGTGGGGCTGGCTGCTGGAACGCTGGGGGCGGTCGCGCGGCGACAGCCGGGCCAGGACGACGGCGCGCAGGCTTTTCGACAACGGCCTCCTGGGCGTCGATCTCGGGCGCGAGGTGGCGGTCAACGCGCTTTGGGAGGATTTCAGCGTCCGCGACGGGGCCGCCCGGCTTTGGCCGCAGACCGAATATCTGAAGGCCGCGCTGATCTTCGATGAACCCGAGCACGCCCTGCGCGCCGCCCGGGGTCTTTCGCGCTACCTGGAGACCCCCGCCAGGGGCGCGTGGCGCGACAAGCTGCAGCCGGACGGGCGCTTCCTCGACGAGCCGTCGCCGGCGACCTCGTTCTATCACCTGTACCTCGCGGTGGCGGCGCTGCGGCAGGCGGCGGGCCGGCCGGCCGGCGGGAACTGAACCGGCCGTCCGGCGCTCAAGGCGGACGGTGGCGCGAGCCCGTGTGGCGCGGTGGCGAACCGGTGCTATTTGTATCGCCGACCGTAGGGGCTTCGAATGATCGAGATCACCACCCTGTCGGAACTGACCATCGACGGAAAGCTGTCGCTGGGGGCGGGCGCGTCCAGCAAGGACCTGTTCGATTTCTACGGTGACGACCTGCGGGCCTGGTTCCACGGCCAGCGCGCCAAGTGCGACGCGATCATGGTGGGCGCCGGCACCGTCCGTAACGACGACCCGGAACTGACCGTGCGCCATGCCGAGGGCCCCAATCCCCTGCGAATCGTCCCGGCCTCGATGGGTCGCCTGCCGCTGGGCTCGCGGCTGCTGAACGACGGCCTGCCGACGCTGGTGGTGGTTTCCCGCGCCGCGCCCGAGGCGGCGGTGGCGGCGCTCGCGGCCAAGCCGCAGGTCGAGGTGATCCGGTGCGGGGAGGCGCGGGTCGACCTCGTCGAACTGATGGATATGCTTTACGCCCGGGGCTTGCGCAGCCTGATCGTCGAGGGTGGGTCACGGCTGCTGCACAGCCTGTTCGCCACCGGGCTCGTCTCGCAGATCATCATCAAGCACATCCCGGTGATCACCGGCGCGGCCGACGCGCCCACCTACCTGCGCGCGGAAGAGGGCCATGCCCCATTGTCGCTGTCGCGCTGGCGGCTGACGGAGCTGTTTGTCAAGAGCGGGGTGGGCGTGTCGATCTATCGGCCCTTGAAGCTGGCGGCGGAATGATCGGCCAGGCCGAGATCGCCGAAATCGGCGCTCGGCTGGCGCGGCGGGCCGGCCCGGATCCGCCCGCGGCCTGGGACCTGCGTATCGACGGCGACGACGGCGCCGATCCGGCCACCCTGACGCACGCCAAGCAGCAGGCGCTGATGCGGGCCTACCAGGCGCGCTATGTGCTGCTGCCCAGCGCCGCGCCAGCCGGGTGCTTCGTCGAGCGGCTGCGGCGCCACTACGATCCGGGCGAGATGGCCAGGCTGGAGACGTTGCGCCATGCGCTGGAGGCGGAACTGCTGGAGCCTCGCGCGGACGCCGCGCGGCGGGACGCGGCCGGCCGGGACTGGCGGGACTATGCCGAGGCGCTGATCCCCGAGCTTCGCGGCCAGGGCGAGAACCCGTTCACCGCCTACCTGCGGACCAGCCCGAACGCCCAGGCGCACTATCGCAACTTCCTGCTCCAGTCCTCGGCGGACCTGCTGGCCGAGGCGTCGGCCTCGGCGATGGGGGTGGTGGGCGAGTTCGGCGCGCCGCAGTCGGCGCTGTTCCGGATCCTGATCGACGAGTTCGGCTATGGCGCGCACGGCCAGAAGCACGCGGTGCTCTACCAGGCCACGATGCGGGATTTCGGCCTTTGCGCCGACTACAACGCCTATTGGCCGCTGTTCGACACCCAGGCGCTGGACCTGCACAACGCCATCCACCACCTGTTCCAGAACCCACGGAACTTCTTCATGCAGGTGGGCTTCCTGCTGTTCGCCGAGACCGCCTACCAGCGCTCGACGCAGGATCATTTCCGCTACCTGCGCGAAGTCTTCCCCGACGTGGACGCCCGCTATTTCGGCGAGCATGCCCACATCGACCTGCACCACACCCGCATGGTGATCGATGAGGTGGCGGGGCCGCTGGTCGAGACCTATGGCGCGGCGGCGGGGGCGGAGATCGTCGCCGGGGCAGAGCTTACCCGGACCGTGTTCGATGCGGCGGGGGCCCATATGCTGGCGGTGGCCGGGGTGTTCGACGCGGCGGCGGCGGCGGGGCGCGCCACGGCGGCGGCGGCGGACCTCGCGACCCTTGGCCGAGGCCTGACCCCGGCGGCGGCGGGTGCGCCCGGACCCGACGCGGCGGCGGTGCAGGTGGGCGGCATTGGACTTGTCGACGCGGCCAGCTTCGCGGCCTTCCCGGCCGGCGCCTATGGCCGGCTGCCACGGGCGGCCGGATGAGCGGGAGCTGGATCGGCAAGGACCTCCCGGCGATCCACCGCGACGGCGAGGAGTATTTCCTGCTGGGCCACGAGGACGCGCTCTACCTCGTGGTCAACCGTTGCCCGCATCGGGGCGGGCCGCTGAAGTTCGGCTTCATCAACGACCGGGGCGAGATCGTCTGCCCGATGCATCGGGGCGCGTTTCCGATCGGACGGCTGATCGCGCAGCCCTCGACGATCCGCCTGGACGAGCGGCGGGGCGAGGCGGGATGAGTGGGCCGGCGCCGTTCTGGCTGCGCGTCTTCGTCGAGGACGGCGAACTCAAGCTCGCAAACCTGGTCACCCTGTCGCGCGGGGTGCTGATCGCGCCCATCCTGTGGCTGCTGAGCGACGGGCGGACACTGGCGGCCGTGATCCTCTACGTCGTGGCGGCCTGCACGGACCTGGTCGACGGGTGGCTCGCGCGGCGGAGCGGCCGGGCCTCGGCCTTCGGCGCGCAGCTCGACGCGGTGATCGACAACCTCTTTTCGCTGGCGATCCTGGCTTTCCTGCTGATGGCCTATCCGGGATTGGGCGGGCGTCACCCGGTGGCGCTGGCGGTGCTGTTCGCTGGGCCGGTCGCCTACCTGGCGGTGTCCTGGCTGCTGGCCCGGCGGCTGCTGATGTTCCATTTCTGGTCGGCGAAGGCGGGCGCGGTGGCGCTGTTCAGCCTCTGGCCGGTGGTGGCGATCACCGGCTGGGAAGGATGGATCGCGCTGGCCGCCGCGATCGTCGGCCTGAGCCGGCTGGAGCAGGTGGTGTTCATCCTGCGCGGCGGCCGCCACCTCGACGCGGCGCACGGGCTGGCGCGGGTGGAGCGGTAGGTCTGGTCGCTCATAGCCCTTTTGACGTCATGGCCGGGCTTGTCCCGGCCACCCAGAGACACCGAAGGCTCACGGTTCGCACGGAGGCGCCCGACATCTTCTAAATCGCCCGCGTTTCTGGGTGGCCGGGACAAGCCCGGCCATGACGGTTCAAAAAAAATAAATCGTTGTATTAATTGAATAATCTTGCCACTCACGCCACCGTGTCGATGACCGGGCCGAGGATCTCGACGATCCGGGCGATCTGGTCGGGGGAGACGATCAGGGGTGGGGAGAGCGCGATCACGTCGGCGGTGACGCGAACCAGCAGGCCCGCCGCCAGCGCCCGGTTCAGCACCTCGTAGCCGCGGGCGCCCGGCGCGCCTTTACGGGGCGCGAGCTCGATCGCCGCCATCAGGCCGAGGTTGCGGATGTCGATGACGTTGGCCCGGCCGCGCAGGCTGTGGACCGCCTCTTCCCAGACGGGCGCGAGGCTGGCGCAGCGGGCGAAGAGGTCCTCGCGGCGGTAGATGTCGAGCGTCGCGAGGCCGGCCGCGCAGGCCACGGGATGACCCGAGTAGGTGTAGCCGTGGAAGAACTCGATGGCGGTCTCCGGGCCCTGCATCAGGGCGTCGTGGATGCCCCGCCGGACGAAGACCGCGCCCATCGGCACGGCGGCGTTGGTGATGCCCTTGGCGGTGGTCATCAGGTCGGGCGTCACCCCGAAATATTGCGCCGCGAAGGGCGCGCCCAGGCGGCCGAAACCGGTGATCACCTCGTCGAAGATCAGCAGCAGGCCGTGCCGGTCGCAAAGCGCGCGCAGGCGTTCAAGATAGCCCACCGGCGGCGGCAGGACGCCGGCCGAGCCCGCCACCGGCTCGACGATGACGGCGGCGATGGTCTCGGCGCCATGCAGCGCGACCAGGCGTTCCAGGTCGTCGGCCTTCTCGACGCCGTGGTCGGGCAGGCCGCGGGAGAAGGCGTTCTTCTCCAGGTCGTGGGTGTGCGGCAGGTGGTCGACGCCGGGCAGGGTGACGAAGCCCCGGCGGTTGTTGACCAGGCCGCCTACCGACAGGCCGCCGAAACCCACCCCGTGGTAGCTGCGCTCGCGGCCGATCAGCCGGGTGCGCTGCCCCTCGCCGCGCGCCGCGTGGTAGGCCATGGCGATCTTCAGCGCCGTATCGACCGCCTCGGACCCCGAGTTCGTGAAGAAGACGCGGTCCAGGCCCTGGGGCGCGATCGTCGTCAGCGCCCGGGCGAACTCGAAGGCGATCGGGTGGCTCATCTGGAAGGGCGGGGCGAAGTCCAGCGTCATCAGCTGGCGATGGACCGCCTCGGCGATCTCCGGGCGGCCGTGGCCGGCGTTGACGCACCACAGGCCCGCCGTGCCGTCGAGGATCTCGCGGCCGTCCTCGGCTCGATAATGCATGCCGGCTGCGGCCACCAACAGGCGCGGGTCGGCCTTGAACTGCCGGTTGGCGGTGAACGGCATCCAGAAGGCCGAGAGGTCCGGGCGATTGTCGCCTGCGTATGCGGTCATGGCGCCACCATGCCCCGAGCGGGGTGTCCGGGGAAAGGCCGCCGCGATGCGTCTAGCGGGTGCGCCGGCGCGGCGCCCCTGCTAGAGGGGGCGTTCGAATCCTGATCGAGGCGAAGAACGGCGTGGGCGGCGAGACCAAGGCGGTGATCCTGAGCGCGGGCCAGGGCAGGCGGCTGTCGCCGCTGACCGACGACCGGCCGAAGTGCCTGATCGCGCTGTCCGGGCGGACGGTGCTGAGCTGGCAGTTGCGCAACCTGCACGCCGTGGGGGTGCGCGAGGCGGTGGTGGTCACCGGCTTCGGGGCGGAGCTGGTCGATGCGGAGGTGGCGGGCCTCGACCTGCCCGGCATGGCCGTGCGCACGGTGTTCAACCCATTCTATTCGGTGTCCGACAACCTGGCGACCTGCTGGCTGGTGCGCGAGGAGCTGAGCGGCGGATCGCTGCTGCTGAACGGCGACACCCTGTTCGAGCCGGCGGTGGCCGAACGGCTGATCGGGGCCCCGGACGCGGCGATCACCGTCACCATCGACCGCAAGGGTTCCTACGACGACGACGACATGAAGGTGCTGACCGAGGGCGCGACCTTGCGGGCCATCGGCAAGACGATCACCGCCTATGACGCCGAATCGATCGGCTTCCTGCGCTTCTCGGCGGAGGGGGCGGAGCTGTTCACCCGCCAGATCGAGGCGATCATCCGCCGGCCCGAAGGCCTGAAGCGCTGGTACCTGTCGGTGATCCACGAGATCGCCCAGCAGACCGGCGCGGTGCGGGTGCAGTCCATCGAGGGGCTGGGCTGGCAGGAGATGGACTTTCCCGCCGACGTGCCCCGGTGCCTGGCGATCACCGAGGGCTGGGCGGCCCGGGCGCTGGCCGGTTAGGCGCCTTCGACAAGGCTACGCACCAGGTCGAGGTCGGCAGGCTTGTCGACGTCGATGGCGGCTTGGCCGTATGGGGTGCGAACGGCGGCGGCCTTGACGCCGGCCCGCCGGCCAAGCGCGGTGACGGCTTCGTCCAGGCTGAGCAGGCCGAGCGCGTAGCCGACCAGCATGTCGGGCCCGATGGTGAGCGCCATGCGCCAGGGGCGCTTGCGCTGGGTCTCGACGCGGCGCCAGAGATCGACGGCCCGGAGCGCGGCGGGGGTCCTGAGCAGGAAGAGGTTGCAGCCGCTGTAGCGGCCGTCGCGGAACTTCAGCCAGGTGCGGCGGGTCCCGGGCGCGGCGGCCTGGACGGCGGCCTCGGGGGCCAGCAGGACGGCGATGTCGGCGTCGGCCGGCGCGTCGTCGATGAACCGGCGAACCCACTCCGGCCGCAGCAGGGCGTGGTCGACGGTGGTGACCAGGAGCGGCGTCCCCAGCGTCTCGGCGGCCTGGCGGACGCTCAGGCTGACGCTGTCCGAGGCCTCAAGGCGTTCCACGCCGGCCCCCAGTTGGCCGGCCAGGGTCTCATCGTTCGTCGAGACCGCGATCCGCGTGGCGCCGGCGGCCCGCAAGGCGCCTTCCACCCGCGCCAGCAGGGTCTGGCCGCCCAGCGTGATCAGGCCCTTGTGGCTGACGCCGGCGTAGGTGGCGACCGGGTCCGGGTGGCCCCGCGAGCCCGCCAGCACCAGGGCGGTGAAACCGCTCAAGCCAGGGCCTTCTCGTAGATGCGGTAGGTCTTGTAGCGCGCCCCGCCGGTCATCTCGCTGATCCGGCGCATGGGCATGTTGTCCTCCAGGATCCAGGAGAACTCGCACCATTCGTAACCCATCTTGCGCGCCTCGACAGTGGCGGCGCTCATCATCTGGAAGGGCAGAAGCTTGGCGCGGGCGGAGCTGGCGAAGGCCTTGCGCACGCCCATCAGCGGCACGCGGGTGGACTTCACCCGGGCGACCTTCAGGCGCCAGACCAGCTTGGCCCAGCCGAAGGGGAGCAGCTTGCCGCGCAGCCCGGCGATGGCTTCGTTGAGGTTGGGGATCATCACGCAGACGCCGGCCGAGCGGCCGTCGATCTCGGCGAACCAGACCAGCTTCGGGTCGATCAGCGGGCGCATGGAATTGGCCAGATGCTTGGTCTCGGCCTCGGTGGTGGGCGTGAAGCCCCAGTTGTCGCGCCAGGCGTCGTTGAGGATTTCGGTGAGGGTCGCGACCTCGTCGCCATAGCGCTTCATGTCGAGCTGGCGCAGCACGACCCCTGGCGAGGGCTGGCGGCTCACCCGCTTGAACAGCCGGTCGATCGGGTTGTCCGGCGCGAAGGAGACCAAGTAGGCGTAGACGTCCTTGATCTTGGCGTAGCCCTGTTCCTCGACGCGGGCGGCGGCGTAGGCCGGGTCGTGGCCCATCATCACCATCGGCGGCGTGTCGAAGCCGTCGACCAGCAGGCCAACCTCCTCGTTGACCGAGAGGTTGAAGGGGCCGCGGATCGCGGCCATGCCGCGGGCCTTCAGCCACGCCTCGGCCTCGGCGAACAGGGCCCGGAAGACCGCCGGGTCGTCTTCCGCGGCGATCAGCCCGAAGGCGCCGGCGGGGCGGGCGGGATCCTGTGGGGCGAGGTGGTCGATCTGGGCGCTTATGCGGCCCACGTCCACGCCGTCGCGGACGGCCAGCCAGAACTGGACGTCGGCATGGGCGAAGAACGGATTGACCTTGGCCGACAGCGCTTCGCGGCGCTCCATGAGCAGCGGGGCGACATAGGCCGGGTCGCTCGCGTTGAGCCGCATCGGCAGGCGGATGAACCGCTCGAGTTCGGCGGGCGTGCGGACCGGGACGACGTCGAGGCCGGCCATCAGCCTTCGAGTCGCAGCAGCGCCGTCACGCCCAGCGCCGCGAAGATCAGCGGCGCGGTCCAGGCGGCCAGGAACGGCGCCATGGCCCCGCTCTCGCCCAGCGCCGACAGCATCCCGTCGACCACCAGATAGAGCAGGCCCGCGCCGAGGCTGCTGACGACGAAGACGGCGCCCCGGCTGGAGCGGAAGCTGGCGAGCGCGATGGGCGCGGTCAGCAGCAGCATGACCACCGCGCCAAGTGGGGCGGAGAAGGTGCGCTGGACGCGGGTGGCGTAGTAGGCCGGGGGCCGCTGAGCGCCGCCGCCGGCCAACGCCCGGCTGGCGGTCGCCGCCGAAAGCATCTGGTCGCCGAAGAACAGCGACTGGACATCGACCGGTTCGAAGGCCGAGGCCCAGGTCATCGCCGCGGCCTGGCTGGTGCGCACGCCGCCGGCGTCGAAGCGGGTGAAATGCGGCGCGTCGAGCCGCCAGCCGCCATGACCGTAGACCGCGCTCGGCGCCTGGATCCGCTCGACAAGCTGCCCGGCCGGGTCGCGCCGGTAGATGCTGACCGCGGTGAGGGTCCGGCCGGTCAGGTCGGTGGTCGTGGCGACGGCCAGGTCGGCGCCGACGCGAAAGGCGCGGGGCTTGGGGGCCGTGGCCGGGGCCGGGGGCGCGGTGTCCTGCCACCAGGTCTGCAGGGCCGGATCGGTGCGCGGGGCGACCAGCTCCACGGCAACGAGATCGATCGCCACGACCGCGAGCGCGGCGGGCAGCGCCATCCCCAGGATCCGGTAGGCCGAGACGCCGGAGGCCCGCATGGCGGCGATCTCGCTGTCGCCGGCCAGCTTCATGAAGGCGAAGATCGCGCCCGCCAGGACGCCCAGGGGCGCGGCCTGCTGGACCATCCGGGGGAGGCGCAGGGCGGTGTAGTGGAGGATGCCGCCGAACCCGAGGTCGCGCTGGATAATCTCCTGGGAGACGTCCAGCAGGTCGAGGATCTGCAGCACGGCCAGGATGACGATGCTGGCGGCCAGGACCCGGATCGCCACCTGGCGCAGCACATAGTTGCCGAGCTTCATGCCGTGGGCCAGTCCTGGCGAAGCCAGGCCGCCAGGCGCTCGGCGCCCTCCAGGCCGAGGTCTATGGCGCCGCCCAGGTCGGGCTGCGCCGGCCAGCCGGCGTCGCGGAAAGTCTGGCCGTTATGGACCCGCTCGCCCGCGTAGCGCGGGATCACATGGAAGTGCACGTCGCGGTCGACCATCATCAGCATGAGGTAGTTGATCTTCTCATAGGCCACGGCCTTGCGCAGCATGGCCTCGATCCCGGCCACCGCCGCGCGCAGGTCGGCGAAGGCCTCGGCGCTGAGGTCCGCGAAGGCCTGGACCGGCTCTTTGCAAATCAGCACGAGGGCGCCAAGGGTCGGCTGCTTGGGTCGGGCCAGCACCAGCCAGCTGCGGGTTTCCGCGACCAGCGTGGCTGGATATCCGAAGCTGATGGCGGTGGCGTTGGTCATAAATTGGTCTCGCCGGTCGGCTCAGTGGCGGTCTGATACATCGAGAGGGTCTTCATTGCCCATGAAATCAGCGATCATTGCGGCGGTCTTCGGGCTGATCGGCCTGTTGCCGGCGGCGAGCCCCGCCCAGGCGGCCGGGGCGGAGGACTGCGCCGGCAAGCCGAGCGGCGCCAAGCTCACCGTCCAAGTCACCGGCGTGCGCGCGTCGAAGGGCCAGGTGGCGGTCACCGTCTATCCCAATGATCCCAATCGTTTCCTGGCCCCGCACGGCAAGCTGGCGCGGGTGCGCGCGACCGCCCAGGCCCCGACGACCACCGCCTGTTTCTGGCTGCCGGCGCCGGGGGCCTATGCGGTCGCCGTCTATCACGACGAGAACGGCAACAACACGTTCGACCGTTCGGCCCTGGGCCTGCCGGCGGAAGGCTTCGGCTTCACCAACAACCCGCGCACGCCGACGGGCCTGCCGCCGTTGTCGGCGGTGCGGTTCAACACCACCGGCGCGGAAACGACGGTGCGAATCAAGCTGCGATACCTGTCCTGAACGCGGGCAGGCGGTAGCGGCCGATCTCGCCGATCACGCCCGTGGCCGTATCGAGGCCGCGGGCGATCACCTCGACCTGGGCCGCCGAGATCTCGATGGCGTGCCACCGGGCGGCGGGATGGCCGTGCCCCGGCGTGGCCGAGGCGGAGGGGACGCCCAGGACCGGGATCGGCCCGGCGGGACTCGCCGTCTTCCCGAACGCCGCCTCGTGGCCGTGGCCGTGCAGCACGAGCTCGGCGCCGCAGCGGGCGAGGACCTCGCGCAGTCCAGCGGCGTCGATGAGCGCCTTGCGGCGGGACACCACGCCATCGACGGGCGGGTGATGCAGCAGGACGACGCGGAGACGTTTTTCCCGGCCCAGCTCGCTGAGCAGGTCGGCCAGGCGCTCGATCTGTTGCGCGCCGAGCCGGCCGGTGGCGAACAGGGGCGGGGTCGGTATGGCCGAGCAGAGGTTCACCAGCGCCACCTCGCCCCGCCGGCGAACGTGTGGGAAGTCGCCGTCTCCGGCGTCACCGAACCACGGCGCGAGACCCGCGAATCGGCGGCCTTCGTCCTGCGCCACCAGGGCGTCGTGGTTGCCGGGGCTGACGGTGACGCCGGAGGCGGGTCCCAGGGTTTCGAGCCAGGCCCGGGCCCCGGCGAATTCGGCGAGGGTCGAGAAGTTGGTGAGGTCGCCGGTGACCGCCACGTGATCGCAGGCCTGGGCGGCGACGTCCGCCGTGATGGCCGCCAGGACGGCGGGATCGTGACCCCGCCGCTTGCGCCGCCAGGCCAGGCGGCTGAGCGCGCGCTTCGCCGCCAGCTCGCCCCGCGCGCCCGGCCCGGCGGGCGGCGGCAGGTGCGGGTCGGACAGGTGGGCGAGGCGAAACACGACGTGTGGGACCCGAGCTTATGGCCTTCCGGAGCCGGAGCGGCGTAAGAGACTGACCAGCATCTACAGGGACAAGCCAAGTTGACCAATGCGCCGCGTGAGGCCGCGCCCACGACCCTGGCCATCGCGGTAGGGGCGTCGGACGGGCGGATCTGGGGAATTACGCCCAAGGCGCGCCTGGAGCGGACGTTTCGCCGGCTGGGCCTGGGCGACGCGGACCTGGCGGACCTCCCGGCCGGCCCGGGCGTGGTGTTGGCGCACGCCGCCTGGGTGTTCGACGAATCGCTGATCCGCGCGCTCGCGGCGCGGCCCGAGACGGTGCTGGTGGACGACACGGGCCGGGCGGTCGCGGTCCATGTGGCGAGCGCCGGCGCGGCCGCGGCGGCGCGGGCGCTGGAGGCTGGAGAGTCGCTGGACGGCCAGAGGCTGACCGCCATCGAACTGGCGGGGGCCTACAACAGCGCGCTGCGCAAGCGCGAGCCGCCGGTGCTGGAGCGGCTGACCGCGCAGACCGTCCGGCCGGTGGAGAAGCGGCTGTTCCAGGGGTCGTACAAGGGCGTCACCGACCTGGTGACCAAATACCTGTGGCCGACGCCGGCGCGGGTGGTGACGCGCTGGTGCGCCCTGGCGGGGATCACGCCCAACCAGGTGACCTTCGCGAGTTTCGTCCTGGTGCTCGCGGCGCTCTACCTCTTCTGGATCGGCCAGTTCGGCTGGGGCCTCGCGGCCGCCTGGGTGATGACCTTCCTGGACACGGTCGACGGAAAGCTCGCGCGGGTGACGCTGCAGTCCTCGCCGCTGGGCAATGTCTTCGACCACGGCATCGACCTGATCCATCCGCCGTTCTGGTGGTGGGCCTGGGTGGTGGGCGTGCAGGCCACCGCCCACCCGCTGGCGCAACCTGAGCTGATCCTGGCCGTGGTGGTCGGCGGCTATGTGGCGCAGCGGCTGCTGGAAGGGATCTTCCTCGCGGGCTTCAAGGTGGAGATGCACGCCTGGCGGCCGTTCGACAGCTTCTTCCGGCTGATCACCGCCCGGCGCAATCCGAACCTCATCCTGCTGACCGGCGCCACGCTCGCGGGGCGGCCCGACGTGGGCATGCTGCTGGTGGCCGCCTGGACGGGCGCGAGCCTGGCCGTGCACCTCGTCCAGTGCCTGCAGGCCTGGGCCGCGCCGCGCGGGGCGGTCGTTTCCTGGCTCTCCCGCTGATGCGCGCCGGCGTCCTGCGAAATCCCCACAGCCACGCCAACCGGCGGGGCGGCGAGCGGCCCCCGCCGCACACCGATGTGCTGTTCGCCGAGCCCGAGTCGGCGGGCGAGGTGGCCGCGGCGGTCAGGCAGTTCGCCGAGGCCGGTGTCGAACTGCTGGTCATCGACGGCGGCGACGGCACCGTGCGCGAGGTGCTGACCGCCTTGCCGGTGATCTATGGGGACGCGCCCGTGCCGCTGTTGTCGCTGGTGGCGTCGGGCAAGACCAATGTGCTGGCCTTCGACCTGGGCATACGCGAGGCCTGGACGCTGGACGCGGCGCTGGCGGCGGCCGTGCGGGACGGGTCGCGGATCCGGCTGCGATCGCCGCTGCACATCGAGCGCGCGGACGCCACGCCGCTGCGGGGGTTCCTGCTCGGGGCGGCCGGGGTCGTGAAGGCCATCGACATGGCCCAGGACCTGCACCGCTGGGGCGTGTTCAAGAACGCCGCCGTGGCGCTGACCCTGGTGGGCGCGATCGCCGAGGTGGTGGCGGGCAGGGAGCAGGGCGCGTGGCGCGGCGGCCAACCCCTGTCGCTGAGCCTGGACGACGGGCCAGCCCGGGCCGGCGCGCGGCTGGCGACCATGGCCACCACGCTGGAGCGCCTGCCCTTCGCGCTCAGGCCGTTCGGGCCGTCGCGGCACGGGCTGAAGGTGCTCGACATCGACGCCCCGCCCCGGCGGCTGGTAAGGGCGCTGCCGCGGGTGCTGTGGGGCCGCGACGACCGGTGGCTGGCGGCCCACGGCTATCGGCGCGCCGACGCGGGCAGGCTCGGCCTCTCCCTGGCCGGCCCGGTGGTGCTGGACGGAGAGACCTATCCGGGTGGCGAGTTCACCATCACCGAAGGGCCGCTGCTCAGGTTCCTGACGCCATGACGGAGGACCTGGCCTCGCTGGTCGGGCGCGAACTGGCCGCGCCGGCGCCGGAGATCGCGACCCGGTTCGGCGCCGCGCTGGCCGACGGAGCGGAGGGCGTCGCGGCGGTGCTGTTCTACGGCTCGGCGCTGCGGACCGGCGATCGGGAGGGGGTCCTGGACTTCTATGTGCTGACCAACGCGCCGCCGACGGGCGTGCGCGGTCTGGCCAGCAGGGCGCTCTGGCCGGACGTGAGCTATCGCGAACTGATCGACCCGGACGGCGTGCTGCGGGCGAAGGTGGCGACCATGACCCTGGCGCAGTTCCGGCGCGCCGCCGGGGGCGCGGGCCTCGACACCACCGTCTGGACGCGGTTCGTCCAGCCTTCCGCGCTGGTCTGGTGCGACGGTCCGGAGAGCCGGGTCGCCGTGGCGGCGGCGGTGGCCGAGGCGGTGAAGACGGCCGCGGGTTTCGCGCTGGCCCTGGGTCCGGCGAGCGGCGCGCCGCTCGATTTCTGGCGCGCCCTGTTCCGGGAAACCTACGCGGCCGAATTCAGGGTCGAGCGGCAGGGACGGGCCGACACCCTGCTGGCGGTCGATCCTGGCCGGTATGACGCGATCCTGCCGGCCGCGTGGCGGGCGTCCGGGATTGTGGTGGAGGTGTCGGGCGAGGGCGTTCTGGCGGCGTCGGTCACAGCGGCCGAGCGGAAGCGCAGGGTGCGCGCCTGGCGACTGCGCCGCGCCCTGGGCCGGCCCCTGAACATCGCGCGCCTGATCAAGGCAGCCTTCACCTTCGAGGGCGCGGCGCGCTACGCGGCCTGGAAGATCGAGCGCCACACCGGCGTCGCGGTGGCCGTCACGCCCTGGCGGGAACGCCATCCGATCCTGGCTGGCCCGGGCGTGCTCTGGCGGGTCTGGCGGTCGCGGGGTTAGGCTCCGCCCCCAATTCGGGTGGTGGATATTATTTGAGGAACGTCATGGCCGGGCTTGTCCCGGCCATCCAGACACACAGAGGCCGCAGATCGCGCAGCGGCGCACCCGCAGGGACCCTGAGATCGCCTGCGTTTCTGGGTGGCCGGGACAAGCCCGGCCATGACGATTGGTTTAGCCCCGCGCGCGTTGCAGGGGCGCGTCGACCAGCAGGCCGTATTCGGCGCCGACCTCGGCGAAGGCGGCCAGGATCTGGTCGAGCTGTTCGACGGTGTGGGCGGCGCTGATCGAGGAGCGGAGCAGGGGCCGCGCGTCCGGCGTGGCCGGGGGCAGGGCGAGGTTGAGGTAGACGCCCTTTTCGAGGAGCGCCTTCCAGACGGCGATGGCCCTGGGCTCGTCGGGGATGGTGACCGCGACGATCGGGCTGCAATTGGGGCCCACGTGGAAGCCCAGCGCCTTCAGCCCGTCGTAGAACCGCTGGGCGTTGGACATCAGCCGGTGGCGCAGCTGCGGCTGGGATTCGATGACGTTGAGCGCCTGGATGGTCGAGGCGACCACGGCGGGCGGCAGCGAGGCGGTGAACATGTAGGGGCGGCAGACCACCCGCATGACGTCGAAGTCGGCCATGTCGGAGACGCAGAACCCGCCGATCGCGCCCAGGCTCTTGGAGAAGGTGCCGACGATGATATCGACGTCGTCCTCGACCCCTTGCGCCTCGGCCAGGCCGCGGCCCTTTTCGCCGAGCACGCCCAGCGAATGGGCCTCGTCGACCAGCAGGTAGGCGCCCATTTCGCGCTTCACCTCGGCGAATTCCTTGAGCGGGGCCACGTCGCCCAGCATGGAATAGATGCCCTCGGCGACGATCAGCTGCTTGCCGGGCGAGCCCTTCAGGCGCTTCAGGCGCTTGCGCAGGTCGTCGGGGTCGTTGTGGCGGAAGCGGATGACCTCGGCGTGGCCGAGACGCGCGCCGTCGTAGAGGCTGGCGTGGCTGTCGGCGTCGAGCAGCAGGTGGTCGCCGCGGCCGACCAGGGTCGACAGCAGGCCGAGGTTGGCCTGGTAGCCGGTGGTAAAGGTCATGGCGTGCTGCTTGCCGTAGAAGCGGGCGATCGCCGTTTCCAGGTCCAGGTGCTCGCCGAAGCTGCCGTTGGCGATGCGGCTGCCGGTTGTGCCGGTGCCATGGGTGTGCAGCGCCGCGCTGGAGGCCTCGATGCAGGACTCATCGAAGGTCAGGCCCAGGTAGTTGTTGGTGCCGAGCAGGATGGTGCGACGGCCATTGACCACGCCCTCCGTCGGCGAGGTCACTTGCTCGAACCGGATATTGAACGGATCGGCGCCAGCGTCGCGGATCGTCTGATAGCGGTCGGCGTAAGCCTTGTGCTTGTCCAAAAGCCCCATGCTACGTCCTCACTCGCAATTGATTGATCAGAGCCGCCAGGTCGCCAACGGTTTCGACATCCGCCAGGCGATCCAGCGGGATCGAAAGCTCAAACACGTCTTCCAATTCCATCACGATGTTCATCAGCGTCAGGGAATCGACGCCCAGATCGCGGCCGATGTCGGTCGCGGCGGTCACCTCAACATTGCGTTGCATGACCTGGCCGGCGGTCCGGCCGATCTGGCGGACCGTCAGATCGGTGACGGACTCCATCTGAATTACCCCCAAATTCCCCAACTCCCCGTAGCGCCCACACGACACAATCGTAAGGGATTTCGTCCGGATGCGCCCCTAAAGCCAGCCTTTTGACCGATACCAGCCGATTGTCTGCTGAAATCCCGATCTGAGATCGAACTCCGAAGCCTGCGCGCCTCCCGCGCGCTCATCCGAATCAAGCCCCCAGTCCCAGTGTGTCAGTTCCTTGACTTTGCCGAATGTAAGCACGGCGCCCGTATCGCGCCAGCTACTCTTGAAACCTTCTAAGAAAGCAATGACATAGAGCGCCGCAGTAGGTACGCGAATCAGTTGTACGCGTCGTTTGGCCGCTTCCGCGGCCGCCTGCATCAGTTCGCTCCAGCTATAGCCTTCAGGGTGTCCGTCCGACAGGGTGACCACGCCCGATATTTGCGACCGCGCCAAGGTGACGATCTGACGCGCTGCGTCCTGGACGTGCACAATCGCGATCCGTGCCGCCGGATTGAGCACCGGCAGCACCGGACTGAGGGCCGCCAGCCTGAACAGCCGAAGCGTTTCGCGGTCCCCAGGGCCGTAGATGACGGGCGGCCTGACGACGGTGACCGCGCCGCCCAGGATGGCGCGGACGGCGTCCTCGCCGCCCCGCTTGCTGGCCGCATAGGGCGAGAGCTGGGGTTCGCGCGCGGTGATGCTGGAGATCTGCAGCAAATGGCCGACCTGGGCGGCGCGCGCGGCGCGCGCGACGCGGCGGGCGCCTTCGACATTGACGCGGCGCAGCCCGGGCTCGCCGCCGCCGATCCGCCCGCCGGCGTGGACCACCACCTCGGCGCCCTCGCAGAGGCGCCGGAGCGCTTCCTCGTCGGCGAGGTCGCCGCAGATCACCTCCGGGTCCAGGCCGACCCAGAACGGGCTGACCGGATCGCGGCGCGCGAGGATCCGCACGCGCCAGCCGGCGTCGGCGAACGCGCGGACGAGGTGCTGGCCGAGGAAGCCCGTCGCGCCGGTTATGGCGACCAGGCGCTGGACGCCTGGGCTCACGCCCCGGCCCGCTCCAGGTCATAGGCGCCCGCCAGGTAGGCCAGCCGCGCCTTCGAGCGGCTGAGCTTGCCCGAGGAGGTCTGGGGCAGGGCGTGGGCGCCGACCAGCCGCACCTCGGCCTCCACGCTGTGGCGCTGGCGCAGGACGCGTCCGACTTCCGCGGAGAGTTCCGAGCGGACGGCGGGATCGCTGGAGCGGGTCTGGACGAGGACGACCACCTGCTCGTCCTCTTGGCCCGGCACCGAGAAGGCCGCCACGTCGCCGCTCCGCAGGACCGCGAGCTCGGCCTCGCAGGTCCACTCAAGATCCTGCGGCCAGATGTTGCGGCCGTTGACGATCATCAGGTCCTTGCTGCGGCCGGTCAGCACGATCTCGCCCAGGTCGAGGAAGCCCAGGTCGCCGGTGTCCAGCCAGCCGTCGGCCGAGAGCACGCGGGCGGTCTCCTCCGGCTGGTGGAAATAGCCCTGCATCAGGCTTGGGCCGCGGGCGAAGATGCGGCCCACGGCGCGTTCGGGCAGCGGCCGGCCGTCCTCGTCCCGAACCTGGAGCTCATGGTCGGGCAGCGGCGGGCCGCAGCGGGCGAAGTCGCGCGTGCGGGCCTGGGCGTCGCCAGCCACGGCCAGGCGGTCCTGCTCCAGGCGGCCGATGTCCAGGGTCTCGACGCCCAGCCCCCGGTCGAGCGGCGCCATGGTCAGCGCCAGGGTCGCCTCGGCCATGCCGTAGCTGGCCACATAGGCCTTGTCCGAGAAGCCGGCGGGGGCGAAGCGCTTGGCGAATTCGACCAGCGGCCCGGTGCGGATCATGTCGCCGCCCAGCCCGGCGATCCGCCAGCCTGAGAGGTTCAGGCCCTCGACGCCGGCGGCCTCGGCGCGGCGGGCGCAGAGCTCGAAGCCGAAGGTCGGGCTATAGGAGATGGTCGCGCCGTTGCGGCCGATCAGCTCCAGCCAGAGCAGCGGGCGGCGCACGAAGGCCCCGGTCGGCAGCAGGTCGACCGACATCTGGCAGGCCAGCGGGCTCAGCACGAAGCCCACCAGGCCCATGTCGTGGTAGAGCGGCAGCCAGGAGATCGCCCGGTCCCGCGGGCGGACCTGCAGCCCGTGGCGGATGATCGCCTGGGCGTTGGCGATCAGGGCGCGGTGGGTGACCAGCGCGCCGGTCGGGAAGCGGGTGCTCCCCGAGGAGAACTGCAGGTAGCAGGGGTCGTCGGGGGTGATCGCGGGCAGGGCGGACGCGGCGGCCTTGGGCAGGTCGGCGATCACGCCCACGAAGCGGAGTGGGACGGGCGGCGCCTCGGCGATCCAGGCGGTGATGGCGGCCGGACCCAGCAGGGCGGTGGCCTCGGCGGCGGCCAGCATGCGCCCGACCTGGGCCACATAGGCTTCCCGGCCGCCGAGCGGGGCGGGCAAGGGCAGCGGCGTCGGCGTCAGGCCGGCGTACTGGCAGGCGAAGAAGGCGCGCAGGAAGTCGCCGTCGGTCTCGGCGATCAGGCCGACCCGGTCGCCCGCCGCCAGGCCCACGG
This sequence comes from Caulobacteraceae bacterium, assembly GCA_947478785.1. Taxonomy (GTDB): domain Bacteria; phylum Pseudomonadota; class Alphaproteobacteria; order Caulobacterales; family Caulobacteraceae; genus Phenylobacterium. The sequence goes on from CANJXI010000041.1 coordinate 30,826, forward strand.
CCAGCAGCCGACCGGCGATGGCGCGGGCCTCCTCGGCCAGCCGGGCGTAGGACAGGGCCTCGGCCACCTCACCGCGCATGGAGTGCAGGCTGACCCCCGTGGCGCCGGTGGCGGCGTAGTCCAGCGCCTCGGTCAGCGTCGCGAAATCGGCGAGCCTGAGAGCGCGGTCGGCGGCAGTCGGAAGGATCATCACGGACGGGCCTTGGCCTGCGCTGGATCGTTTGCGCCGGACGTTCGAGTGGATTCGTCGCGCCGCACCCGGGCGCGGTCTCTTTCCAGCATGATGAACATGCCGACCGCAAGTCCGCCCATCGCCGCAACCAGGGCGGCGCCGGCGCCGTCGAGGCCGAAACGCCCGATCGTGGCGGGCAGGGCGGCCAGCAATGCGACGGAAACCACCAGGCGCACCCGCACCACGTCGCCCGGCCGTCCGAGGGAAATCAGCATCGGCTCAAGCGGCACGGCCCAGATGCCGATGACTGCCGCGGCGACCTGCCAGGTCATGATCGTGGCGCCCCCCGCGAACGCGGGCCCCATCACCAGGGTCAGCAGCGGGCGGCCGGCGATGAGGGTGACGGCCAGCAGCAGCGTGCCCACTCCGCCGCCCAGCAGCCCGACCTGCAGCGCCAGGCGGCGCATCGCGCGCTCGCCGCCCAGGGCGTGCAGCCGGGCCAGTTCCGGATACAGCGCCGGGACCAGCAGCCGCGCGGGCTTGGCCAGCGCGTCGGCCACCTGCCGGCCGATCTTCCACAGGGCGGCGGGCGCCGGTCCGACGAGGGCGCCGACCATCAGGGTGATGGCGTGGGTGAAGGCCACGTCGAGGGTCCCGCTGGCGTTCGTCGCCCAGGCGAACCGCCAGGCCCCCGGCATGCCCGCCGACAGGGGACCGCGCCACCGGAAGCCGGCCAGGAGGCCGCGCCGCCGCATCTCGCCCACCGTCACGGCGACCAGGTAGAGGAAGGCCGCCGCCGTGCCGAGCGCCCAGACGCCAAGGAACAGCGCCAGCGATCCGCCAAGCAGGAGGGCAAGACCGCTGCCGACCAGCCGCACGGCGGAGCTGATCGGGGCCTGGAACGCGATCAGGTCGAAGCGATCGAAAAGGCGCAGCAGGCCGACGGGCGTGGCCGGGACCATCAGGGCGATCGAAAGGCAATAGACGGCCGCGCCGGGTCCGTCGGCCGGGGTCCAGCCGAGCCGGCCGCCGATCAGGAGGGCCGCGGCCACGGCGATGACGACGCCGGCGATGCTGCTCGCCAGGTCGAGCGCCAGGGTGAACCGGACAACCTGCCGCAGCCGTGGCCTGTCGTCCGCCGCGAGCGCCGGGGCCCCGAAGTGCAGGACCGTCTGCCAGGACTGGAACTTGACGACCTCGCCGACCAGTTCGGCGAAGGCGTTGATCAGGATCAGGACGCCGACCTCGCGCACGCCGAGGAATCGCGCGGCGATGGCCAGGTAGCCCAGGCTGATCACCGCGTTGACGGCGCGCCCGCCCAGCAGGACGCCGGCGTTGGCGAGGATCCGGCCGAGGCGGGAGCGTTCGCTCACGGCGCGGCCCTCCGGTCCATGGCGGCGACGATGGCCTCGGCGGCGCGGTCGGAGGAGGCGCGGGCCCGCAGGTCGAAGGTCTCGGCGAATCCCGCGAGCTGATCGGCGAGATAGAGGCCGGCGTGGTCGGCGCGCGCGCGCTCCACCGCGTCCAGCACCTGGGACGCCTCGGCGACCACGGGACCGAAGCGCCAGAAGCGGTAGTCCTCGTCGCCCTCCCAGTCGACGCCATGGGCGTTGATGAACACGCAGGGCCTTGGCGTGCGCAGGAACTCGTAGACCTGGCTGGAGACGTCGCCGAGATAGATGTCGGCCACCCGCGTCAGGGTCATGTCGATCATCGCCTCGCCGGACAGGACGACGTGGATATTGGGGGCCCGCGCGAACGGCGCCAGGGCGGCCCGGGCCCGCGGATCGCCGTCGAACAGACGGATGTGCGGGGCGAAGATCAGATTGAAGCGGGAATCGCCGGCGAAGGCCTCCAGCACCTTCAGGCCCTGGTCGGGCCACGAACCGATGCCGTGCTTGAAGTGCGGATTGTAGAGTACGATCGGCCGGACAGCCGAAAAGGGCGGGGTTTCGCTGGGCGGCAGGGCCTCGACGATGTCGAATTTCGGATAGCCAACGACCGCGCAATTCTCCGGCTTCGCCAGATGGTTGTCGACAGTCCGCCGGTAGAGCTTCGGCCCCGAGCACATCACCAGGTCGAAGCGGCCCAGCCGGGGCTCGAAAACGCCGCCGCGATCGCCGGCGCCGTGCTGGGTGTAGACCAGGGTCTGCCGCGTCAGGCCCATGGAGCGCAGCAGCGAGGTGGTGCGTTCGGGGGTGACGATCGCGTCATAGGCGGCCAGGGCCGCCGCGTTGGCCACCAGCATAGGAGCCTTGGGCGGGATGGAGGCCCCCCGCCTGTGGAGCGAGCGCAGCCAGGCGGGGCCCAGCAGGCGGAGCTTCAGGGGCGGCGCGCCGAGGCGGCCGGTCAGGTCCGCGACATAGCGCAGCTGGGCCGAGGAGGTGGCGGCGATCTCGATGTCCAACTCGGGCCACCCGCGCGCCAGGGCAAGCGCGATCGGCAGGCTGTGCAGCACCTGGTGCGCCTGGGCGATGAACAGGAAGCAGACCTTCCTCCGCCGGCGGTCGCTTGTCAGCTCAGTGCTCATTGATCCGGGCGCGGACGCGGCCCTTGAAGACCATCCGGTCGCCCTTGTCGGAAACGGCGTAGCTGTTCGATCGCACCCGGCCTGAGGCGCCCTGGCCTTGCACCGCCTGACCCATGACCTTGCCGGTGGCGGTGTCGATGACCGCGTCGTTGGTGGCGAACTGATAGCCGCTCGCGCCTTCGACCTGGACGTTGCCGGTCAGCCGCAGGGTCCGGTCGTCCTCGCGGAACACCCCGTGATCGGCCAGGGTGTGGGTGTCGGCCTGACCGGTGCGGCTGACCGTGATGACGGGCCGCTGCAGCAGGATCCGCTTGTCGTCGGTCGTGTCGCGGACGCCGGACTGGGCGGTCAGCCGGTAGCGGCTGCCGTCGCGGCCGACGCCGGAGAACTCGGGCCTGGCCATTCGCATCCCCTGCTCGGCCACGGCCGGGGCGGGGTGCAGCAGACTCATCACCGTGCGCCAGAGCGCCTGCCCGAGCAGGGCCACGATCAGCAGGGCCGCCATGCCGGGCAACGCCAGCCGCAGGACGCGCACCCAGACCAGCCGCTGTTGGCGACGGACCATGGCGATCTGGAATTGGTCGTCGGTGCTCAAGGGGTGTCCGTCTGTCGCCATGGCGGGCGGCGCGCGCCCGAGCGTCTTCTGAGCCGCACGCGCTCGCGAGGCAAGCGTCAGTGCAGGGCGGGCGGCGGTGTGAAGACGACGGTCTGCCGCGCCAGCGCATAGGCGAAGAGCACGGCCGTGCCGAAGATCAGCACCGCGGCGAAGGGCCCGGCCGTGGCCGGCTGCAGGCCGGTGATCCGGCTGAAGTTGAGGATATAGGCCACGTCGCCCAACAGGCCGGGCAGGGTCATGACGACCGCGACGGTCACGGATTGCGACGCGGGCGCCTTGCGCCAGCTCATGACGCTGCTCAGCAGGAGGCAGACGCTTAACGCGATCCCAACGGCGCTGGCCGCCAGGATCGGCCAGCCGTTTTCGAACAGGAACGCCCCGCCGACGCGGAACATGACCGCTCCCGACAGCCAGATCCCAAAGCCCAGCAGGCCGAGGATCGCGGTTTCCCTGAGCGTCATGGTGTCCCCTCCAACGCGGCGCGACCGCCCCGACAGGAAGCGCTCGCGACGGCGGAATGCAAGCCTCGCGCTTGCAGAAATGCTATCTTCCCGATCAAATCAGATCAGCTCTCCAGATGATTGTTTTGTCGCGAAATTTCACGGTGAAGCTGTCTTTCAATTCGCCGAACTGCGCATCAGCTCTCCTTTCAGGCGAGTCATGTTGCGCTCCAGCTTAACCTCGCGCTAACGTCGTTTTGGGCCTGGGCTAGCGGTCGAATCCGCCGGTTCGGTACGGCGCGAAACGTGCAGTGCGTGCGCCGAATGGGGGGATGTCCCGAGGAATGTTGAAATAGGAGGGGGTCGGCGTTGCCCGCCTTGAGCCGGTAGGCTCGGGGTGCTGATTCCACGAAGAAAGGCAACGCCATGAAGAGGACTACCACGACGCCGGCGGCCGGTGCGACGGCGATGATGCA
>CANJXI010000042.1 GCA_947478785.1 Caulobacteraceae bacterium
ATCAAGGGCCAGGGCATCAACTGCTACGTGACGCTCAAGGCCGACGTGGAGCCGTCGGCGGCGCTGGAGCCTGAGTTGCGCAACTGGGTGCGCCGAGAGATCGGGCCCTTCGCCTCGCCGGACGTGATCCAGTTCGCGCCGGGCCTGCCCAAGACCCGCTCGGGCAAGATCATGCGCCGCATTCTGCGGAAGGTGGCCGAGGGCGACATCGGCAACCTGGGCGACACCTCGACCCTGGCCGATCCCAGCGTCGTCGACGACCTGGTCCGCAATCGCGCCGACGACGGGGCGCCGGACATCATCCAGGTGGCCGGCGGTGGAAAGATCGACGCCGACGAGATCGAGCGCGTGCTGGAGAGCCACGACAGCGTCAGCGAAGCCGCCGTCGTGGGCTACCTCAGCCCGCACAAGGGCGAGGCGATCTACGCCTTTGTGGTGGTCGAGCCCGGCGCCCGGGCCAACGACGTCCTGGAGGCCGACCTCAAGGGCCTGGTGCGGCGCGAGGTGGGGCCGGCGGCCTCGCCGGACGTGGTGCAGTTCGTGGACGCCATGCCGCGCGGCAAGGAGGGCCGGCTCGTGCGCCGCGTCCTGCGCAAGGTGGCGGCCGGCGACCTGACCCACCTGGGCGATGGCTCCGCGCTGGCCGATCCTTCGGTTCTGGACGCGCTGGTGAAGACCCGCGCGCCCGCCTGACGCCCTGGCGCGGACGCCGTGAGCGACCTGCCGCCCGCCCTGCGCGCCGCCATCGACCGCGAACTGGAAGGCGTCCCCCGCAAGGGCCTGGCCGACCGGGCGCGGGCGACCTCCGAGGCCTACCGGGCCGGCAAGCCCTCGGCCGGCGTGATCCGCGAGGCCGACGACGCGCTGGCCTACGCCCTGACGCGGCTGCCGGCGACCTACGCGGCCTGCGCCGCGGTGTTCGCCGAGGCGGCGCGCATGGCGCCGGCCTTCCGCCCGGGCCGTGTGCTGGACGTCGGCGCGGGCACGGGGGGCGCGAGCTGGGCCGCGCACGCGACCTGGATGGGGATCGCCACCGCGACCTGGGTGGATTCCAATCCAGCGTTCCTGGCGCTCGCCGCCCGCCTGGCGGCGGGTACCCCGCTCGCGGCCGCCCAGGCAAAGCAGGCCGACCTGACCATCCACGCCGACTGGCCGGCCGCCGACCTCGCCGTGGCGAGCTACGTCCTGGCCGAACTGGCGCCGAACGCCCAGGCCACGGTCGTCCAGGCCCTGTGGGCCGCCACCGAGGGCGTGCTGGCGCTGGTCGAGCCCGGCACCCCGGCCGGCTACGCCCGTATCCTGGCCGCGCGCACGGGCCTGATCGCCGCCGGGGCCAGGATCGTCGCGCCCTGTCCGCACGAGGCCGCATGCCCGCTCGCGGCGCCCGACTGGTGTCACTTCAGCATCCGCCTGGCCCGCAGCCGCGACCATCGCCTCGCCAAGGGCGCCGATGTCCCCTTCGAGGACGAGCGGTTCGCCTATCTGCTGGCCGCCCGGCCATCGGTCGTGATGGACGCCCGTGGCCCCCGCATCCTCGCCCCGCCGCGCGCCGGCAAGCCCGGCATCGACCTCAAGCTTTGCGGACCCGAGGGCCTGGAGCAGCGCTTCGTGGCCCGGCGCGACAAGCTGGCCTACGCGGCCGCGCGGCGGCTGGGCTGGGGCGACACCTTGCCCTGACGCGTCAGGCGGAAGGGCTCAGCTTCGACATGTCCTGGGGCGCCCCTTCGTTGGCGGCGCTCTGTTCACGCAGTTGGCGCATGTGCTCCAGGCGGGTCTTCATGTCGGCCTGGATGTACGGGACCAGGAAGTCGATCAGGGCGCGGACCCGGGGAGTGTCCTTCAGCTCGCGCCGGGTGACGATCCACGAGGTGACCATGGCCGGCGCGATGATCTCGGAGCAGCGGACCAATCTGGGATCGGCGTCGCCGACGATGCAGGGCAACGGCGCGATGCCGAGGCCCGCGTTCACCACATGCACCAGGTTCGACATGGAGTTGGAGCGGGTGACCGGCGCCTTGCCGCCCGACTGCTCCACCATCCAGCGCATGGCCGGGATGTTGTCCAGGCCAGCATCGCCGCCGATCAGGTCGTGGTCCGCCAGCTCGGCCGGAGTCGCCGGGACACCCATCCGCTCGGCGTAGTCGCGGCTGCAGAACAGCGCAAACTGGTAGTCCACCAGCTTGCGCGCGACGAGGTTGGACGAGCGCAGGGTCTGGTCAACGCGGATCGCCAGGTCGGCCTCGCCGGCTTCCATGTCCAGCGCCTGATCGGTGACCATCAGGTCGATCTGCACCTCCGGGTGCGCCCGGCGGAATTCGGCGATCGCCGGCGTCACCGTCATGTTGGCGACGATCTCTATGCAGGTGATGCGGATCGAGCCCGCCATGCCGCGCTGGTGAGCCTTGGCGCGGCTTTCGAAGACCTGGGCCGCGCGCTCGACCTTCTCGCCCTCGGCCAGCAGGTCGCGTCCCGCCTCGGTCAGCCGGCTGCCGGACTGGCCACGCTCGAAAAGCTTCAGCTTGAGGTCGGCCTCCAGGCCCTCGACGCGCCGGGCGACGGTCGTCTGGTTGACGCCAAGCGACTTCGACGCCGCCAGCGTCGAGCCGCCGCGCGCCACGGCCAGGAAGGCCTTCAGGTCATTCCAGTCGAACATCGCCCCATTCTGCGGATTCGCAGAGCCCTCCTGCAAGGGCGCTGACGGCCAAGGTCGTATGCGGAGCGTACCTTAACCTTAGGGAAAAGGCCCGCCTGACGCATCCTGGACGCCGAACTCCCGGGTAAGATGACAAGGCGGTAAGCTTTCAGCGCAACCGAGCGGTGCTAAGGGTCTTTTCCACCAGTTGAAGGGGACGTTTCCATGTTCCGAGCCGCCCGGGCCGCCAGCCTCGCCGCCATTCTGCTGATAGCCGCGCCGGCTGCCGGACTGGCCGCCGAGGTCCCGCCGATCGTCTACAAGCAGCGGACGCTGCCCAATGGCCTGCAGGTCTTCACCTCGCTCGACCGCACGACGCCCAACGTCACGGTCCAGGTCTGGTACGGTGTCGGGTCCAAGGACGATCCGCAGGGCCGCTCCGGCTTCGCGCACCTCTTCGAACATATGATGTTCAAGGCCACCAAGGACCTGCCCGCCGAGAGCTTCGACCGGCTGACCGAGGACGTCGGCGGGTTCAACAACGCGTCGACCTATGACGACTTCACCAACTACTACGAGGTCGTCCCGGCCAACCACCTGCAGCGGCTGATCTGGGCGGAGGCCGAGCGGATGGGGACGCTGGTCATCGACGACGCCAACTTCAAGTCCGAGCGCGACGTGGTGAAGGAGGAACTGCGCCAGCGGGTGCTGGCCGAGCCCTACGGTCGGCTGTTCGCGCTCTATGTGCCGCAGGCGAGCTACACCACCCATCCCTACAAGCGCCCCGGGATCGGCTCCATCGAGGAGCTGGACGCGGCCACGATCGACGACGTGCGCGCCTTTCACGAGGCCTACTACCGCCCCGACAACGCCGCCCTCATCGTGGTCGGCAACTTCGACGAGGCCAGGCTCGACGCCTGGATCGCCGAGTACCTCGCCCCCATCAAGCGTCCGGCCAGGCCGATCAGGCGGGTCACAGCCGTCGAGCCCCGCCGCACGGCCCCGGGCGTGTTCGACGGCTACGGCCCCAACGTGCCGCTGCCGGCCGTGGCGATCACCTGGCTCGGGGTCAAGGCGTCGGACAAGGACGCCCCGGCCATGAAGGTGCTGGATGCGATCCTATCGGCGGGGAAGTCGTCACGGCTATACGACAGCCTCGTCTATCGCCAGCAGGTGGCCGCCGAGATCTTCTCCAGCGCCGACCTGCCGCAACAGCCCGGCAGCTTCGTGGTCGGCGCCATCACCGCCGGGGGCCACACCCTGCCGCAGGTCGAGGCCGCCCTGCTGGCCGAAGTGAAACGCCTGCGCGACGCCCCGCCGACGCCGGCCGAGCTTTCGGAGGCCAAGAACGAACTGGTCGCCGGCAAGCTGCGCGAACGCGAGACCATTGACGGCCGGGGCTTCGCGCTGGGCTACGCGCTCAGGATCCAGGGCGACGCGGCCAAGGCCAACACCGAGCTCGCCGACCTGCAAGGCGTCACCGCCGCCGACGTCCAGCGCGTAGCCAGGACCTACCTGACCGACACCGCGCGCATGACCATCCGCTACCGGCCCGAGACCGACCGGCCGAAGGGCGAGGTAGCCGCCGCGCCGCCCGCGCCGCCCCGGGCGGCGGCCGCCTTCACGGGCCGGGTGTTCACGCTCGCGCCCGAGGGCGAGCGCCAGGCGGCGCCGCCCATCGGAACCCCCGTCGCCCCGGTCCTGCCGCAGCCCGCCGAGCGGACGCTGGCCAACGGCCTGCGGGTGATCGTCGCCCGCTCCTCCGACCTGCCGCTGGTCACCGCCGACCTGACCGTCAAGGCGGGCGGCTGGGCCGATCCGGCGGGACTGTCGGGCGCGGCCGGCATGACCGCCGGGATGCTCACGGAAGGCACGAAGACCCGCTCGGCGCGGGAGATCGCCCGCCAGGTCGAGGCCTTGGGCGCCACGCTGGAATCCGGCGCCGACCTTGAGACCTCGTCCGTCACCCTGAACGTCATGCCCGACAAGCTTTCGGCCGCCCTGGCGATCATGTCGGACGTGGCGCGGAACCCGGCCTTCGCCGCCGAGGAGCTGGAGCGCCAGCGCGCCCAGGCGCTGGACGGTCTGCAGGTCGCCTACCAGGAACCGGGCCAGGTGGCGGGCTTCGCCGCCGCCCCGGTGGTGTTCGCGGGCACCGCCTTCGGCCACGTGGCCTCCGGCACCCCGGCCTCCATCGCCCGGCTCAAGACGTCGGACCTGGCGGCGATCCACGGCCACTACTTCCGGCCCGACAACGCCATCCTGGTGCTGACCGGCGACATCACCCCGGAGCAGGGCTTCGCGCTCGCCCAGGCGGCGTTCGGCGATTGGGCGAGGCCCTCGGGCCCGATGCCCCAGGCGCCGAGGATCACGCCGGCCGCCCATCCCCGCGCGCTCGCCATCGACCTGCCCGGAACCGGCCAGGCGGCGGTGACCATGGTCAAGCCCGGCATCGCCCGCGACGACCCGGACTACTACCCCGGGATCGTCGCCAACACCGTGCTGGGCGGCGGCTATTCGGCGAGGCTCAACCTGGAGATCCGCGTCAAGCGCGGGCTCTCCTACGGCGCCACCTCGCGCCTCTCGGCCAACGCAACCTCGGGCTCCCTGCGGGTCGCGGCCCAGACCAAGAACGAGTCCGCCGCCCAGGTTCTCGACCTGATGGGCGAGCAGATGAAGGCCCTGGCCGCCGCCCCCGCCGGGGCGGAGGAGCTGAAGGCCCGCAAATCGGTGCTGGTCGGCGGCTTCGGCCGCAGCCTCGCGACCACCGGGGGCTTGGCCGATATCCTGGGCAACCTGGCGCTTTACGGCGTGCCCCTGGACGAGATCACCCGCTACACCGCCAAGGTGGAGGCCGTCGACGCCGGCCAAGTGCAGGCCTTCGCCGGCAAGGTAATGGACCCCGCCCAGGCCAGCGTGATCGTAGCCGGCGACGCCAAGGCCTTCACCGCCGACCTGAAGACCCGCCGCCCCGACCTGGAGGTCATCCCGGCCAGCGAACTGGACCTGGATTCGCCGACGCTGCGGAAGACGGGGCGGTAAAGCTTCGCCATCGATAGGCGAGCCAGCGTCGTCCTACGGCTGCGACCACGGCGGACAGCCAAGCCATTTCCGCACGCTCTCCGCCTGAGCCACCCAGGAGGTCGGCGCCGTCCTGGGGGGCGGGCCCCGCAGCGCTGCGCAGGCCTCCTCAAGCTCGCCCATGCGGTAAAGCGTCAAGGCGAGATACATGCGGCTGGCCGTACCGCTTGGCATCCACCGGGGCTCGGCTCGACCAAATAGCCTCGCTTGGTCCTCGAGGCTTCGCTTTCCTTCAAAGTACGGGGGGGCGTGGACTCGGATCGCCTCAGCAAGCTCGGCGGGGCCGTTGGGATCGTTCTTCCACCAGCGGTCGTTGCCCCTCATCAACTCACCGATCCGATCGATCGACGCGAGGAGCGCCGTACGCTTCCACGGTATCGCCTGGCGCAGCAATTCCTCGGTCGCTAGGTCCTTACTCCAAAGATTTGCCGTGGTGCCTGCGAATTGGCTCCACTGCAGAGAGACTTCTTCCTGCATCGTCCCAACGACGCGCGACCACTGCTTCTCGGTGCGCTTGAAACCCATCGGGGCAAGTACCTCATCAAGGGCAACCACATAGGACTTGCGGGTCATATGAAATCCTTGGGGTTGTAATAGATCGCCCGCACTTTTTGACCGGTGGCGTCAAAATACTTCTTGACCGCCCGCGCGCCTGCAGCGCGCCCCGTGGGAGTGTTTGGTTTCAACTCAAGATAGTAGCGTTTTTTGGGGTACGCAGGATTACGCTGAGGCGTCCCAATGTCAGGCTTTAGAGGTCTTCCAACCTCCCTCTCCACCTTCGGCTCGTAGTCCCAGTCGGGCTTCCGTTCGACGGTGTCCTCATACCGACGATGCGCTCGACGGCCAGCACGCGTCGCCCAGTTGTCGCCCACCCGCGGGTACGGATCACGTTTGACGAACTGAAACGGCGCCTGTTCGATCTCGGGCAAGGCCGAGCGCCCCGCCCACGCCGCCGCGCCCTCCAGGCCCATGACCGCGAGCGGCGCGGCCAGCACCGGCGCCGCGAACCAAGCGTTCTGCAGATCGATTTTCCGCGTCGTATCGGCAAACGCCGCCTGCTGTCTGCGGAGCTCCGCCAGGTCCTGCTCGGAAGGGGCCGGCGCACGCAGAGCGCCGTAGTTGATCGTCTGGTTTGCCTTAGGCCTCGGTGCGGGGGCCGGGCGAGGGACGGCGTTGGAATTGGAAGACCGCGCCCGTGTGGCGGCGGGCTGAACAACGGAGCCGGTCGGCGTCTGGGAGCCGTAGAAGGAGGTCTGGTAGCGATTCGCGGCGGCCGTCTGGCGTTCCTGCTCGACTTCAGCTGGCGACCTCTGGAACCATTTGACGAGGGCTTCGCCCGTCAGGCTTGCGGGGTCGATGGATGTGTCAGGCATAGGTGTGCTCCTCGCATCGAAAAGGCCTACGGCCACGTAGGCGGACGGTCTCAGCGAACGGATCGCTGTCGTTCAATCATCGGGGTTGCGCACGTGCCCCTCGCCGTGTCCGCTCAGAGAGCCGGGTGGCGTGGCGCAACGATCAACGCGTTTCCATCGTGCCAGAAGGCATCTGGGTCGTCAAGAACAAATAGGGAACACATCATGCGCAACGCCTGCGCGTCTCTAAGATTCAGGAACGGGCGCCTGGTGACGGGCGGACTCAGGCCCTACGCGCTCGGCGGTGCGACGTAGAAGGGCTGCACGACCGCCGCGAAGTCCGGCAGGGCCTCGCAGGCCCTTGAGTGCGCCGCCAGCGCCGGCCAGCGCGCCGCATCGATGGTGTCGGGGTGAGCCTCGGCTAGGAAGCGCAGCACGCAGCCTACGGCGATGTCGGCGTGGCTGATCTGCGCGCCGAACCACCAGGGGCCCGACCGGCCGGCGCGCTCGGCCTCCAGGGCCGCCAGCACCCCGTCGATCTGCGAGCGACAGCGCGCGATCCAGACCGGCGTGGCGCGCTCGTGGACGGCGCGCTCATAGACCAGGCTGACGGCCTTGTCGGCGAGACCCGAAGCCAGCGCGCAGACCCGCAGCGCCTGGCGGCGTTCGAGGCCGCGTTCGGCGATCAGCGCGCGGTCCGGCCCGGCCAGCTCGTCCAGCCAGTCGAGGATGGCGCCGCTTTCCAGCAGCACCGCCCCGTCGTCGAGGATCAGCGTCGGCACGCGCTTCAGGGGGTTGAACGCCGCGATCTCGTCACTCTGGGCGAACACCGACCAGGGCCGGTGCTCATAGGCCAGGCCGTAGAGCCGAAGCGCGATAGCCACCCGGCGGACGAACGGGCTGTCGTACTGGCCGATCAGGATCATTCCAGAGCCCCCGCCATGTCGGCCAACTTGGCCACGGTGTTCATGTTGCGACCGGTGCCGGCCTTGGCCGCCGGGATGCGCAGCTTCGAGGCGCCCATGCCCTCGTCGTAGCGAACATAGATCTCCCGCCGCCCCAGCGCGATTTCCTCATGCTCCGCCTGGTTCACGGCCTTCGCCGCGGCGTCGGCCGGGGGCGCGGCATCCAGGAAGATCGCCAGTACGCGGGCGCCCGGCGCATCGGGAAACGGGTTGGCGTCGCGCACGGCGACCATTTCGGCGGCGGTCCGCACGATGACCCCGACCGGTTTGCCCGCGTAGTCGGCGAGGCGTCTTTCCAGGTCGGCCTTCACGGCGCCTTCCGTCCCCTTGCTCGTAAAGACGACATTGCCACTGGCGATATAGGTCTTCACCGCCTCGTGGCCTGCGGCCTCGCACATGGCGGCGAGGTCGACCATCGGCAGCTTGCCCGTGCCGCCCACGTTCACGGCGCGCAACAGGGCGACGTATGCGGTCATGACCCGGCTCTCGTCGTCCAGCGCCCGAGATCGCGCTCGCGGCCCATCAGCGCAAGGCCCGAGGCGATGGATTCCAGTTCCGCGCCGGTCTCGATGCGGTCGCTGTCGAAGCGCCGGTGGAAGATCGCGCGCACCGCCGGAACCAGGGACGAGCCGCCGGTCAGGAACACCCGATCGATCTGGCCGGCCGCCAGTCCCGCGTCCGCCAGCGCCGCGTCTACCGCCGTCTCGATCAGGCCGAGCTCCGGGGCGATCCAACGCTCGAACGTGGCCCGCCGCACCTGGCCCTTCAGCGAGATCGACCCCGCCTCGAAGCGGAACTCGGCGGCCTCGTCGCGCGACAGCGCCTCCTTGAGGCGGCTGACGGAGCGATAGAGCTGGTAGCCATGGTTCTCGTCCAGGGTCTCCACCAGCCGCGCGATCTTCTCGGGCTCGACGGCCTCGCGGACCAGGCGGCGGATTTCGCGCATATCGCGGCTGGCGCGCATCAAGGCCAGCTGGTCCCAGCGGGCGAAGGCCGAATAGTAGCGGTTGGGGATCGGCAGCACCTTGCCGAAGCTCTCGTAGCTGGAACCCTTGCCGAGCGCCGGCGAGACCAGGTTGTCGATGATCCGGTAGTCGAAGGCGTCGCCGGCCACGCCGACGCCCGAGCGGCCCAGCGGAATCGAGCGAATCTCGCCCGCCTCTCGCTCGAAGCGGATGATCGAGAAGTCCGAGGTGCCGCCGCCGAAGTCGCCCACCAGGACGGTGGCGTCGTGGTCCAGTTCGCGGGCGAAGAAGAACGCCGCTCCCACCGGCTCATAGGCATAGAGGATCTCGGAGAAGCCCATCCGCCTGAAGGCGGTCTCGTAGCGTTCCAGCGCCAGGTCCTCCTTGGGCGCGCCGCCCGCGAAGGTCACCGGGCGTCCCACGATCACCCGGTCGGGCAGCGTGGCCATGCCCGCGCCGGCGTAGCTCCTGACCTTGAGTAGGAAGGTCGAGAGCAGGTCCTCGAAGCGATAGCGGCGACCCAGGATCTGGGTCTCGCTGAAGCTCTCGGAGGCCGCGAAGCTCTTAAAGGACTGGATGAACCGGGTATCGGCCGGGTCCTCCACATAGGCGTCGATCGCCCAGGGCCCGGCGGCGATGGTGCGCTCGGACCGCGTCTCGCTGGGCGCATGGAAGGACAGGCAGGTGCGGAAGGCGAAGAGCTCGCCCTCGGGCGCCGGAAACCTGACCAGGCGCGGCGGACCGGCGGCGTCGGCCAGCGCCACGACCGTATTGGTCGTCCCGAAATCAATGCCGAGGGAGACAGTCATCAGGCAATCCAGACGGGGTGGACGACGGATCGCCCGTTCCCCGACGGCGCGCGATCCCTAGCTTGAAAGGCAGGACCCGGCGAGCATCAGGACTCCGCCGCCTTCGGCGTCTGATCGAAGGCCGCGACCGTCGCCATCTGCAGGATGCGCGAGACCGAGGCCGAGAGCGGGGTGATCTGCACGGACTTCGACAGGCCCAGCAGGATCGGCCCGATCACAGTGGCCCCGCCCAGGCTCTCGATCAGCTGGGTCGAGATGGCGGCGGAGTGGATGGCCGGCATGATCAGCACGTTTGCCGGCCCGGTCAGCCGCATGAAGGGATAGTTCATGCGCGACGCCGGCTCCAGGGCCAGTTCCGGCGGCATCTCGCCCTCGTATTCGAAGTCGACGGTGGGATCGGCGTCCAGCGTGGCCACGGCCTCGCGCACCCGGTCGGTGCGCAGGCCCATGGGATTGCCGAAGGTCGAATAGCTCATGAACGCCAGCCGGGGCTCGTAGCCCAGACTGCGGACCGAGCGGGCCGCTTCCTTGGCGATCTCGACCAGGGCCGCGCCGTCCGGCATCTCGGTGACGCTGGTGTCGGCGATGAAGATCGTGCGGCCCTTGGCCATCACCACGCTCATGCCGATCACCCGGCCGCCCGGCGCCGGATCGATGACCCTCTGAACTTCTTCCAGGACGTGGTCCCAGGCGCGCGTGACGCCGGCCACCATGGCGTCGGCGTCGCCCAGCGCCACCATGGCGGCGGCGAAGGTGTTGCGGTCCTGGTTGATCAGCCGCTGGACGTCGCGGCGGAGGTAACCCTCGCGCTGCAGGCGGCCGTAGAGGTGGTCCACATAGTCAGGGTTGCGGTCCGAGATGCGGGCGTTGACGATCTCGAGCTTGGCTTCGGCCGGGTCGAGGCCGGAAGCGCGCATGTTCTCGTGCACCAGGTCCTCGCGGCCGACCAGCAGCGCCGTGCCCAGGCCGCCGTTCTGGAAGGCGTAGGCGGCGCGGATCACGCTGGGCTCCTCGCCCTCGGCGAACACCACCCGCTTCTTCGGCCCCGCCAGGACCGCGCCTTGCAGCTTCTGCAGGAAGGCGGCGGAGGGGTCGAGCCGTTGCGCCAGCGAGGCGCGGTAGGCGTCCATGTCCTCGATCGGCTTGCGGGCCACGCCGGTGTCCATCGCCGCCTGGGCGATGAACGGCGGGATGTACCAGATCAGCCGCGGGTCAAAGGGCGTCGGGATGATATACTTGGGCCCGAACTTCAGTTGCGTGCCGTGATAGGCGGCGGCGACCTCGTCCGGCACGTCCTCGCGGGCCAGCATGGCCAGCGCGTTGGCGCAGGCGATCTTCATCTCCATGTTCACGCGGCGGGCGCGGACGTCGAGCGCGCCCCGGAAGATGTAGGGGAAGCCCAGGACGTTGTTCACCTGGTTCGGATAGTCGCTGCGGCCGGTGGCCACGATGGCGTCAGGCCGCACGGCGTAGACCTCTTCCGGGGTGATCTCCGGATCGGGGTTAGCCATGGCGAAGATGATCGGGTTGGGCGCCATCAGCTTCACCAGGTCCTGGGTGATGGCCCCTTTGACGGACGTGGCGATCAGGAAGTCCGCGCCGGTCAGGGCGTCGGCGATCGTGCGCTTGTCGGTCTCGATGGCGTGGGCCGATTTCCACTGGTTCATGGAATCCGTGCGCCCGCGATAGAGCACGCCCTTCGAATCCACCGCGATGCAGTTCTCTGGCCGCACGCCCATGGACTTCAGCAGTTCGAGGGTGGCGATGCCGGCGGCGCCCGGGCCGTTCAGCACCACCTTCACGTCCTCGACCTTGCGGCCGGTGATGAAGCAGCCATTGATCAGGCCAGCGGCCGAGATGATCGCCGTGCCGTGCTGGTCGTCGTGGAACACCGGGATATCGAGGAGTTCCTGCAGCTCGGTCTCGATCCGGAAGCAGTCGGGGCTCTTGATGTCCTCGAGATTGATGCCGCCGTAGGTGATCCCGATGTTCTTGACGACGGTGATCATCTCGTCGGGATCGGTGGTCGTCACCTCCACGTCGATGGCGTCGACGTCGGCGAAGCGCTTGAAGAGCACCCCCTTGCCTTCCATCACCGGCTTGGAGGCGAGCGCGCCCAGATTGCCCAGGCCCAGGATCGCCGTGCCGTTAGAGATCACCGCCACGAGGTTGCCCTTGGACGTATATTCGTAGGCGAGGTCCGGGTCCTTGGCGATGGCCAGCACCGGCACGGCCACGCCCGGCGAATAGGCCAGGCTCAGGTCGCGCTGGGTCGCCATCGGCTTGGTCGGCGCGATGGCGATCTTTCCGGGTGTCGGATACCGGTGGAAGCTGAGGGCCTCCTCGTCGGTAAAGGTTCGTTTCTCGGCGTCGCTCATGGCGGCGGCGGGTCCTTCGGGCGCGGGCTGATGAGAAGGAACCAACCTACAGACGCCGGGCCCCTGAAACAACCTTAGCCAATCCGGGCCGGTTCGTCGCGGTCGCATCCACGGCCCAGGCCGGGGAACACGCCCACGGGCCGGCCGCTCGACGCGCGTGGCGATTGGGGTCCCACCGGGCGCAACGATGGCCCCGAGCGCCCCCTATCGCCAAGCCGCCGCCTGGACGAAATCCGCATCGTGGGAGAAGCTTCAAGACGCGGAGAAGCCCGCCCAACGGAGACCTCGATGAGCATCGTGATCCACGGCGTCCCAGGCAGCCCCTACGTTCGCGCGCCGCTGGCGGCCTGTGAGGAAAAGGGCGTGGCCTGGCGCCTCGCGGCGCTCGGCGCGCCCGACACCAAGGCGCCGGCGCATCTGGCCCGCCATCCGTTCGGCCGGGTCCCCGCCCTGGAGCATGGCGACTTCATCCTCTACGAGACCCAGGCGATCCTCCGCTACATCGATCAGGCGTTCGACGGACCGGCCTTGACCCCGTCCGAGCCCAGGGCGCAGGCGCGGATGAACCAGGCGATCGGCGTGGTCGATTGCTACGTCATGCCCTCGATCAGCGCCAGCATAGCCTTCAACCGCGTGGTCAAGCCGATGTTCGGCATGCCGCCTGACGAGGACGCGATCGCCGCCGCCATGCCCATGGCGCGGACCTGCATCGTGGCCTTGGAAGCCGTGCTGGACGGCAAGCCCTTCCTGGCGGGCGAGACCGTCACCCTCGCCGACCTGCATGCCGGCCCGCATTTCGACTTCCTGGCCATGGCGCCGGAGGGGGCGGAACTGCTCAGGGGCTCACCCCTGGAGGGCTGGCTGGCCCGCCTGAACGCCCGCCCCAGCTTCCAGAAGACCACCATGGCCGTGCTCCGGGCGGCCTTGACGGCGGAGCCCGCCTAGCTTTCCCGTTGACCCGGGGGGCGGGCTCGCGAGAGTAACGGGCCGCCACCGCCGGAGAGACTCCGCTGCCCAACGCCCCCATCAAGATCGCCATTGCCGGCGCGCTCGGCCGCATGGGCCAGGTGGTCGCCGCCGCGGTGACGGCCGATCCGCGGCTGTCGCTGGCCGCCCGCTTCGACCGGCCGGGCCTGGCCGGCGAGGGCCTGGTCTCACAGGACGCGGCGCTGGCGGCGGCCGACGTGGTCATCGATTTCACCCTGCCGGCCGCCTCGGCGGCGCTCGCCACCCTCTGCGCGCAGCGCGGCGGGCCGGCCCTGGTGATCGGGCCCACCGGGTTCGACGCCGCCCAGATCGCGACCGTGGCCGGGGCGGGGCGGACGATCGCCATCGTGAGGGCCGGCAATTTCTCGCTCGGCCTCAACATGCTCATGGGCCTGGTGGAGCAGACGGCGCGAATCCTCGGCCCCGAGGCCTACGACATCGAGATCCTGGAGGCCCACCATCGCAACAAGATCGACGCTCCGTCGGGCGCCGCCCTGATGCTGGGCGAGATGGCCGCCCGGGGCCGGGGCGTCGACCTGTCGGACGTGGCCAGCCGTGGCCGCGACGGCATCACCGGCGCCCGGCGCACGGGCGACATCGGCTTCGCGTCGGTGCGCGGCGGGGGCATCGTCGGCGAGCACAGCGTGACCTTCGCCGCCGACGACGAGATCCTGACGCTGTCGCATTCGGCCCGCGACCGCGGCCTGTTCGCCCGAGGGGCCGTGGCGGCCGCGGTGTGGGTGGCGGGCCGCCCGCCCGGTCACTACGACATGCAGGACGTGCTGGGCTTCTCAAAAGGCCGCTGAGCATGGACGAGATTCTCAAGCGAGACGCCACCGACCAGCTCTCGGCGTTGACCGCGCTCCGGATCTCTTCCCTCGAACTTCTGGAGGCGGCGCTCGCCCGCCACCAGGCGACCCACGGCACGCTGAACGCGGTCGTCGCCACCAGCGTCGAGCGCGCCCGGGAGCGGGCGCGGGCCATCGACGAACTCCGCGCCAGGGGCGAGCCGATGGGCCGGCTGGCCGGCCTGCCCATGACGGTCAAGGACACCTTCGACGTGGTGGGCCTGCCGGCTTCCTCCGGCGTCGAGGCCCTGCGCCTCCGGCAGGCCGAGGACGCCACCGTGGTGCGCCACGCCCGGGACGTCGGCGCGGTGATCTGGGGCAAGACCAACACCCCGGTGATGGCCGGCGACTGGCAGAGCTTCAACGCACTCTACGGAACCACCAGCAATCCCTGGGATCCGGCGCGAACCCCTGGCGGCTCATCGGGCGGGGCGGCGGCGGCGCTGGCGGCCGGCGTGACGGCGCTGGAGATCGGGTCCGATATCGGCGGCTCCCTGCGCGTCCCCGCCAGCTTCTGCGGGGTCTTCAGCCACAAGCCCACCTGGGGCCTGGTCAGCCAGCACGGGCACGTGCCCCCAAGCCCCGGCTCCTGGTCGGAGCGCGACCTGAACGTGGTGGGCCCGATGGCGCGCTCGGCCCGCGACCTGCGGCTCCTGCTGTCGGTCCTGGAGGACGGCCCGATGGCGGCCAAGGCCGCCCCCATGGAACTGAAGGGCGCGCGCATCGGCCTGTGGCTCGCCGAGCCCGGCTTTCCGCTGGATCCTGAGGTGCGCGCGGCGATCGAGGCCTTCGCGGCCGAGCTCGCGGGCGCCGGCGCCGAGGTGACGCCGATACCCGCGCCCGCGCCCATGCGGACCCTGATGCCCGCCTACCAGACCCTGCTGGGCGCGATTGTCGGCGCGGACATGCCGCCGGCCATGATCCGGCGGATGGAGCGGATGCGCGGCTGGGCGCGCTGGTCGATGGCCAGGGGCGCCGCGCCGGATTCCCCCGCCGCCATATCCCTGGCCTACACCGCCACCCACCGCGAGTGGCTGGCCGCCGACGCCGTCCGCCAGCGCCTGCGCCGCGAGGTGGCGCCGGTGTTCGACCGCTTCGACGTGGTGATGGCCCCGATCGCCCCGGTGGCGGCCTTCCCGCACAATCACCGCGACTTCGCCAAACGCACCCTGACCCTGTCGACCGGCGAGACGATCCCCTACGCCGCGATGCTGAACTGGATCGCGCTGGCCACCGCGCTGCACCTGCCCGCGACCACGGTCCCGGCCGGCCTCGCCGCATCCGGCCTGCCGGTCGGCGTCCAGCTGATCGGGCCCACCGGCGGCGACGCCCGCACCCTGGCGCTCGCCCAGGCCATCGACGAGAACGTCCGGGGATTCACGGCGCCGGAGATGCGGCCGTAATCCTAGCTTGCGATCCGCCCATTCCTTTTGATCGTCATCGCCCGGCTTGTCCGGGCGACCCATGGACACAGGTTCGGCCGTAGGAGTCGCGGCGCGGCCACATCGACCCTTGCAAGGCGGAGATCATGGGTGGCCCGCCCGAGCCGGGCCATGACGGTCTTCAATAAATCAGCGCTCCACGACCCGAGGGGCGCTCTTCTCCGGCGGCGCCTGGCGCAGCCAGAGGTCGTCCACGGCCGCCCGCGGGTCCCCGGCGGCGACCTGGACCAGGGACAGGCCTTCGAGCGATATACGCGGGCCGCGCAGGATGCGGGGGTGCAGGGCATAGCCCATCCGGTAGACCGCCCGGTCGGTCCGGGTCTGGCCGTCCTCGATGAACACCGTGGTGACCCCCACGGGCAGCCGGCCCTGGACCTCCTCGGAACCGCGGCCGCGCGCCTTCTCGGCCTTGTCGAGGCCGGCGGCGAACCAGCCCTGCTCGATGCGGGGATTGCCGGTGGTCTCGACCGGATCGGCGCGGACCTCGGTCGGGAAGACCAGCGTCTGGGTCTGGATCACCTGTTCGGCGTGCGCGGGAGCGAGCCGCAGCCAGTCGCCGGAGCCCTGCGGGGTCGCGGTGAGCAGGAAGGTCAGACGCTGCGCCCCCTTCTGCGCCTCGGCCTTCAGCGCCTGGGCCTGGGCGGCCCGGTCGCGCTCCTCCTGGGTGCGCGCGCGGTGGGTGTCCCAGTAGCCGAGGCCCGCGATCACCACCGCCGCCAGGCCGACCGCCTCCGCCAGGCTCAGCCGGCGGAGCAGCAGGCGCCGGGCCTTGCCCTCAGGCCCGTTCATCGCCCGCCGGTGGACCCGAAGCCGCCGGCGCCGCGCGCGGTCTCCTCCAGGCTCTCGACCTCGGCCCAGCGCGCCTGGACCACCGGGGCCACCACCAGCTGGGCGATGCGGTCGCCGCGCCGGATGGTCACGTCCTCCTCGCCCAGATTGATCAGGATCACCTTCACCTCGCCCCGATAGTCGGCGTCGATGGTGCCGGGCGTGTTGAGGCAGGTGACGCCCGACTTGGCCGCCAGGCCCGAGCGCGGCCGCACCTGGCCCTCGAAGCCCTGCGGCAGGGCGAAGGCCAGGCCCGTGGGCACGGGAAAGCGCGAGCCGGGGCGCAGCACCAGCGGCTCATCCTCCGGCACGGCGGCGCGCAGGTCCATGCCCGCGGCGCCATCGGTCTCGTAGGCCGGCAGCGGCAGGCCCTGCGCGTGCGGCAGGCGGACGATCGGGATGGTCGGGCTCAAGCGAAGTCCTCGGCGATGCGCTGGGCCAGGCGGCGCGCCACCGCGCCCTTGGCCATCCGTTCCCATCGCTCGATTCCCGCCCCCGTGACGATGGCCACGGCGTTCTCGTCGCCCCCCATCGTCCCGGCCACGCTGACGTCGTTGGCGACGATCCAGTCGCAGGCCTTCTTCGAGAGCTTGGCCCTGGCGTTGGCCTCGACGTTGTCGGTCTCGGCGGCGAAGCCGACCATCAGGCGAGGACGGCGCGCATGCCGCGACAGAGTGGCGAGGATATCGGGGTTCTCGGTCAGCACGATCGGCGGCGGCGCGCCGGCGGCCTTCTTGATCTTGTGACCGCCTAGGGTCTCGGGCCGCCAGTCGGCGACGGCGGCGACGCAGACGGCGATGTCGGCCGGCAGGGCCGCCTCGCACGCGCCCAGCATCTCGCGCGCGCTCTCCACGTCCACCCGCGTCACGCCGGCCGGAGCCGGCAGCGCCGTCGGCCCGGACACCAGGGTGACCTCGCAGCCCAGGGCGGCCAGCGCGGCGGCGATGGCGTAGC
This sequence comes from Caulobacteraceae bacterium, assembly GCA_947478785.1. Lineage (GTDB taxonomy): Bacteria > Pseudomonadota > Alphaproteobacteria > Caulobacterales > Caulobacteraceae > Phenylobacterium. The sequence goes on from CANJXI010000042.1 coordinate 17,242, forward strand.
CCTGCTTGCCCGACGAACGGTTGGTCAGCAGCCGCACCGGGTCCAGGGCTTCGGCGGTGGGCCCCGCGGTGACGATGGCGCGGCGCCCGGCGAGCGAGCGTCCTTGGGCCAGGGCGCCCAGGATCGCCTCCAGGATGGCGGCGGGCTCGGCCATCCGGCCCGGGCCGTACTCGCCGCAGGCCATCGCCCCTTCGTCGGGACCCACGAACTGGACGCCGTCGGCCTTCAGGATGGCGAGGTTCCGCTGGGTGGCCGCATGCTCCCACATGCGGACGTTCATGGCCGGCGCCATCAGCACCAGCTTGTCGGTGGCCAGCAGCGTCGTGGAGGCCAGGTCGCCGGCCAGGCCGTTGGCCGCCTTGGCCATCAGGTCGGCGGTGGCCGGCGCCACCACCACGAGGTCCGCCGAGCGGGACAGCTCGATATGGCCCATCTCGGCCTCGTCCGTCAGCGAGAAGAGGTCGGCGTAGACCTTGTCCTCGGCCAGCGCCGCCAACGACAACGGCGTGACGAACCGCGCGCCCGCTTCGGTAAGGATCGGCCGCACGGCGATCCCCGCCTTGCGCAGGAGCCTGGTCAGTTCCAGGGCCTTGTAGGCGGCGATACCGCCGCCGACGATCAGGAGAATTCGCTTACCGTCCAAGGCGTTCAGCCCCTCGTTGACGCGCGACAGCCTTATGCCAGATGGCCGCGCCGGACAAATCCGGCAAATTGTTCGTCATTTGTTCGCTGGAAAGACTCGACAACCCCAAAAACCTGTGTTCCTTATTCGTTCCAACCCTGCTGTTCCGGGAGATGAGAACGATGGTTGGATTGAGGACGGCGCTGCCTCTGGCGCTGGGGATTTCGGCGCTGGCGCTGCTGAGCGCCTGTGACAACGGCCCTTCGGCCGTGCGCCAGCAGGCGGCTGGCGCGCAGATGGCGACCGCCGCCGCGCCGGAGCGATCGTCGAGCTTCACAGACGATGCGTCCGGCGTCGATCACCGCAAGGACGCCGTGCCGGTCGCCCAGGACGGCAAGCCCATGTGGGCCGCCAGCCGCAGGAATTCCGCCGAGGACGGCGCCCAGCGCGCCTTCGAGCGCAATGGCGAGGCCTTCGGCGCCCGCACCGTCGACCAGTTCGTGCAGAAGGCCCACGCCTTCGTCGGTCACCCGCCGAAGGGCACCCAGACGATCACGCGCAAGAACGGCGACACGCTCTATTACGACCCCACGGGCAACGTCTTCGCGGTCGCCAGCAAGGACGGCGCCCCCCGCACCATGTTCAAGCCGGACGACGGCCCCGCCTACTGGCAGAAGCAGAAGGACCGCGAGGATAAGCGCCAGACCGCGCGGTCTGGCCGCTCCCGCGACGACGACAACGCCTGAGGTGCGGGCGGTCCTACCGTAGCAGGAGGGCCGCGAGGAAGGCCGCGCCCGCGACCAGGGCGCCGAGCGCGAACCCCGCGACCGCGCCAAGCCGCCGCTCGCCCGGCGCCTCGACGACAGTCCCGGCCGGCGGAGTCTCGATCATCCGGGCCAAGTTGCGCAGGGCGAGCGTCGCGTCCTCCACCAGGCGCCGCACCCGCGCGGCGGGCGAAAGCTCCCGAAGCATCCAGCGGCGCACCACCGGGTCGGCCGCCTCCCAGATGTTGTGTTCGGGATAGATGCGCCGCGCCACGCCCTCGACCGTCGCCATGGTCTTCTGCAGCAGGACCAGTTCGGGCCGCAGGCGCATGTCGTAGAGCGCGGTGATCTCGAAGAGCTGGGTCAGCACCCGGCTCATGGGGATCTCGGCGGCGGCGCGGCCGAACACCTGCTCGCCCACGGCCCTGAGCGCCTGGGCGAAGGCGGCCACGCTGTGGCGCTCCGGCACATAGCCGGCCTCGAAGTGGACCCGGCTCACCCGCTCGTAGTCGCGCTCCAGGAAGCCCAGCAGGATCTCCGCCAGGTAGCGCCGCTCGGCCGGCCCGAGACGTCCGAGGATGCCGAAGTCCACGGCGGTCACCTGGGACGGCGCGGCGACGAACAGGTTCCCTTCATGCAGGTCGGCGTGGAAGACCCCGTGATCCAGCGCCTGGGCGAGGAAGGCCCGGGTCAGGTTGTCGGCCAGCGCCTTGCGGTCCAGGCCCGGCTGGACCAGGGCCGCGTCATCGGAAAGCGGCCATCCCTGCGCCCACTCCATGGTCAGGACCCGCTTGCCGACGCCCGCCCAGACGATCCTCGGGGCCGACATGTAGCCGTCACGGGCCATCACCTCGCCCAGCTCGTCGGCGCCCGCCGCCTCCAGCCGCAGGTCGAGCTCCAGCAGGTTGGCGCGGATGACGGTGGCCGCGAAGGCCTCCGGCTCCAGCCGTCGCGCGCGTGGGATCCAGCGGTCCGCCAGCCGCGCGGCCAGGGTCAGGGCCTCGGCGTCGTCATAGATCCGGCGCTCGATGCCGGGCCGCAGCACTTTCACGGCGACCTTGCGGCCATCCAGCAGCACAGCCGCGTGAGCCTGGGCCAGCGAGGCGGCGGCCACCGGCTCACCGAAGTCCGAGAACAGGTCCTCGATGGACTTGCCGAGCTCGCTTTCGATCTGCGCGCGGGCGATCGCGGTCGGAAACGGCGCCAGCCGGTCCTTCAGGTGCGAAAGGTCCTCGGCGAAGGCGGCGCCGAAAATGTCGCCGCGCGTGCCCAGCAGCTGGCCGAGCTTGATCGCCACCGGCCCCATCTGCTCCAGCGACCGCGCCAGCCGCTCGCCCGGCCGGCCCTTGCGCCCCTCGCCGCTCGCCAACAGGCGCAGCGCCCGGGAGAGCGCCCGCAGGCCCGGCGTGTAGAGGGCTTCGAGCTCGCGCGGCAGCAGCGCGTCGTTGCGCGCCAGCCTCCAGCCCGCGCCGAGCAGCCGGCCGAATGCCGCGGGTCCGCTCATTCCGCTATACGGCCCGCCCCGAATGCAGGGCCGCCACGCCGCCAGTGAAGTTGGTGTACTCGACCCGCCCGAAGCCGGCCTCTCCGATCATCCTCGCGAACGTGCGCTGGTCCGGAAAGCGGCGGATGCTCTCCACCAGGTACTGGTAGGCGTCGCGGTCGCCGCCGACCCGCGCGCCGATCTCCGGGATCACCTTGAACGAATAGGCGTCATAGGCCCGCTGTAGCGCCTCGGTGACCGGCCGCGAGAACTCCAGGCAGAGGAACCGCCCGCCGGGCTTCAGCACACGGCGGGCTTCCCGCAGCGCCGCCGGCACGTCGGTGACATTGCGGATACCGAATGCGATCACATAGGCGTCCGCCGATCCGTCCGGCAGCGGCAGGGCCTGGGCGTCGCCCACGGCCCAGGCAATCTCGGGCTCGGAGCCCTTCTCGCGCCCCGCCGCGATCATCTCGGCGTTGTAGTCGACGACGAAGATCCGGGCGTCGTCCCCGCCCCGGCGAAGCTGGGCGCGCCGGGCCATCTTCGCGAACCGCCGGGCCATGTCGCCTGTGCCCCCGGCGCAGTCGACGATCACCTCGCCCGGCTGCGGGTTGAGCCTTGCGGCCACCGCATCCTTCCACAGCCGATGCACGCCCCCGCTCATCAGGTCGTTCATCAGGTCGTAGCGGCGGGCCACCCGGTCGAAGACGCCGCGCACGAGGCCCGGCTTCTCGGAGGCGTCCACGTCGCGGAAGCCGAAGGTGGCTGCGGGTCCGGTCATGGCCCGCCTCATAACGCGAGGGGCCTTGGCGCGCCATCCCGGGCATGCCAAGCCGTTCCCCTCGCCCCCCGCGCAGCGGAGAGGGAGAGGCCAGGAGAGGGCGGCTCGGCCGTTCAAAATCCTCGGGCGTTGGGCGAGGGCCGGCCTGTGTGTTCTGGCTGGACCGCTGGTGCGAGCCGTTCTCACACATCGCCCTCTCCCAGCCTCTCCCTCTCGCTTCGCGGGGGAGAGGAGGAATCGACAGGATCGCCCATGCCCGAACTTCCCGAGGTCGAGACCGTGCGCGGGGGCCTCGCCCCCGTGCTGGAAGGCCACCGGCTGACCCACGTCGAGGCGCGGCGTCCCGACCTGCGTTTTCCCCTACCCCTCAACTTCGTCCAGACGCTCACCGGAGCGACCATCGTCTCGCTTCGTCGCCGGGCGAAATATCTGCTGGCCCAGACGGACCGTGAGGACACCCTGGTCATGCACCTTGGCATGAGCGGCCGGTTCGAGATCGCGCGGCCCGAGGGCGCGGTGCGGCCCGGCCAGTTCCACTACGCGCCCGATCCGGACCCCAAGCACGCCCACATCGTCTTCGAGACCGAGGCCGGGGCGCGGGTGACCTACTACGACCCCCGCCGGTTCGGCTACATGGGCCTGGTCAACACCGCGACGCTCGACCTGCACCCCTGGTTCGCGGGGCTGGGGCCCGAGCCGCTGTCCGACGACTTCGACGCCGCCCGGCTGAAGACGGCCTTCAAGGACCGCAAACAGGGGCCCAAGACCCTCCTGCTCGACCAGCGGATCGTCGCGGGCCTCGGCAACATCTACGTCTGCGAGGCGCTGCACCGGGCGCGGATTTCACCCTTCAAGGCGGCGGGCCGCATTTCGCTCCCCCGCCTGAAGCGGCTGGTGACAGACATCCGCGAAGTGCTGGGCGAGGCGATCGCCGCCGGCGGCTCGACGCTGAAGGACTACGCCCAGGCCGACGGCGCCCTGGGCTATTTCCAGCACCGCTTCCGCGTCTACGACCGCGAAGGAACGCCCTGCTCCAACCCGGGCTGCTCGGGCGTCATCGCCCGCAAGGTCCAGGCCGGCCGCTCGACCTTCTACTGCCCGGTCTGCCAGACATGAGGCGCGCATGCGCCCTGCTGCTGGCGCTGGCGGCGCTAGGCCTGTCCGGTCCGGCGCGAGCCCAGCCTCCGGTCTGGGTGGTGCGTGACGCGGATTCCGAACTGGTGCTGTTCGGCTCGGTGCATATCCTGCCACCTGGCCTCGACTGGGAGCCCCCAGCCCTGGCGCGGGCGCTGGCGGCGGCGGACGACCTCTGGTTCGAGTTGCCGATCAACCCCGCCGCTGAGGCCGAGACGGCGCGGCTGGCGGCCGAGCTCGGCCTGCTTCCCCCCGACCAGTCGCTCTTCAAGCGCCTGCCGCCCGCCGAGGCCGAGCGGCTGCTCAAGGTCGCCGCGCTCTACGATGTCTCGCCCGCCGTCCTGGATCGCCTGCAGCCGTGGCTGGCGGAGGTGGCGCTGGCCGGCGGCGCCTATCGCCGGGCCGGGGCCGATCCCAGCGCCGGCGTCGAACGCGCCATCGCCGCGGCGGCGAAGCCCCAGGCGGAGCTGCGGGCCTTCGAGACCCCGGCCGAACAGATGGCCATCCTGTCCCAGGCGCCCTGGCGAGAGCAGGTCGCCTCCTTGCGCCAGACTGTCCGCGAGATGGAGACCCGCCCCGACCAGTTCGCCACCCTGGTGAAGGCCTGGATGGACGCCGACCTGGGCGCCCTCGACCGCGAGGCCCTGGCGGAGCTACGCAAGGCCGCGCCCGGCCTGTTCAGGACCCTGGTCACCGAGCGCAACGAACGCTGGACGAGAATGCTGGACGAACGGCTGAAAGGCCACGGACGCACGGTGGTGGTGGTCGGCGTCGGTCACCTGATCGGGCCGGACGGAGTGCCCGCGCGCCTTCGGGCCCTTGGCTATTCCGTCACGGGGCCTTAAGGCGGCGAACAAGCTGAAGGAGCCGCCCATGACCTACCAGACGCTGATCGTCGAGACGACCGACGCCGTCACCCTGATCCGCCTGAACCGGCCGGAGGCGCTGAACGCGCTGAACGGTCAGCTGATGGACGAGCTCACCCTCGCCCTGGACGCCGCCGAAGCCGACCCAAAGGTGCGCTGCCTGGTCATCACCGGCTCGGAACGGGCCTTCGCGGCGGGCGCCGACATCAAGGAGATGGCGTCCAAGAGCTACGCCGAGGTGTTCTCCGAGGATTTCATCACGCGCAACTGGGAGCGGATCACCCGCTGCCGCAAGCCGGTGATCGCCGCGGTCGCGGGCTTTGCGCTCGGCGGCGGCTGCGAGCTGGCCATGATGTGCGACTTCATCATCGCCGCCGACAACGCCCGCTTCGGCCAGCCGGAAATCAACCTGGGCGTGATCCCGGGCGCCGGCGGCACGCAGCGGCTGACCCACTTCGCCGGCAAGTCCAAGGCCATGGAGATGATCCTGACCGGCCGGATGATGGATGCCGCCGAGGCCGAGCGCTGCGGCCTCGTCAGCCGGGTGGTGCCGGCCGCCGACCTGGTGGCCAACGCGCTGGAAACCGCCCGCAAGATCGCCGGACTGTCGCCCAATGCGGTGATGATCGCCAAGGAGCTGGTCAACGCCGCCTTCGAGATTCCCCTGAACCAGGGCGTGAAGACCGAGCGGCGCTATTTCCACTCCCTGTTCGCCTTCGACGACCAGAAGGAAGGCATGGCGGCCTTCGTCGAGAAGCGCCCGGCGAAGTTCACGGGACGATAGCCGCCGGAAACCGTCCGCCGTGCGTTGACCGGGCGGCCTTCCTCCCGTATATCCGCGCCTCCAATTTTGCCCGCCCGGTTGTCGCCGGGCGCGATAGGTATTGAGAGCACTTACGAATGGCCAACACGCCCGGCTCCAAGAAAGCGGTCCGCAAGATCGCCCGCCGCACCGAAGTCAACACCGCCCGCCGCTCGCGGGTGCGCACCTTCCTGCGCAAGTTCGACGAAGCCCTGACCTCGGGCGACGCCGCCGCCGCCAAGGCCGCCTTCATCGTGGCCCAGTCGGAACTGATGCGCGCCGTCACCAAGGGTGTCGTGCACAAGAACACCGGCTCGCGGAAGGTCTCGCGCCTGGCCGCCCAGCTGAAGAAGATGGCCACGGCCTAAGGTCGTTTCGCCAGGGTCGGACGTGACGTCCGATCCCCACATCCTCTATCGGATTTGAGGTTCAGAACGGCGCCTGCGGGCGCCGTTTTTTGTGCCAAATGTTGGACTCCGAACGGGTGCGGCTGCGACGAATCTTCTCAGTGCACAGAGCCCGATTTCGCGTTTCCCTTGGCCGCAAAGGGGCTCGGTGGGTGTCAACGAAAATATCGCTTGGAAGCGCGAAGAATCACCGTTGACCGCCCAAGGCGCCCGACTAGTGTTGGCCCTCCAGCAGGCGTCTTCCATCTGATCCCGGATCAAAATGGGGCGCCCGGCGAAGCGAAAGCGTTCGCCGGTTAAGAGCCTGTGTGTGTTGAGAAAAAGCACGGGATTGGCGCGGGGCCGGAACCGTGACGTGGGCAGGATGGGGTTTGCAATCATGACGAGCGGGGGTGTTGCGGGAGCTATGGCGAGCGCACCGGCCGGGGCGGTTTGGACCAAGACATGCGTGGTTCTGAAACGTGAGCTCGGCGACGCGACGTTTGGCTCCTGGCTGGGCCAGGCCGCGCTGCGCGAAACCGGCGACGAGGTGTGCCTGGTGGCCGCCACGGGCGTCGCTCGCGACTGGATTCGCCGGCATGCCTGGCGGCGTATCGGCGAGCTTTGGCTGCAGAACGATCCGTTGGGCCGCCGGCTCGACCTGAAATCACGCATGGAGTTCGATTCCGGCGGCCCCGGCGCGCCCGCGCCCTCACCCATTGCGGCCAATGCGCCGAGCGCCACCCCCGCGGTCTTCGAGGTCGAGGTCGAGGCGGCGCCGCCCGTCGCCATGCGCCAGGGTCGGCTGCTGGGCCTGCAGGAGAAGTTCTCCTTCGACAGCTTTGTCTCCGGCCCGGCCAACGAATTCGCCTTCGCCGTCGCCCGCCGGGTGGCCAGCTGGGCTGACGGTCACTTCAACCCGGTGCTGTTCCACGGCCCCTACGGCTTCGGCAAGACCCACCTCCTGAACGCGCTGGCCTGGGAGGCCATGCGCAACGAGCCGTCCAAGCGTGTCGTCTACCTGACCGCCGAACGGTTCACCTCGACCTTCGTGCGCGCCATTCAGGACAAGCAGACCGCGGCGTTCAAGGACGAGTTGCGTAACGCCGACCTGTTGCTGATCGACGACGTGCACTTCGTCGCCGGCAAGCCTTCGACGCAGGAAGAACTGTTCCATACGCTGATCGCCCTGGTGGAAGACGGCCGCCGCGTGGTGATGACCGCCGACCGTTCGCCCACGGAACTCTCCGACATGGAGCCGCGCCTGCGCTCGCACCTGCAGGCAGGCCTGGTCTGCGGCATCGAGCCGGCCGACCGCAGCCTGCGTCTGGGCATCCTGGAGCGCAAGCTGGCGACCCTGGCCCAGCAGGGCGGCTTCCTGCCCTCGGCGCGGCCGGAGGTGCTGCAGTTCCTGGCCGACCGCTTCACCGACAGCGTCCGCGAACTGGAAGGGGCGTTGAACACGCTGGTGGCCCGCGTGGGCGGCGATCTCGCCCGCCTCACCCTGGACGAGTCCCAGAACATCCTGCGGCCCCACCTGTCCTGCAGCGAACGCAAGGTGACGGTGGACCACATCCAGAAGACCGTGGCCGAGCACTACAGTCTCAAGCAGGCCGACCTGATCTCCGAGCGGCGCGCCCGCGCGGTGGCCAGGCCCCGCCAGGTGGCCATGTGGCTGGCCAAGCAGATCACCACCCGTTCGCTTCCCGATATCGGCCGACGGTTCGGTGGGCGCGACCACACCACCGTCCTGCACGCCGTGCGCCGCATCGAGCAGCTGAAGGCCGAGGATCCGCAGATCGCCCGCGACGTGGACCTGCTCTTGAGGAAGCTCAGGGGCTGACGCCGCCCCGAGCTTCTTGCACCGTCAGCCGATCCCGAGCGCGCCCTTGGTGTCCTCGCTCACGCCCGCCGCGGCCGCGGCCCGGTCCGCCGCCGTCGGGATAAAGCTGGCGCTGCCATAGGGCTGGACCACCGGGATCTCTTCGTCCGACAGGACCTTGGGCCAGGTCTTGCGGGCCATCGCCTGCTCAAGGATCGGCGCGAGCCGCTCCATTTTCCGCGCCTCGCGCGCCGCCTCGCGTTCCTGGAACTCGGGCATGATCTCGCGCGCGAAGAGCTCGAGGGACTCACAGTTCCACTCGTGCCGCATCTTGCCGCCCTGGTGCATCAGCAGGATCTGGTCGACCCCGGCCGCCTCCAGGCCAAGGACGTGGCGACGCACCTCGTCGACCGACCCGATCGCCGACGTCGGGTTGTCGGCGCCCATCGGCGGGATGCTGGTCTTCTGGAATTCCGCCCACGAGTTCATCCGGCCGGGCTTCACGTCGCCCTTCAGGTAATACTGCCCGACCGAATAGCCGAAGAATCGCAGGTTATCGCCGCGCTCACGGGCGACCTGGGGATCGCGGTTGACGTGCATGGTCGCCAGCACCGCGATGTTCGGATTGATGCTGTGGCCGATGGGCACGCATTCGCTGGCCAGCATCGCGTAATACTGGTCGACAGAGCGCTTCGCGGTCTCGGCGCTCATCACGTTGAAGCCCAGGCAGCCCAAGCCGTGGCGCGCGGCCAGGTCGGGCTTGCCCGCCACCCACAGCGGCGGATGCGGCTTCTGGAACGGCTTGGGCACGAGGTTGCGGCAGGGCATGGAGAAGAACTCTCCCGCGAAGCCGGGGTAGGGATTCATCGCCATCAGGTTGGAGATTTCCCGGACCGCCTCTTCCCAGGCCTGGCGCTTGGTCGCCGGATCGATGCCGAAGGCCTCCAGCTCCATGCGCGAGGCGGACTCGCCCGTGCCCAATTCCACCCGGCCGTTTGATATCTGATCCAGGGTGGCGACATGCTCGGCCAGCCGCGCCGGATGGACGAAATTCGGCGGGGTGCAGGCGATGCCGTGTCCGATGCGAATCCGGCTTGTCAGGGCCGCGGCGGCGGACAGCCAGGTGGCTGGCGAGGAGGACAGGGAATGGTCCTCCAGGAAGTGGTGCTCCACCCCCCAGATGTAGTCGTAGCCCAGCCGCTCGGCGAGAACGACGTGTTCAAGGGTCTCGCGGAAGATGCGGTTCTCGTCGCCCTCGCCCCATGGGGTCGGCAACTGCAGCTCGTAGAAGACACCGAATTTCACGCGCGATTTCTCCCGGCCTGGCCGAACTCAGGCCTCGGTCGTGGCCGTCTGGCGCGGACCGCGCGGCACGTCGCGGAAGGCGACGTTGCGGTCCATCGAGGGTTCCCGGGGCATCCCCAGCATGCGCTCGGCGATGACGTTGCGGGAGATCTCGGTGGTCCCGCCGCCCATGCAGGCCGCTTGGCGCATGAGGAACCGCATGCCGACATCGGCGGTGGCGCCGTCGTCCTCGGCCCAGGTCCCGGCCGCGCCGCCGGCGATCTCGAAGGCGATGGTGGACTGCCGGACCGCCGCGATCCCGCCGAACAGGCGCCCGACCGCCGGGGAATGCTCGCTCAGCTTGCCGGACGGAACACCCAGCGCCAGGCGGCGCAACAGGTGGCGGCCGACGAGGTCCAGCGTTCGCGCCTCGCCGATCAGGTCGCGGGTGCGCGGGTCGTCCAGCTGGCCGCCTTCCCGGGCGATCCGCACCACATAGGGCTCGCCCGAACCGCCGCGGAAAGCGCCCGCCGCCATGGTCACCAGCGGCGAGTTGTGGCCGACGCGCTCGTGGAACATCCAGCGGGTGCCGACCACCCAGCCTTCGTTGACGTCGCCCACCCGGTCGCTGTCCGGGACCCGGACGTCGGTGAGGAATTCCTGGCAGGACTCGGTCGAGCCATCCAGGCGCTCGATCCGCCCGATCTCGAGACCGGGCTGGTGCAGCTTGACGATGAAGACGGTCAGGCCCTGATGCTTTGAGACGTGCCAGTTGGTGCGGGCCAGGCAGAGCGCGTAGTCGCCCCACCAGGCGCCCGACGTCCAGACCTTGGAGCCGTTGATCACCCAGTGGTCGCCATCCTGGACGGCGCTGGTGGTCGCGCCGGCCACGTCGGAACCGCCGCCCGGCTCGGACAGGAGCTGGCACCAGATCTCATCACCCCGCAGGATCGCCGGGATATGGCGCAGCTTCTGTTCCTCCGTGCCGAAGTCGAGCAGCACGGCGGCGCAGGGCGTGAAGGTCGGCACCGTCAGCCGCGACGGAAATTCGCGGCCCGCCAGTTCTTCGTTGAAGGCGCGCTGGTGGGCGGGCGTGAGCCCCAGGCCGCCATAGGCGCGCGGGAAGCAGATACCGGCGAAGCCACCGTCATACAGCCGCCGCTGCAGCCCCCGGTCGCGGGTCACCGCGGCCAGCTCCTCGGCGTCGTCGGGGTAGTAGCGGACGAGGTCGCCCCGCTGCGGCGGCCCCATGTTTTCGCCGATCCAGGCGCGGGCGCGCAGGCGGAAGGCTTCGACGTCCTCGATGGGCTCGTTCATCTCGGCGCTCATGCCGCTTTCTCCCGGCCCACGGCCATGTCTGCGAGGCGTTGCCGGTGGTCGCCCGGCGTGCCGTAGAGGGTGCGGTCGAGCGTGATGCGGCGCAGGAAGAAATGCAGGTCGTGTTCGGCGGTGACGCCGATGCCGCCGTGCAACTGGACGCAGTCCTGCGCCAGTTCGACGCCGTACTCGCCGATGTAGGCCTTGGCGGCGCTGACCAGTTCCGCCGCGTCGGCGGCGTTCGCGGAGACGGCCGCGGCGGCCGCGTCGCTGATGGCGTGGCTGGCCTCAAGCCACGACTTCATGTCGGCGAAGCGGTGCTTCAGGGCCTGGTAGGACGCCAGCGGCCGGCCGAAGGAATAGCGGTCGAAGGCCCACTGTACCGTCATGGCGAAGGCCGCCTCCATCGCGCCGACGGATTCCGCCGCCAGCAGCACGGCGGCCACCTGGGCCTGGCGGGCGACCTCGTCCGCGGCGCCCCCGTACGCGCCCACGAACGCGGTCGCCGGAACCCGGACATCCTGGAACACCACCTCGGCGAAGCGGCGGGTGACGTCGAGGCTCTTGAGCGGCCTGATGGTGATCCCGGGCGCGGCCTTGGGCGTCAGGACCTGGGTTGGTCCCTCGGCGGCGTTGCCCGTCACCAGCAGGTATTGCGCCTGGCCCGCCGACTCCACCGGGCGGGCGGTTCCGTTGATCACCAGCTGGTCGCCGTCCCTGCGGATATCGATCGTGGCGGGGCGGTTCGGCTGCCACGGCGTGACGCCCATGCAGCAGGCCGCTGCCGCGCCCGACAGGATTTCGCCCAGCGCCGCCTTCAGCGCCTCCCCGTCATGGCGGGAAAGAGCCGAGGCCACGACGCTGGTGTCCACCAGCGGGCCCGGCGCCGCGTGGCGGCCGAATTCGTAGGCGACGATGGAAAGATCGACCAAGCCGTCGCCGCTGAGGTTGCCGCCGCCATCGGCCTCGCTGACCAGGAGCGATGTCCAGCCAAGCTCGGCGCCGGCGGTCCAATAGCCCGGTTCGTATCCGGCGGGATCGGTCTGCAACTGGCGCAGCCGGCTCAGCGGAGCGCGGTCGGCCAGCAGACGCACCGTCGTATCCCGGAACAGATCTTGGTCCGGGCTGAGCACCAAAAGCATCCGAAAACCACCCTCCCACCGTCTCTCATGGGGCTTGGCCCCTTGCTGCTGAAATCGCACCTTGGGCGGCGGGTGTCTAGGGACGCAAGGACGAGGCTCACTCCACCTCGGGGGCCGGCCTGACGGTGTGTGGGGGCGTGGGCCGCGCCGGGCGCAGAACCAGCAGCAGGGGCGCCAGGCAGAGGCTGGCCAGGGCGAGCCGGGCGAAGATGCTGTCGTAGCCGATCATCGCGGCCTGGCGGGTCACCTCGAGGTTCACCGCCTCCAGCGGGCCGCCGCCGCTGAGGATGCTGGGCAGGCTCCAGCGGACCACGGGATCGCTGGGGGCGATGGCCGCGGCCAGCTGTTCGTGGGCGGTGGCGCTGGCGACCACGAACATACCCTGCATGGAGGCGATGCCCAGGCTGCCCCCCAGGGTCCGGAACACGTTGCTGAACACCGCGGCCTCCGTGCGGTGGCGCGGGTCGAGGGTGGAATAGCCGAGCACGGCGGCCGGATTGGACATGAGCGCCATGCCGATCCCCTGGAAGAAGATCGCGAACCGGATCGTGGAGGCGGTCATCGACAGGTCGAAATGCGCCATGCGCCAGAGGCCGAAGAAGGAGATGGCCAGGCCCACCAGGATCGTCGGCCGGGGCCGGAACCGGCGCGCCAGCCAGGGCACGATCAGGAAGCCCAAAAGGGCGCCGACACCGCGCGACATGGTGACCAGGCCGCTCTGCTGGGCGGAGTAACCCATCAGGCTCTGCATGAAGCTCGGCATCATGGCGTTGGTCGAATAGAGGATCATCGCCAGGGAGAAGCTCAGTACGACCGAACTCAGCAGGTTGGGATTGCTGAGGACATCGCGATGGAAGAACGGATTCTTCGCCGTCAACATATGCACGACGAACACGTAGAGCCCGCTCACCCCCAAGAGCGCTTCCGTCCAGATCTCCGGCGAGTGAAACCAGTCCATCGTCGGGCCCCGGTCGGCCATCAGCTGAAACGACGCGCTGAACACCACCAGGGCCGCGAAGCCCAGGGCGTCGAACGGGCGCTCACGCCCGCCGCGGTCGGGCGCCATGGCGGTTGTGATCAGGAAGAAGGCGGTCACGCCCACGGGCACATTGATGAAGAACACCCAGCGCCAGCTGAAATGCTCGGTCAGGAATCCGCCCAGCGCCGGGCCGACGATCGGCCCGACCATGGCCGTGGCGCTCCAGATCGCCATCATCGTGGCCATCCGCCGGACGGACCAGATGTCCAGCAGGGCGGCCTGCGACAGGGGCATCATCCCCGCGCCCGCCAGTCCCTGGAGGATGCGGAAGAACACGATCTCGGGGAGGGTCTCGGACAGCCCGCACAGCACCGAGGCCGAGACGAAGGCCACGATGGAGACCATGTACACCTTCTTGCGGCCGACCTTCTGGGCGATCCAGCCGGTGAACGGCATCATCACCGCCCCGGCCAGGATGTAGGAGGTCAACACCCAGACGATCTGGTCCTGCGACGCGGAAAGCGCGCCCTGCATGTGCGGCAGGGCGACGTTGGCGATGGTCGAGTCGATCGCCACCAGCATCACGGCGAGCATAAGCCCCGTGGTCGCGAGCACCTTTTTCGAAAGGTCCTGCGCCTCGCTCACCCCCTGCGATTCCTCCTGCCGGATTTCCGTCCGGTCTTCGCGGCCCGGCGGCGGACGCCAAGGGCCTGATCGGTGATAATCGCCCGTGCCGCCGTTGTCAGGTCAAACCTGGGAGGCCGCGCAACCCGCCTGGCGTGTTGATGCCACCGGTCGCGGCCTCTACCGTGAAGCCAAATGGAAGGTCACACCGCCAATGCCTGACTATCCCCTGGCGCCCGCGCCGACCGGCGTTCCCGAACTCTTCTCCCTGGCCGGGCGTGTGGCCCTGGTGACGGGCAGCGGCCAGGGGCTGGGCTTCGTGATGGCCGCGGCGATGGCCGAGTGCGGGGCGTTCGTCTACCTGAACGGGCGGCAGGCCGACGTCCTGGAGACCCGGCGCCAGGAGCTGGCGGGCCACGGCTGGAAGGCCGGCGTCGCGGCTTTCGACGTCACCGACGCGGCCGCCTCCGGCGCCGCCATCGAACGCATCGCCCAGGAGCAGGGCCGGCTGGACATCCTGGTGAACAACGCCGGGCCGCGCCTGCGCAAGCCCATCGGCGAAATCGACGACGCCGGGATTCAGGGGATGCTGAACGCCCACGTCGTGGGGCCCTTCCGGATGGTGAAACAGGCCGCCGAGCACATGAAGAAGGGCGGCTACGGCCGGGTCATCATGGTCAGTTCGCCGGCGTCCCTGCGGGGCATCCCCAACGACGCGGCCTACACCGCCTCCAAGGGCGCGATAAATTCGCTGACCCGGGCGCTGGCGCTCGAATACGGCCGCCACGGCATCACCGTGAACACGCTCATCCCGGGCGGCTTCCGGACCGAAAGCAACCGGCACACGAACCACCCGCCGCGGGGTCCGCTGATGCGCTGGGGACAGCCTCCGGAAATCGCCGGCGCCTGCGTGTTCCTGGCCAGCGCGGCGTCCAACTATGTCACCGCCATCCAGCTTCTCGTGGACGGCGGCGTCACCGCGGCCGGTTGAGCGTCAGGCCGGCAGGTTGCCCGGCGCCAGCTCGCGGTACACCTCGCCTGGCCGCTTGCCGTCCTCGAAATAGCCGAGGCCGTAGTCGCCCTTGATGGTCGTGCGCTGCATCCGGCGCTCGTATTTCGGGTCGCAGCCCTCCACCGCGTGCAGCATCCGCCAGTTGTCCCAGATCAGCATGTCGGTGGGTTTCCACACGTGCCAATAGGCGTGGGTCTTGGCGTTGACCTCCTGGCAGACCGCCTCGAACAGGGCCTCGCCCTCCGGGTCCTCGTGGCCCTCGATGCCCACCGCCATCCAGCCGCCCGCGTGCAGCACCTTCTCGCCGGTGGCGCGGGTCCACACGGCCGGGTGCATGGCGCGGGGGAAGGTCTTGGCCTCCTCGACATTGCCCATCTGCCAGGCCAGGTCGCCGAAGGTCTTGAACGTGCGGCCAAACCGCATCTGCGTCAGGCGAACATCCAGGGTGTAGATGACGTTCAGCCCCTCGATCCGGCGGCGCAGCTCGGGATCGAAGGCCTTATAGAGCTCGACCCCATCGGCGAACCCCGTGCGGCCGCGCTCGGGCGCCTGGATCACCGCGCGCAGCACGCCGGCCCGGTTCAGCTCGTCATTGTAGGAATGGTCGAAGTGCCAGGGGGAGAAGGAGGCGAGCTTCACGCCGTCGATCTCGACCAGCCCATGATAGTGCCCGTCGTCCCCGCGCGGCTGGGTGTGGATGTCGATGACGCCGGGGGCGATGTTGTCGTCGGCGCGCTTGGTGGCGGCGGTGGGGTGCTCCTTGAGCGGCCCGAAGACCTCGCTCAGCGCCACCTGCATCTTGGCCGATGGCTCCATGCCTTCGAAGACCAGGAAGCCGCGATCCTCGAACAGCTTCGCCAGCTCGGCCCTGACGCCCCGGTCGTGGATATTGTGCCAGCCCAGGCCTTCGACGCGGGAACCCCAGCTATAGTCCTCGCCCAGATCGCGGATGCGGATGTCGGACATCGGCGCAGCTCCCAAATGCTTGACCCGCTTTCATGTCGTATTACCAAGTAACATGATCGGTCTTTAAGTAATACGCTAGGGTTGGGGCCGGTTCGCGTCAAGCCAGGCCGGGACGCCGGGGACAGCCGCGCATTCTGCGGGGCTGCGTGGTCCTTGTGGCGCCCGGCGCTAGGCCGCCGCGGCGACGGCTTCGCTCGAAGCCGTTGGGGTGGCGCTGTTTGCCGCCGCGGTTTCGGGGGCGGTCTCGCCCGAGGCGACCGAGGCCGGTCCCGCGTGACGATGGTGGTGGTGGTGGTGCGACGCTTTCAGCGTGTCCAGCGCACTGCTCAGTTCCGAGGCGTTGAGTTTGCCGTCGCCGTCGGTGTCCAGGCTGGCGAAAGCCTGGGCCAGCGGATCGCTGGCGGCCGCGCCCGACGCGGACTTGGGAGCCCCCGACAGGGTGCTCTCGATCTCCGCCAGGCTGAGCGAACCGTCGCCGTCGCCATCCACCTTGCCGATCAGCTTGTTCGCCAGGTCGTTCGACGAAGTCTGCTGCAGGGACAGGAGGCTGGAGAGGGTATCGGCGGCGAACCGGTTGGAGACCGTGGTCGGCGCCATCTGCGACGCTGCGGGCGGCGCGCATTGCCCGTCGGCCGGGGCGGTCGGCAAGTCTTGCCCGCTGGGGTTGGCCGGGGGAGTCTGAAGATCAGCCATAAGCTTCTTCAGGTCAGCCAATACATTTGTGTTTGATATTCCGCTTAATTGCATGGACTCCTCATCGTTCTTGAATGGAGATGAAGTAAATTCTCTCCATTTCCCCGACGCAACAAATCCGCGTCAGGGTAAACGCTGCAAAAGCCGTGCAAAAATTAAGGCGATGGCGTGGCGGGCCAAGTCGCAAGCGCCCAAGGAAAAGGGCGGCCGCGTCGCCGCGGCCGCCCTGATCATGTCGTAGTGGCTCGAGCCGTTAGGCGTCGGCGCTTTCCGCCTGCTTGGCCGAGAGGTCTTCGCCGGTTTCCTGGTCGACGACCTTCATGGAAAGCCGCGTCTTGCCGCGATCGTCGAAGCCCAGGAGCTTGACCTTCACGGACTGGCCTTCGCTCAGCACGTCGGAGACCTTGTTCACCCGCTCGGACGAGATCTGGCTCACGTGGACCAGGCCGTCCTTGGCGCCGAAGAAGTTCACGAAGGCGCCGAAGTCGACGACCTTCACGACCTTGCCGGTGTAGATCGCGCCGACTTCCGCTTCCTGGGTGATCGACTTGATCCAGGTCTTGGCGGCTTCGATCTTCGACTGCTCGGCGGCCGCGATCTTGATCGTGCCGTCCTCGCCGATGTCGATCTTGGCGCCGGTCTCGGCGGTGATCTCGCGGATCACCTTGCCGCCCGTGCCGATCACTTCGCGGATCTTCTCCACCGGGATCTTGATGGTCTCGATCTTCGGGGCGTATTCGCCGAGCTCGTGGCGCGGCGCTTCCATGGCCTTGTTCATCTCGCCCAGGATGTGCTCGCGACCGCCCTTAGCCTGGGCGAGCGCCTGCTTCATGATCGCCTCGGTGATCCCGGCGATCTTGATGTCCATCTGCAGCGAGGTGATGCCGTCCATGGTGCCTGCGACCTTGAAGTCCATGTCGCCCAGGTGGTCTTCGTCGCCCAGGATGTCGGACAGGACCGCGAAGCCATCGGCTTCCAGGATCAGGCCCATGGCGATGCCGGAGACCGGCTTCTTCAGGGGCACGCCCGCATCCATCAGGGCCAGCGA
>CANJXI010000043.1 GCA_947478785.1 Caulobacteraceae bacterium
CGAGGTAGAAAAGCTGCGAGCTTGAAAAGGGAACCTTATCGAGGACCCCCCTGCGGCGAAGGTATCGGTTTGTGGTGTTCACTGGTTTTCTCCTGAACGTTTCAACGTTCGAGAGAGAAGTTCGCCAGCCCCTGTGAGGTCCCCGCTACTTTTTCATAGCCTCCCGTTTGGCTCGGTCTCTGTCGGCCTCGTCTTCGTCTTTGTGCAGTGACCGCACGTAACTGATGGCCTGCATGACCGCGCCTTCGGACTTCCCTGGGCGGTGCCCGCGCGCCTGCAAATACCGCGCGAGTTCTCGCCGCGTCATGCCTGGCCCGTCGCCGCGAAAACCATCGTAGACCCGGATGTCTTCGCGAAACCGCCAATCGCTGGCGAGTTTGTCCGCTAAGCCGATTGCTTGCAGGCCCGCTCGGTCGCGCTCCGCGTGTTGTGCCGCGAATACTGTCTCAACCACTCTCTTGGCGACCCACTCCGCCCAGATTTGCGTTTCGACAATGTTGGCGCGCCCCGTGGCGATGTCGCGCCACACTTCTTCTGCGGCACCGTTGTGGCCATCCATAGCCATTGCCAACTCGCCGCTACCGTAGTGGTCACCGCGGCACGCAATATCCACCTCCCTCCGAATTCTGGCTAGAAAGGCTTCCGGCGTTTCAACGACTTCCTTAGCCGCCAGCTTCTTAGACATCTTCTTCCTCTCCGGCCCCGCACCACTCCGCCCACTCCTCCATCAGCACCCGGCGTTTTTCCAGCAGATCACCTCGCCGATAGGCTGCCTCGACCTTGTTTGCGATGGCGTGTGCCAGGGCCTGTTCGGCAAGGTCAGGGTGGTGGAGCGTGGCCTCGCTTGCCCAGTCCCGAAAGGTTGAGCGGAAGCCGTGCACGGTGATCTCCGCACGTTTCATCCGCCTAAGCACAGCAGACAGGCTCATGTCGGAAAGCGGACGGCGTGACCGAGCGCCAGGGAAGATAAGGTCCTCGCCCCTTACCCTGGGAAGCTTCTCCAGCAAGGCTACCGCCGCACCGGACAACGGCACCCGGTGCTCCTTGGTCGCCTTCATGCGTGCGCCCGGCACCGTCCAAACTTTGGTTGCCAGGTCGATTTCAGCCCAAGTGGCGCCACGGACCTCCCCGGATCGCGCTGCGGTGAGGATGGCGAACTCAAGCGCCCTGGCACCGGTACCGGGCATAGCGCGGAGACCAGTCATGAAATCGGCCATATCCTTCCACGCCAGCGCAGAGTGGTTGCGAACGTTTTTTAGTTTCGATGGGGAGGGCAGGAGCGCTGAGATATGCTTGCGCCAGACGGCAGGGTTTTCCCCCTGGAACCACTTACGCGCCTTCGCGTATGCGATCACGAGTTCGAGCCGGGAGCGAACGCGGGTTGCCGTCTCGGGCTTGGCCGACCAGATCGGCGTGAGGATCTCGACAACATGGTCGGTGGTCACCTCGCTGATCGGCAAGTCGCCGATCAGCGGGTAGACATATGTCTTGAGTGTGTTGGTCCACTGCTGGGCATGCTTTGCGTTTTTCCACCCGGCTTCGTGGGCGCCGATATACTTGGTGGCGACGGTGCGGAAGGTTCTCCCCTCCAGGACCTCTCTCTTGGTGTCCTCAGCGGCGGTCATTGCCGCCTGGGCCTCTGCGGCTTTCTTTTCCTCAAGGGGGTCGCGGCCCTTTTTGGTTAGGGCCTTAAAGTCCTCGGCGACGGCCCTAGCCTGGGTCACACTCAGGTCGGCGGCGGAGCCTAAACCCATCTCCCGGCGCCGCCCGTTCACCTGGTAGCGGAATATCCAGCTCCTCCCGCCCCCTTTGGTGACTTGAAGGTAGAGCCCGCCGCCGTCCGCGTGCATGCCGATGGCGGCGTATTTTATCTCGAGCGTTGTGAGCGCCATAGCGGCCAAATACCCCTCTACCCACCACCTTACCCACCAGTTATGGGGTGGTTTTTACAGATAGTCTATGAATGGTAGTGAGGGAAACGTTGCCGCAACCGCTTGATCAGCCAGTATTTTATCGTGTTTTTTGAGTGCTAATTAATGGCTCAGGGCGATAAAATGGCGGAGAGGGTGGGATTCGAACCCACGATACCCTTTCGAGTACGCCGCATTTCGAGTGCGGTACTTTCAACCACTCAGCCACCTCTCCAGAGCCGGCGCAGGTCCATATCAGGGGCCTGTCGAGCGAGCGGCGGAACCTACTCATCGGACCGCCCCTGCGCAAGCGCCACGTCAGCGCGGATAGAGGATCATCTGGGTGCAGCGGAACAGCGCCATGGTCGTGCCCGTCGTCTCGTTGACGGCCTGGGCGTCCCAGACCTGGGTCGTGCGTCCACCGTGGGCCAGGCGGGCCGTGCAGGTCACGACCTCGCCGGCCTTGGCGGTGGCGAGGTAATTGGCCTTGAGTTCGATGGTCGTGAAGTTGGTCGCGCCGTCGGGCAGGCTGGCGATGCAGCCGAAGCCGCAGGCGGTGTCGACCAGCGCGATCACCGAGGCCGCGTGCAGGAAGCCGTTGGGCGCCATGTGGCCCGGCCGCGCGGTGAAGCGTCCGCGCGCCTCGCCCTTGGCCACCGCATCCCAGGTGATGCCGAGTTCGCCCGGCAGGGTCCCCGCCTGACGCGCCTCGAACGCCTTCGCCTGGTTCTCGTCCGTCATGACCGCCGCCTCCGCCCGTCCGAATTGGGCGCCGCGCGGGCCGCAATCAAGACCAGCGCTTGCGGGCCGGCCTCGCGCCGGGGAGACTGCGGCATGGCCGCGCGGGGAGGATCATGAGCATCAACGGCAAGGCCTACATCATGGGCGCCTTCGAGCATCCGCTGCGCGACGCCCCTGACACCTCCACGCCGCAGCTACACGCCGAATGCGCCAGGGGCGCGCTGGCCGACGCCGGGCTCAGCCACCTGGACGTGGACGCCTACTTCTGCTCCGGCGACGCGCCGGGCTTCGGCGGGTTGTCGATGGTCGACTACATGGGCCTGAGGAACGTCCGCCACCTGGATTCCACCGAGACAGGCGGCTCGTCCTACATCGTCCACGTGGGCCACGCGGCCCAGGCGATCGCGGCGGGCAAGTGCCAAGTGGCGCTGATCACGCTGGCCGGCCGGCCCCGGCAGGGGGGCCATCGGCTGGGTCCCCGACCCCAGGCGGCCGGCGGGGCCCTCAGCGACGGTGCGCCCGAGGCCGGGTTCGACGACATCTACGGGGTGATGGCCGTCAACGGCTACGCCATGTGCGCCATGCGCCACATGTACGAATACGGCACCACCGCCGAGCAGCTGGCCTGGATCAAGGTGGCCGCCTCCACCCACGCCCAATGGAACGAGCACGCCTTCCTGCGGAAGGTGGTCACCGTGGAGGAGGTGCTGGCCTCGCGGATGGTCGCCGACCCGCTGCGCCTGCTGGATTGCTGCGTGGTCACCGACGGCGGCGGGGCGCTGATCGTCACCAGCCCGGAGGTGGCCCGCAGCCTGAACCGGCCGAGGGTGAAGTTGATCGGGGCCGGCGAGGCGCCCAAGACCATGCTGGGCGGCCTCGACCTCGACCTCACCTATTCCGGCGCGGTGTGGTCGGGACCCGGGGCGTTCGAGGAGGCCCGCGTGACACCCGCCGACATCAAGTACGCCTCGATCTACGACAGCTTCACGATCACCGTGCTGATGCAGATCGAGGACCTGGGCTTCTGCAAGAAGGGCGAGGGCGGGCGGTTCGTCGCCGAGGGAAACCTGATCTCCGGCGTCGGCAAGCTGCCCTTCAACACCGACGGCGGGGGCTTGTGCAACAACCACCCCACGAACCGCGGCGGCATCACAAAGGTGATCGAGGCCGTGCGCCAGCTGCGCGGCGAGGCGCACCCGAAGGTGCAGGTTCCCAATTGCGACCTGGCGCTGGCCCACGGGACCGGCGGGCTGCTCAGCGGTCGCCACGCCGCCGGCACCATCATCCTGGAACGGGAGGCCTGAACATGTCCGAAACCGATCCGCGGGCCCCGATAACCCGGCCGATACCGCCGCCGCCGGTCAGCGTGGAGACCAGGCCGTTCTGGGACGCGGCGGCCGAGGGCCGATTCCTGATCAAGCGCTGCGCCGACTGCGGCAAGGCCCATTGGTATCCGCGCGCGATCTGTCCCCACTGCTTTTCGGCCAACACGGTCTGGGAGGAGAGCCCGGGCGAAGGCGTGATCTATGCCTATTCAGTTCTCCGCCGCTCGCCGACCGGCCCCTTCGCCGTGGGCTATGTGACGCTGGACGAAGGTCCCGCCGTGCTGACCAATTTCGTGGACGTGGCTCCGGGCGATCTCGCCATCGGCCTGCGGGTCAAGGTGCGTTTCCAGCCGACCGAGGGCGGCCCGCCGGCGCCGGTGTTCGCGCCTCACACCTGAGCGTCATCCGCCTCGCCCAGCACTTCGTCGGTATGCTCGCCAAGCCGGGGGGCGTGGCGGCGGATGTTGGACGGCGTTTTCGCGAACCTCACCGGTGGCCGCACCAGCCTGTAGTCGCCGATCTCGGGATGGGCGTAGCGTTCGAGCAGCCCGACAGCCTCAATGTGCGGGTCGTGCTCCACCTCGCCCAGCCGGTTGGCGCGCATCACCGGGATCGCCAGCGGCTTCAGCAGCGCCAGCCATTCGTCGGTGGGCCTTTCGACCGTCACCGTCTCGACCAGCGCGTAGAGCTCGCGGATGTTGGCCTGGCGCGCGAAGGTGTCTGAAAAGCGCGGGTCCTTGGCGATGGTGTCCGCCCAGCCGGCGGCGGCGAAGAACTGGCCCCACTGTTTGTCAGTGTACGGCAGAAGTCCGATATGGCCGTCCCGGGTCTTGAAGGGCTTGCGGTTTGGGTTGAGGACGCGCGGATAGCCGATCTGGCCGACCGGCGGGTCGAAGGTCGCGCCATAGAGGTGCTCGACCAGGGTGAAGCTGGTCACGCATTCGAACATCGGGACCTCGACGAACTGGCCCTGCCCGGTGCGTTCGCGATGCAGCAGGGCGGCGGTGACCGCCTGGGCCATGAACAGACCCGAGACCTTGTCGCCCAGCAGGGTGGGCAGGATACGCGGCTCGGGGTCCCCGTCGGTCCGGGACAGCAGGTCGCCCAGGCCGCAGGCTGACTGGATGAGGTCGTCGTAGGCCGGGTCGCCCGCATAAGGACCCTCGGAGCCGAAGCCGGCAGCATGGACATAGATGATGTCCGGCTTGATGGCGGCCATCGCCTCGTAGCCAAAGCCCAGGCGCTGCAGCCCTTCGTAGCGCACGGAGGCCGCGAAGACGTCGGCGGTCCTGATGAGCCGCCGCAAGGCGCGCTTGGCGCTTTCCTGCTTCAGGTCCAGCGCCACCGAGCGCTTGTTGCGGTTGAGGCCAAGGAAGATCGGCCCCAGGCCCTCGGGCGCCCCCTTTGGCGTCTCCCCGGTCCAGCGCATGGTGTCGCCGCCGCCGCCGCGCAGGCCGCCCGGGTCCTCCAGCTTGATGACGTCGGCGCCCTGGTCGGCCAGGATCTGGGTGGCGTAGGCGCCGTTGACCACGCTGGTCATGTCCAGGATTCGAATCCCGGCCAGCGGGCCGGTCGCGGCCTTGGCCAGTTCCTTGCGTTTCGCCACCCGCGCACTCCCCTTGCCGACGCCCGTCGTTATGGTCACACCCAGAAGATCGCGCGAGCGACGGGAGGGCCAGCATGGATTTCGAGATCGCCCACGAGCACCGCATGCTCAAGGACCTCGTGGCCCGATTCGTCCGCGAGGAACTCATGCCCCTGGAGCCGGCGGTGCTGGCCGGGGAAGCTGCCGGCAGGGGCGTCGTAATCACCCAGGCCCAGCAGGCGCGCCTCGACGAGATCGCCCGCGGGCTCGGCCTGTTCGGCCTGGACGCACCCGTGGACGTCGGCGGGTCGGAGCTGCCGATGACCGCCATGGTGGGCGTCGAGGAAGAACTCGGCGCCTGCATGACGCCCTACACCCTGCCGCCGGACAGCCCGAACCTGCGGATGCTGATGCAGACGGTCGATGAGCGGCAGCGCGCCGCCTATCTCGCGCCCTATGTGGCGGGCCAGACCATCTCGGCGATCGCCATCTCCGAACCCGGCGCCGGCTCGGACCCGGCGGCCATGACAACGCGCGCCGTGCGCGACGGGGACGACTGGATCATCAACGGCCGCAAGATCTGGATCTCGCGGGCCGACGTGGCGGACTTCACCATCCTGATGGCGGTCACCGACACAGAGAAGCGGGCGCGGGGTGGAATCTCCGCGTTCCTGGTCGATAAGGGGACGCCGGGCTTCAATGTCCTGCGGCGCATCCCGATGATCGGCGGGGCCTACACCTACGAGATCGCCATCGAGGATTGCCGGGTGGAAGGCTGGAAGCTCCTGGGCCAGGAAGGCGCGGGATTCGCCCCGATGCAGACCCGGCTTGGCGCCCGTCGCATCCAGATGGCCGCCTGGTCGGTGGGCATGGCCCAGCGGGCGCTGGACATGATGGTGGAATACGCGCCGCAGCGGAAAACCTTCGGCGCGCCGCTGAGCGAGCGCCAGGCGATCCAGTTCTGGGCGGCGGAGGCGGCGACCAAGATCCACGCCTCGCGGCTGATGACCTATGACTGCGCCTGGAAGCTCGACCAGGGCCGCGATGTCCGCCAGGAGATCTCGATGATCAAGTGGTATGCGACCGAGATGGCCTACGAGACGGTGGACCGGGTGATGCAGGCGTTCGGCGCCATGGGCGTGACCAAGGAACTTCCGCTGGCCCAGATGCAGGCCAAGCTGCGCACCATGCGAATCTACGACGGCGCCACCGAGATCCATAAGTGGGTGGTTGGCCGCAACCTCATGGGGACCAGGAAATGATCCAGCCGACTTTCGGGGACCACATCACCGTCGCCGCCCACGGCCATGTGGCGGTGGTGACGCTGGACCGACCGCCCCACAACCACGTCACCACGGGCTTCATGCGCGAGCTCGCCGACGCCTTCGAGGCCATCGACGCGGAGACGGCGCTGCGCGCCATCGTGCTGCAGACGGACGGGAAGAACTTCTGCGCCGGCGCCGACCTGGTGAGCGACGAGAAGGCTGGCGGCCTGGGCCCGGTGAGCACGCTCTACGACGAGGCCGTGCGGCTGTTCTCGGCCGGCAAGCCGATCGTCGCAGCCGTGCAGGGCGCCGCGGTGGGCGCGGGGCTTGGGATGGCGGTGATGGCCGACTTCCGCGTCGCCTCGCCGGACGCGCGGTTCGCGGCCAACTTCGTCAAGCTCGGCTTCCACCCGGGCTTCGGCCTGACCCACACCCTGCCCCGGCTGATCGGCCACACCCGGGCCGAGCTGATGTGCCTGACCGGCCGGCGGATCAAGGCGGAGGACGGCCTGGCCTGGGGTCTGGTCGATGAGGTCGTCCCGCTGGAGGACCTGCGCCCCGCCGCCTTGCGCCTCGCCGTCGAGATCGCCGAGAACGCGCCGCTGTCGATCATCGCCACGCGCAGGACCATGCGCGGCGACCTGGCCGCGGCCGTCCGCGCCCAGACCAATATCGAGGCGCGGGAGCAGGGCCTGCTGCGCGTCACGGAAGACTATCAGGAAGGGGTGAGGGCCGTCGGCGAGCGGCGCGCGGGAAACTTCCAGGGCCGCTAGTTCGAGATCAAACCTATCCGCGCGCCACTGGCCCACCCTTCGCGAGGCCGACGGCCTCGCGGGCCAGGGCGGTGATGCGGCCCCAGTCGCCGGCCCGGACGGCGTCGGCCGGGGCCACCCAGCTGCCGCCGACGCAGATCACATTGGGCTGGTCCAGGTAGTCTGCGGCGTTGTCGGCGCTGATCCCTCCGGTCGGGCAGAAAAGCGCCTGTGGAAAGGGGCTCGCAAACGCCTTCAGGGCGGTCGACCCCCCCACCACATTGGCCGGGAACAGCTTGAAGTGGGTGAAGCCGGCGGCCAGGCCCGCCATCAGTTCGCTGGCCGTCGCCACGCCTGGCAGCAGCGGGACCGGGCCGTCGGCGCCCTCGTCCGGGATCAGGCCGGGGCTGACGGCGAAGGCCGCGCCCGCTCTGGCCACGGCCTGCCGCAACGCCGGTGTCAGCACGGTGCCCGCGCCCACAACGGCGCCTTCGATCTCGCCGGCCATCCGCGCGATACATTCGAGCGCGACCGGTGTCCTCAGCGTGATCTCCAGCGCCGGAAGTCCGCCAGCGACCAGAGCCCGGCCCAGCGGCACGGCATGCGCCACGTCCTCGATGATCAGCACCGGGATGACCGGCGCGAGACGCATGATCTCGTCAACGGTCATAGGCGCTCCATCATCTCCAGCTCGCGCGCGCCGCCAATCAGCGCCGGATAGGGATGGGTCACCAGGGACGTGGGGATCAGCTCCATATAGCTCCTGAGCCGCCCCTTGTCCTCGAACCGGGCGCGGAAGGTCCCGTTGTCCAGCCGGTCGGCCATCCTGGGCGCGATGCCGCCTGAGATGAACACGCCACCGCGGGCGCCGAAGGTCAGCGCCAAGTCGCCGGCCACGGCGCCCAGGAAACCGCTGAACCGGTCCAGCGTCCGCCCCGCCAGCGCATCGCCCTTGCCGGCGGCGTCCATCACCAGGCGCTCGTCGGCCAGGGGGGTTTCCAGACCGTCGATCTCCCCCAGCGCCTTGTAGAGCTCGAAGAGGCCGCGGCCGGACAGCAGGCGCTCGATCGAGACCCGGCCGTGCAGGGCCTTCAGACGCGCCCAGACCTCGATCTCCACCTCGTCGCAGGGGGCGAAGGCCGCGTGCCCGCCCTCGGTGGGGATGGCGACGTCGCGCCGGTCGCTGCGCGCCAGCGCCGCCACGCCAAAGCCCGTGCCCGGCCCCAACACCACCATGGGACACCCGTCGGCGCCGTAGAGCTTCGGACCGATCGTCCGCAACTCCTGGGGCTCGAGGAGCGGACAGGCCAGCGCCTGGCCGGCGAAGTCGTTGATCAGCTTCACCGCCTCGAACTCGAACTGGGCGAGGATCTCGCCCTCGGAGACCTGCCAGTTGAGATTGGTGAACTCGATCTCGCCGTCGAGCACCGGGCCGGCGACGGCGATTACCGCGCGGGGCGGGTGCTTATAGCCCATGGTTCGCTTCAGATAGTCGGCGATCACGTCGTTCAGCGAGGCGTACTCCTTGGCCGGATAGACGTGCAGGTGCCGCACCCTGCCCTCGGCGTCGATCAGGGCGAAGCGGGCGTTGGTGCCGCCCACGTCGCCCACCAGGCCGGAATAGTAGGTCTTGGGCATCTCAGGCGACCTCGAAAAGGGCGCATGCGCCCGCGTCGGCGGGACCGGCGGCCTTGCGCATCCAGCCGAACAGTTCGCGTCCGTAACCGCTGGCGGATGGATGGGCGCGGGCCGGTGGTCGGGCCAGCAGCTCGTCCTTGGGGACCTGGATGGTCAGCGCGCCGGTCTCGGAATCCACCCGGATGATGTCCCCGTCGCGAACATAGGCCAGCGGGCCGCCGTCAGCCGCCTCGGGGGTGACATGGATGGCGGCCGGAACCTTGCCCGAGGCGCCCGACATCCGCCCGTCGGTGACCAGCGCCACCTTGAACCCCTTGTCCAGCAGCACCCCGAGCGGCGGGGTGAGGTTGTGCAGTTCCGGCATGCCGTTGGCCCTGGGTCCCTGGAAGCGCACCACCGCGATGAAATCCTTCTCCAGCTCGCCGCGCTTGAAGGCCGCCTGCAGTTCCTCCTGGTCCTCGAACACCACCGCCGGCGCCTCGATGACCAGATGCTCGGCCTTCACCGCCGAGGTCTTCATGACCGAGCGGCCAAGGGGGCCGGTGAGCAGGCGCAGGCCACCATGGCCCTGGAACGGGTCGCTGACCGGCCGCAGGATATCCAGGTTGAGCGAGGTCGCCGTCCCTTCCCGCCAGACCAGCCTGTCGCCGTCCAGGAACGGCTCGTTCTGATAGTGGCGCAGGCCGTGACCGGCCACGGTGACCACATCGTCGTGGGCCAGGCCCGCATCCAGCAGCTGGCGGATCACGAAGGCCATACCGCCCGCCGCATGGAAGGCGTTCACGTCCTCGCTCCCGTTCGGATAGACCTTGGCGATCAGCGGGGTCACGCGGGACAGGTCGTCGAAGTCCTCCCAGGTGAGCTGGACGCCCGCCGCCCGTCCCATCGCGATCAGGTGCAGGGTGTGGTTGGTCGAGCCGCCCGTCGCCAACAGGCCCGCCAGCGCATTGACCAGGCTCTTCGCGTCCACCACCGCCGACATCGGCGTGTAGTCGTTGCTCCCGTCGCGGATCTCGACGGCGCGCCGGGGGGCGGCGGCGGTGAGCGCGTGGCGCAGCGGCGTGTTGGGGGTGACGAAGGCCGCGCCCGGCAGGTGCAGGCCCATCATCTCCATCATCATCTGGTTGGAGTTGGCGGTGCCGTAGAAGGTGCAGGTGCCGGGGCCGTGGTAGGACTTCATCTCCGAATCCAGCAGCTCCTCGCGGGTGGCCTTGCCTTGCGCGTAGAGGGCGCGGACGCGGGCCTTCTCGGCGTTGGAGATGCCGGAGGTCATGGGCCCGGCCGGAACGAAGATCACCGGCAGGTGGCCGAAACTCAGCGCGCCCATGGTCAGACCCGGCACGATCTTGTCGCAGACCCCCAGCATCAGGGCGGCGTCGAAGGCGTCGTGGGTCAGCGCCACGGCGGTCGCCATGGCGATCACGTCGCGGGAGAACAGCGAGAGCTCCATGCCGGGACGCCCCTGCGTGACCCCGTCGCACATGGCCGGCACCCCGCCGGCGAACTGGGCCGTGGCGCCGGCCTCGCGGGCCGCCTTCTTGATGATCTCGGGGTAACGCTCCAGCGGCTGGTGGGCCGAGAGCATGTCGTTGTAGGCCGAGACGATGGCGACGTTGGGTGCGGTGGGATCGCGCATCCGGACCTTGTCGCCGTCGGATTCGGCGGCGAAGGCGTGGGCCCAGTTGGCGCAGGAGAGCTTGCCCCGGCCTGGGCCGTCGTGTCGGGCGGCCTGCATGCGGGCCAGGTATTCGGCGCGGGTGGCGCGGCTGCGCTCGACGATCCGTTCGGTAACTTCCGCCGTGACCGGATGCATGGGCAGGCTCCTAATTCGGCGTCCAGAGGATACGGACGGGAACGGCGGTCTGGGCGAGGATGGCCCTCACCGGCAGGTCCTCGCCCCCCTGGGCGCGGAGGATCACCTGCCGCTTAGCCTCCCCGGCGATCAAGAGGAAGATGGCGCGGCTCCGCAACAGGGCCGCGACTGTCAGCGTAACGCGCGGAAGGGGCGGCTGGCCGAAGCCCGCTGGCGATTCCGCGATCAGGGCCTTGCCTTGCGGGTCCATGCCCCGCGCCAGCACCGGGCTGCCGGGGATCAGGGATGCGACATGGCCATCCTCGCCCATGCCCAGCATGACCGCGTCGAATGGCATGAGCTTTGCCAGCGCCGGCTCGGCGTAGTCGCTGAGCGGCAGGAACCGCGCCTTGGCCGCCTCGCCCACGAACAGCCGCTCGCGCAGAAGCCGGGCGTTGGAATGCGGCGAATCCACATCCACGGCGCGCTCGTCGGACAGGGTGACGGCCACATGTGACCAGTCGAGGGGCAGCCGGGCCAGCCGGTCGTAGACCGGTCCGGGCGAGCGGCCGCCGGTGGCGACGAGCGCGGCCCGGCCCCGGGCGGCAAGCCCGCTCGACAGCCGCGCGCCTATGGCGTCGGCGGCGGCGTCGGCCAGGGCGGATGAATTTGCGAAGACTTCGGGCATTTGTGCTCGTCATAACGCAGACCTGCCCGCGCCGCTGCCGCGCGACGCCTCCTGTGCAAATTTTTGGCGCCGCCGGGGAACCATCGGCGGGTCTGATCGGTATCGCCTGGGTGCGGGGCGACGGGCCCGTGCGCGTAAACCGAGTGAGCACCCCCATGAAAATTGCGCAGGTCACCCCTCTCTACGAAGCCGTGCCCCCGCGTCTGTATGGCGGCACCGAACGGGTGGTCGCCCATCTGACCGACGCGCTCGTCGATCTCGGGCACGAGGTGACCCTGTTCGCCAGCGCCGACGCCCGGACCAGGGCGCGGTTGGTTCCCGTTCGGGACCAGGCGATCAGGCTCGACCCCGCGCCGCTGAAATCCGACCTGGCCGCCCACCTGTCGCAGCTCGCCGAGGTGCGGGCGCGGGCGCGCGAGTTCGACGTGATCCACTTCCACACTGACATGATCCACTTTCCGTACTTCGACGGCATGGCCGAGCACACCGTGACGACCCTGCACGGCCGTCTTGATCTGAAGGACCTGCCCGGCGTGTACCAGCACTGGCCGCAGTTCCCCTTGGTCTCGATCAGCGACGACCAGCGCCGCCCGCTGCCGTGCGCCAACTGGGCGGCGACCGTGCATCACGGGATGGACGCCGACCTCTATCGGTTCAATCCGAAGGGGCAGGGGTATCTCGCCTTCCTGGGCCGCATCTCGCCGGAGAAGCGTCCTGACCGGGCCATCGCGATCGCCAAGCGCGTGGGCATGAAGCTGAAGATCGCCGCCAAGGTCGATGCCGCAGACCAGGCCTATTTCGAGGAAGTGATCGAGCCGCTGCTGCACGATCCGCTGATCGAGTTCGTGGGCGAGATCGGCGACGACCAGAAGTCAGCCTTCCTGGGCGGCGCGGACGCGCTCCTGTTCCCCATCGACTGGCCCGAACCCTTCGGCCTGGTGATGATCGAGGCCATGGCCTGCGGAACGCCGGTGATCGCCTACGCCTGCGGTTCCGTGCCCGAGGTCATCGAGGACGGCCTGACCGGCTTCATCGTGCGCGATGACGACCAGGCCGTTGCGGCGGTCGGCCGGCTGGCGGAACTCGACCGCGCTTCCGTCCGCGGGCGGTTCGAGGAACGGTTCTCGGCCAAGGCCATGGCCCTGCGCTACACCGACCTCTACGCTCGGCTGGGCTCAGCCCAAGCGGCGGTGGCGCGGCTCGCCGCGGAATGAGGTGACGGATGGATGATCTGGCGCCGTCCGCGGACGCCCCGGCGATCCTCGGCGACACCGGAGAACCCCGCGTCCCGCACCGCCTTTACGCGCTGAAGGACAAGGAGGTGTTCCTGGTCGCCGACGCGTTTGGCGACGTGCTGGGCCAGGGCGACGGCCTGTTCCACGACGACACGCGCATCCTGTCGCGGTTCGAGCTGTTGCTGGGCAGCCACGCGCCGTCGCTGCTTTCGGCGTCGATCGGGCGGGACAATGTGTTCTTCACCTCGCACAGCGCCAACCAGCGGCTGCCGTTCCCGGGCGGGCCGGTGGCGCCGCCAGGTGTGCTTCACATCGAGCGCAAGCGGTTCATCTGGGACCGGCGGCTCTATGAGCGCATCTGCCTGGTGAACTATAGCCGCGACGAGGTGATCATACCGCTGACGCTGGAGTTCGACGCCGACTTCCGCGACATGTTCGAGGTGCGCGGCATGACCCGCCCTAGGCGCGGGTTCCGCCATGCCGCCGAGATCGGCGGGCGCTCGGTCACCTACCGGTACGACGGCCTGGACGGCGTGCGCCGCGCCAGCGTCATCACCTTCTCCGACCCGCCCGGGCGGCTCAGCGCGCATCGGGCCGAATACCTCTATCCGCTCGGGCCCGAAGGCCGGCTGGAGCTCTACCTCGAGATCGGCCTGGAGCCGGGCCCGACGCCAAGCCGCGAGCGTTTCCGCGCCCAGGCGGCCCGCGCGCGGTTCAGCATGCGCGCCCGGCGACGCAAGGGCGCGCGGCTGCGCACCTCCGGGCGCCTGTTCTCGGAATGGATCGAGCAGTCGCGGGCTGACATCGCGCTCCTTACAACCGAGCTCGACACCGGGCCCTATCCCTATGCCGGCATCCCCTGGTTCTCGACGGCGTTCGGGCGGGACGGGATCCTCACCGCCTGGCAGGTCCTGTGGTGCGACCCGTCGCTGGCCAAGGGGGTGCTGACCTACCTGGCCAAGCACCAGGCAACCGAGCTCTCGGCCTTCCGCGACTCCGCGCCCGGCAAAATCCAGCATGAGACCCGGCGCGGCGAGATGGCGGCGCTGGGCGAGGTGCCGTTCGGCCGGTACTACGGCGGCGTCGACACAACGCCCTTGTTCGTGGCCCTGGCCGGCGCCTACGCCGAGCGCACCGGCGACCTGGACCTCATCGCCCGATTGTGGCCGGCCCTGGAAGCCGCGGTCGGCTGGATCGAGCACTATGGGGACACCGACGGCGACGGCCTGATCGACTACGCCCGGGGCGCCGCCAGCGGACTGGCCAACCAGGGCTGGAAGGACAGCCAAGACTCCGTCTTCCACGCCGACGGCCGCTACGCCACCGGACCCATCGCGCTCGTCGAAGTCCAGGGCTACGCCTTCGCCGCCTGGCAGGCCATGGCCGGCCTGGCGCGCCGACGCGGCGACGAGGCCGCCGCCACCGCGTACGCCGCCAAGGCCGAGCATATCCGCGTCACGGTCGAAGAGCGCTTCTGGATGGAGGATGAGGGCTTCTACGCCATCGCCGTGGACGGGGCGGGCGAGCTTTGCCGGGTGCTGAGCTCCAATCCGGGCCATCTGCTGTTCACCAGGCTCGTGGCGCCAGGACGGGCCCGCAAGGTCACGGAGCGGCTGCTTTCGCAGCGGTTCAGCTCCGGCTGGGGCCTGCGCACCCTGGCCACGGACGAGGCGCGGTACAATCCGATGAGCTACCATAATGGCTCGGTCTGGCCACACGACACGGCGCTGAGCGTGCTCGGCCTGTCGCACTATGGCGAGCGCGACGGGGTGGTGGCGATGATGGCCGCCCTGTTCGAGACCGCCAACGCCATGGAGATGCGCCTGCCGGAGTTGTTCTGCGGCTTTCCGCGCGGCCGGGGCGAGCCGCCGGTGGCCTATCCCGTGGCCTGCCTGCCGCAGGCCTGGGCGGCGGGATCGGTGTTCATGATGCTGGAGGCGTGCCTGGGCCTCACCGTCGACGGCGCGGCCGGGGCGGTGACCGTCGTCGATCCACGCCTGCCAATCGGCATCGACCGCCTGTGGATCGACAGCCTGGAGGTGGGCGGCGTCAAGATCGACATCGGCTTCGAGCGCCACGGCGAGACGATCCGGACGCTGTCGACGGCCCCGCCGGGGATGCTGCGGGTCGAGGGATGCAATGACCCAGAACCTTGAGCTCTTCCCGATCGGCAACTGCGCGGCGAGCGCCCTGATCGACGAGGCTGGGCGCCACGTCTGGGCCTGTGCGCCCCGGGTGGACGGCGATCCGTTCTTCTCGGCCCTGCTGGGCGGGACCGAACCGGAGCACGGCTTCTGGTCGGTGGAAGCCGAGGGGCACACCCAGATCCGCCAGAGTTACGTCCGCAACACCCCGATCCTAAGGACCGAAATCACCGACGCCTCCGGGGCAAGCCTGGAGATCATCGATTTCTGCCCGCGCTACCGCCAGTTCGGCCGGACCTACCGGCCCATGGCGTTCGCACGCCTCATCCGCCCGGTGGCCGGCGCCCCGCGCATCCGCATCCGGCTGCGGCCCACCGTCAACTACGGCGAGGCGCCGGCCGCCCGCACCATGGGCTCCAACCACATCCGCTATGTGGGCGGCGAGATGACGCTCAGGCTCACCACCGACGCGCCGGTCAGCCACATCGCCGAGGAGCGGGTGTTCCGGCTGGAGGAGCCGATCGCCCTTTTCCTCGGCCCCGACGAGGGCTTCGACAGCGAAGTGGGCGGCCGCTGCCAGCAGATGCTGCGCGACACCTCCGACTACTGGCGCGGCTGGGTCAGGACGCTGGCCGTGCCGCTGGAGTGGCAGCAGGCGGTCATCCGGGCGGCCATCACGCTCAAGCTCTGCGCCTACGAGGAGACCGGCGCCATCGTGGCCGCGCTCACCACCTCGATCCCCGAGCACGCCGACGACGACGGCAAGGCGCGCAACTGGGACTACCGCTACTGCTGGGTCCGCGACGCCTATTATGTGGTCCAGGCGCTGAACCGGCTGGGCGCGGCCGACATGCTGGAGAACTACCTGGCCTACCTGCGCAACCTGGTGGACGGCGCCAGGGGCGGCCATGTGCAGCCGGTCTACGGCGTCGGGCTGGAGCCGGCGCTGACCGAATGGATCGCGCCCAACCTGCCGGGATACCGCGGCATGGGGCCGGTGCGGGTCGGCAACCAGGCGCACGAGCACCTGCAGCACGACGTCTATGGCCAGATCATCCTGTCCACCGTCCAGGCCTTCTTCGACGAGCGCCTGTTTCGCCCCGCCAACGTCGATGACTTCCGGGCCCTGGAGCCGGTCGGCGACCGGGCCTTCGAACTGCACGACAAGCCGGACGCGGGCCTGTGGGAATTCCGCGGGCGCGAGGCCGTGCACACCTATTCCTCGGTGATGTGCTGGGCGGCCTGCGACCGGCTGGGCAACGCCGCCCAGCAGTTGGGCCTCCTGGAACGCGCGCGGCACTGGAACGACCGGGCCGCCAAGGTGCGCGCGACCATCGAGGCCAGGGCCTGGAACCCGGAACTGGGCCGTTACGCCTCGGCCTTCGGCGGGGACCAGCTCGACGCCAGCCTCCTGCAACTGGTGGACCTGCGGTTCTGCCCGGCCGACCACCCACGCATGGCCGCCACCATGCAGGCGGTGGAGGCGGGCCTGCGGCGCGGGCCCTACATGCTGCGCTATGCGCTGCCCGACGACTTCGGCGAGCCCAAGACCGCCTTCAACTTCTGCACCTTCTGGCTGATCGAGGCCCTGCACCTGTCGGGGCGCACGGACGAGGCCCGCGCGCTGTTCGAGGAGATGCTGGAGCGCCGCACCAAGGCCGGCCTACTCTCGGAAGACATCGCCTTCGATGGCGCCGAGCTCTGGGGCAACTATCCCCAGACCTATTCCCTGGTCGGCCTGATCAACTGCGCGGGCCTGCTGTCGCGGCCATGGACAAGCGTGCGGTAGGGAAAGCTAATCCAGCCAGGCGCGCTCTGAGCGCTCGATGAGTGCGAAGGCGCCGGACGGGCCCCAGCTGCCGGCAGCATAGGGCTTGGGGGCCAGGCCCGCTTCCTTCCAGGCGTCGGCGACGCCGTCGATCCAGCGCCAGGCGGCCTCCACCTCGTCCCTGCGGACGAAGAGGGTGTTGTTGCCGTGCATGACGTCGAGCAGCAGCCGCTCATAGGCGATCCGCCGCCGCGCGCCGGGCCCCTCATAGGTGCGCAGCAGGCTGAGCGAGAGCGGCAGGGACTGTAGCCGCATGCCGCCCTGGCTGATCCCCGGCGACTTGTTCATCAGGAGGAGCTCGATGTCCTCGTCCGGCTGAAGGTCGATGACCAGGCGGTTGGCCACCAGGTCCTCGGTGGAGGCCGGGCCGAAGATCGAGTGCGGCACGGGCTTGAACTGGATGGCGATCTGGGTGCGCCGCTCGGGCAGCCGCTTGCCGGTGCGCAGGAAGAACGGCACGCCGGCCCAGCGCCAGTTGTCGATGTCGGCCCGGAGCGCCACGAAGGTCTCGGTCCCCGACGCCTGACCGCGCTCGGTCTCGTAGGCCGGCGCCTCCCTGCCCGCCACCACGCCCTTCGTATACTGGCCGCGCACCGATGATCCTTGCGCGTCGGCCCGGGTGAAGGGGCGCAGCGAGCGCAGCACCTTGACCTTCTCGTTGCGCACGCTGTCGGCTTCCATGTCAGCCGGCGGCTCCATGGCCACGAAGCAGAGCAACTGCAGCATGTGGTTCTGCAGCATGTCGCGCAGCGCGCCGTATTCGTCGTAGTAGGGCCAGCGCTCGCCCACCCCTTCGGTCTCGGCCACGGTGATCTGCACGTGGTCGATGGTCAGGTTGTTCCAGAGCGGCTCGAAGAAGGTGTTGGCGAAGCGCAGGGCGATCAGGTTCTGCACCGTCTCCTTGCCCAGGTAGTGGTCGATGCGGAAGATCCGGTCCTCGTCGAACACCGCGCCGACGGCGACGTTGATCTCGCGGGAGGTCTCAAGGTCGCGGCCGATCGGCTTTTCCATGACGATGCGGCTCTCGTCGGTCGCCAGGCCCGAGGCGGCCAGCGCCACGCAGATCCGGCCGTAGAGGCTGGGCGAGAGCGCCAGGAAGAAGATCGGCCGGCTGAAGCCCTTCAGCGCTGGCCGGATGCAGGCCGCGCCGTCGGGCGAGGTGGCGTCGCAGGCCACATAGTCGAGGCGCGCGGAGAACCGGGCCCAGACGGCCTCGTCGATACCCTCCGGCCGGGCCTTCAGGAGCTCATGCACCTGGTCCACGAAGGCCTCGCGGGTGAGCGCCGCGCGCGCGGTCGCCACCACCTTGAATCCTTCGGGCAGGAAGCCGTCGGCGTCGAGGAAGTAGAGCGAGGGCAGCAGCATGCGGCGCGAAAGGTCGCCGGTCGCGCCGAACAGAACGATCGCGTCGGCCAGCGGCGTCTCGGCCATGGGCGTCACCTTTTTTGAGCAGGAATCGGGCTGCATAGCGCGCAAAGCGGCAGACCGCGTCAAGGGTTCCGCCAGCCGGCCGGACCGGGATCGACCCGGCGCCTCGCGCGTTTGCTGTTCTCGAGGGGCGCGCCATCGGTATGACGATCGAAGACACCATTGTCAGACTGCCCAGACCCGAGCCGCTCCGGCTGGGGGAAACGGCGCTGTTCCTCGACCTCGACGGGACGCTGGCGCCGATCGCCGCCCGGCCGCAGGACGTGCTGTCCGATCCGCGCCGCACCAGCCTGCTGGAGCGGCTGACCGCTGGACTCGGTGGGCGCATGGCGGTGGTGAGCGGCCGCACCCTGGCCGATGTCGACCGCATCCTGGAAGGCTGCGTCACCCCCGTGGCGTCCGTCCACGGACTGGCGCTCCGAGATTCTGACGGGCGCATGACGGCCCATCCGCCGCACCCCAGCCTGGCCGACGCCGCCGAGGCCTTCCGCCGGTTCGCCGCCCGCGACCCCGGCCTGATGGTCGAGGAGAAGGGGCTCTCCGTCGCCCTGCATTACCGCCAAGCGGCCGGCCAGGCCGAGGCCGCGCGCGCCTGCGCCCGCGCGCTGTCCGAGGAGACCGGGCTGCGCCTGCAGGAAGGCGACATGGTGGAGGAACTGCGCACGCCTGGCCCCGGCAAGGGCGACAGCGTGGCCGCCTTCATGGACCGCCCGCCCTTCTCCGGCGCGCGACCGGTGTTCGTGGGCGACGACGCCACCGACGAGGACGGTTTCGCCGCCGCCCAGGCGCTGGGCGGCCTCGGCGTGTCCGTGGGCGCGCCCCGCCGGACCCTGGCGCGGTTCGGCCTGGCCGATGTCGAAGCCACGCTCGCCTGGCTGGAGGCCGCCCGGTGAGCCGCCTGATCGTCGTCTCAAACCGGGTGAACCCGCCTACCGGCGCGGGCGAGGAGAGCGTCGGCGGACTGGCCATGGCGCTGGCGGCGGCGCTTCGGCAATACTCGGGGCTGTGGTTCGGGTGGAGCGGCAAGACGACGCCAAGCTTCACCGGCGTGCTCGACGTCCAGACCATCGACGGAGTGACCGCCGCGGTGATCGACCTCGAGGAGGCCGACGTCGAGGAATACTACAACGGCTACGCCAACAAGACGCTCTGGCCGCTGTTCCACTACCGCACCGACCTGACCGCCTACGACCGGGCCTATGGCGCGGGCTACCAGCGGGTCAACAAACGGTTCGCCGAGACCCTGGCGCCGCTGATCGAGCCCGACGACCTGATCTGGGTGCACGACTACCACCTGATCCCTCTGGCCCGGGAACTGCGCGCGCTGGGGATCAAGAACCGGATCGGCTTCTTCCTGCACGTGCCCTGGCCGGCGCACCAGGTGTTCACCACCCTGCCCGGCCACAGCCGGCTGGCGGAGGCGATGTTCGACTACGACGTGGTGGGTTTCCAGACCGCCGAATACTGCCAGGCGTTCGAGGAATATGTCCTGTCGGAAGCTTCTGGCGAACAGCCAAGGCCCGGCCAACTCCAGGCGTTCGGCCGCACCCTTTCCGTCGGCGCCTATCCGATCGGCATCGACGCCCCGGACTTCGCCCGCATGGTGAAAAGCCCGCGGGCGCGGCGCATGCGCAATGTGATGGACGCCTGCACGGTGTTCCGCCACCTGATCGTCGGCGTCGACCGCCTGGACTATTCCAAGGGCCTGGAGGAGCGGTTCGCGGGCTTCGAGCGCTACCTGGCCGACAATCCGGACATGCGCCGCGAGGTGCTGATGCTGCAGATCGCCCCGGTGAGCCGCGAGAGCGTCGAGGCCTACCAGGAAATACGCGGCCGGCTCGACGGGCTGTCGGGGCGGATCAACGGCGAGTTCGCCGACATCGACTGGGCGCCGTTCCGCTATGTGAACCGCAACTACCGGCGCGACGAACTGGCGGGCATCTATCGCGCCGCCCGGGTGGGCCTGGTGACGCCCTTGCGAGACGGCATGAACCTGGTGGCCAAGGAGTATGTGGCCGCGCAGGACCCGGATGATCCCGGTGTCCTGATCCTGTCGAGATTCGCCGGCGCCGCGCGGCAGTTGGACGAAGCCCTGCTGGTCAATCCCAACAGCCCCGAGGAGATCGCCGATGCGCTGGGCCGAGCGCTGACCATGGGCAAGCCCGAGCGGATCCGCCGCTGGCGGGCGCTGTTCGACAATGTCGAGCGTGAGGACGTCACCGCGTGGCGCGACAGCTTCGTGGACGCCCTGGCCGGCGTCGGGACCCGGCGCGCGGCGCTGGCGGGCTGAGCCTCACTTCCCCAGGGCGAGCGTTGGCAGGACGGCCGCTTGCTGGAAGTCCAGCTGGGCCTTGCGGAAGTTGGCGCGGACGCCAGGGTCGGACCCGAACTCCATGAGCTGGCCGCTGGCCGGCGCGTAGGCGGGCCAGCCTCCGCGCCCACAAGAGGGCGCGCCGGTTTTGGCGAAGCTGACCCAGCAGGCGTGCATCAGGCTCGCCATGGCCCGGTCCTCGTCGGAGACCAGGCTCATCGGCGTGCGCCGGCCCCAGTATTCGAAGACGTACTGGATCTCCGCGGCGTGGGCCGCCCGGGTCATCGCCGGCCGGAAGCGCGAGCCCACGTAGGAGAAATAATAGAGCCAGGCCGGCTTGCCGCCCGACGCCTCGGCCGCCACCCAGCGGGCCGGGGCGCCCATCAGCCGGTCGGTGACGAAGGCGCGGGCCACGAACTGGGCGTCACCCCGGGCGGCGTCATCCTTGTAGGGCCCGGCCGAGAGCGCCCCCACGGCCGTCAGATAGGGCTCGCCGACCAAACGGGCGCCCATCAGCGAATCCTCTCCCGAGTTGGAGCCGATGATCAGCGGCACATCGGCGAAATGGCCGCGCGCCAGCGCCTGGGCCGCCGTCTCGGTCATCAGCCGCCCGTCGGTGAAGGGCTGGTACTCCGCCTCGATCGCGACCAGGGTCTCCACCGGCAGGGCGCGCAGGTCAGCGGCCGTGGCGACGGCGGGAACACCAGCCTTGGCGAGCGCGGCCGCCCCTTGCGCTTCCTTGGCCGCCAGGGTCTCGGGGCGGGCCCAGCCCAGGCCGCTCTCGACGATCGCCTTCTGATAGAGCCCCCTCGCGGCTGGCGTGGCGAGCAGCGCCAGGGTGCTCATGCCGCCGGCCGACTCGCCGAAGACAGTGACGTTCCTGGGATCGCCGCCGAAGGCCGCGATATTCCGCCGCACCCACTTCAGCGCCGCGATCTGGTCCATCAGGCCGTAGTTGCCCAGCGGCTCGCCAGGCCTGGCGGCCCTGGTGAGCGCCGGGTGTGCGAAATAGCCCAGCGCGCCCAGCCGGTAGTTGATGGTCACCACCACGACCCCATCGCGGGCGAAGTTGCGCCCGTCATAGATCCAGCCGGCGCCGGTGCGGTGGCCTCCGCCGTGGATCCAGACCATCACCGGGGCCGCCTTGGCGGCGTTTGGGGCAAAGACGTTGAGCTGCAGGCAGTCCTCCGACGTGGGCCCGTTGGCGGCGCCGAGGTTGGGGCTGCCGTCGGCGTTCATCGGCTGCGGACACGAGGGGCCCGGCAGGACCGCCATGCGCTCGCCCGGCCAGGCCTTGGCGGCCTGGGGCGGGGCCCAGCGCAGGGCCCCGACCGGCGGGGCCGCGAAGGGGATGTTCCGGAAGATGTTGGCCTTCTCATCGGCGATGCCGACCAGTACGCCGCCCTCGATCTTCACGCGCGCCGCCGGCTGGGCCTGGGCCGCGCCCGCGATCAGCAGGAGGGCCGCGGCCGTCAGGGCTTTGGTCAGGCGGATCATGGTGTCGCTCCCCACGCGGCGTCGCTTGGTCATGCCGGCAGGATTGGACGGCGGCCAGGCCTGGTCAATGGAAGTCCCGGCTGCGGATCAGCCGGCCGGTGACGCGGCTGCGCACCTGCGGCGCCGGCTCATCGGTGAAACCCGCCTCATCGCGCATCCGGCCCAGCTTCGCGGAGAGGTCGGTGAAGCGCTCGGCCACCACATGGATCACGCCCTCGGCGGCCTGCACCTGGCCATGCACGACCAGGAAGGAAGCGCTCATCACCAGCCGGCGGTTGGCCTCGAAGGCGTCCTTCCAGCAGACGATGTTGGCGATGCCGCTCTCGTCCTCCAGCGTCAGGAACACCACCCCCTTGGCCGTACCGGGCCGCTGGCGCACGAGCACCAGTCCGCCCACCGAGACGCGGCGGCCGTTGCGCAACATCTTCAGCGCCGAGGACGGGACCACGCCCATCCGCGCCAGGTCCTCGCGGAAGAACACCACGGGGTGCTTCTTCAGCGAGAGGCTGGTGGTCCGGTAATCCTCCGCCACCTCCTTGGGCAGGGTCATGAACGGCAGCAGGACCTGGGCCTCCGTGACGGTCTGGCGGGTCAGCAGGGGGGCGGTCTTCTCGGCGTTGATCTCGCCGGCCATGCCTTTCACGGCCCAAAGGGCGTCGCGCCGGTTCAGGCCCAACGACCGGAAGGCGTCGGCCTCGGCCAGCAGCTCCAGCGCGTGGCGGGAGAGGCCCGAGCGCAGGACGAAATCCTCGATGGTCCGGGCGCCCGCCGCGCGGGCCGCGACCAGCCGGTCGGCGTCGGCCTGTTTGAAGCCCTTGACCTGACGCAGCCCTAGACGAAGCGCCGCGTGCGGAGCGCTCCGGTCCGAGGGCGCTTCGAGGGTGCAATCCCACTCGCAGAAGAGGACGTCCGCCGGCCGCACTTCGACGCCATGTTCCCGGGCGTCGCGGACGAGCTGGGCAGGCTGGTAGAAGCCCATCGGCTGGCTGTTCAGCAGACTGGCGCAGAAGACCTCCGGGTGATGGCATTTCATCCAGGCCGAGACATAGACCAGGATCGCGAAGCTGATCGCGTGGCTTTCCGGGAAGCCATAGGCGCCGAAGCCCTCGATCTGCTTGAAGCAGCGCTCCGCGAACGCCGGGTCATAGCCGCGCCGGCTCATCCCCTCGATGAACATCGCCTTGTAGGTCCACAGGCGTCCGTCGGCCCGGAAGGTGGCCATGGAGCGGCGCAGGCCGTCGGCGTCGTTGTCGGAGAACTTGGCCGCCTCGATGGCCAGCCGCATCGCCTGTTCCTGGAACAGCGGCACGCCATAGGTCTTGCCGAGAACATGCTTGAGTTCGTCCGCGGGACCGTGCGCCGGCGATGGGGCGGGATACTCCGGGTCTTCCTTGCCCGCGCGCCTGCGCAGGTAGGGATGGACCATGTCGCCCTGGATCGGACCTGGCCGCACGATCGCCACCTCGATGACCAGGTCGTAGAAGGTGCGGGGCTTCAGCCGGGGCAGCATCGACATCTGCGCGCGGCTTTCCACCTGGAAGACGCCAACCGAGTCCGCCTTGCAGAGCATGTCGTAGACGGCGGAGTCTTCCTGCGGGACCTGGGTGATGTCCGTTATGCCCAGGATGTCGAAGCTCTTCTTCAGGGCCGTCAGCATGCCCAGCGCCAGGACGTCGACCTTCATCAGCTTCAGGGCGTCGATGTCGTCCTTGTCCCATTCGATGAAGGTGCGGTCGGCCATGGCCGCGTTGCCGATCGGGACGATCTCGTCGAGCCGGCGCTGGCTCAAGACATAGCCGCCGACGTGCTGCGACAGGTGGCGCGGAAAAGACAGCAGCTGCTGGGCCAGCACAGTGGCCCGCCGGATTTCCGGGGCGTCCGGATCGATCCCGGTCTGACGGATATGCGCGTCAGGGACCTCGGCCCCGTAACTGCCCCAGACGGTATTGGCCAAGGTGGCGGTGACATCCTCGGTCAGGCCCAGCGCCTTGCCGACCTGGCGGATCGCCATGCGTGGACGATAGTGGATGACCGTGGCCACGATCCCCGCCCGCTCACGGCCGTAGCGGCCGTAGATGTATTGCATCACCTCTTCACGGCGGGCGTGCTCGAAGTCGACGTCGATGTCCGGAGGCTCGTTCCGGTTCTCCGAGAGGAAGCGGGAGAACAGCAGGTCCTGATCCTTCTTGGTGGGATCGACCGCCGTGATCTCAAGACAATAGCAGACGCAGGAATTGGCCGCCGACCCGCGCCCCTGGCACAGAATGTCCTGTTCACGCGCCCAGCGGACGATGTCGTGAACGGTCAGGAAGTAGTGAGGAACATCGAGCTTCTCGATCAGATCGAGCTCGCGCTTGATGGTCCGCCGTTCCTTCTGGCGCATCCCGCCCGCGAACCGCCACTGGGCGCCGCGCCAGGCCAGCCGCCGCAGGTGATGGATCGCCGTGTCGCCCGGCGGCACCGGCTCGTCGGGGTATTGGTAGGAGAGATCGGAAAGGTCGAAGCTGATCCGATCGGCGATCTCGGCGCTGTGCTCCACCGCGCCTGGGAACTTCGTGAACAGCCTGGCCATTTCGGCCGGCGACTTCAGGTGACGCTCGGCGTTGGCCTGAAGCCTGAGGCCCGCCTCCTGGATCGTGCAGGTCTCGCGGATGCAGGTGATGACGTCCTGCAAAGGGCGGCGTTCAGGGGCGTGATAGAGGACGTCGTTGGTCGCGACCATCGGCGCGCCGGAGGCCTGGGCCAGCGCCGAAAGCCGGGAAAGGCGCTTCAGGTCGCGCGGACCATAGCGCCGCGCCGCCGCCAGCCAGACATCCCCCCGCAATTCGCCGGCGATGCGTTTCAGGTCACGTTCGAAAGCCTCGTCCAGACGCTCGGGCGGGACCACCAAGGTCAGCTGCCCTTCGGCATGGTCGAGGAAGTCGGCCCAGCGCAGCTCGCAGTCCGCCTTCTTCGCGCGCCGCTGGCCGAGCGTCAGGAGCCGGGTCAATCGGCCGTAGGCTTCCCGGTCCGAGGGATAGACCAGGAGGCTGGGCGTCCGGTCGACGAAGTCCAGCCGGCAGCCAGTGAGGTCACGGATCCTTGAACCGGCCTCCACGAGATCCTTCTTCGCGCGCCAGGCGCGCACGACGCCGGCCAGGGTGTTGCGGTCGCAGAGGCCGATGGCTTCCATCCCGAGCGCGGCCGCGCCGATCAGCAATTCATGCGGATGCGAGGCGCCGCGCAGGAACGAGAAGTTGGTGGTCGCCTGGAGCTCGACGTAGCGGGTCACCCGAAGAGCCCGTGCATCCACCACTTGGGCGGGGCGTCAGGGTCGCCGTAGAGGCCGGCGCGATAGAGCCAGAAGCGGCCGCCCTCGGCGTCCTCCACCCGGTAGTAGTCACGCAGGTGGTCTGTGCGCACCGCCTCGATCGGGCCCTTCCACCATTCCTCGCCGATCCGCTCCGGCCCCTCGGCGCGGCGGACTCGGTGGAGCTGGCCGCGCCAGCGGAACTGAGTGGGCGGATCGTCGGGGGTCAGCGCCATGACGTCCTCCACCGGCTCCGGGCGACGGAAGAGGCGGGTGGGACGCGGGATCTCCGGGTTCCAGGGCCGGGCCTCGCCGGCGGGCGCGAAGGGCCGGACGCGCCCCCCGGCCCGTTCGGGCACATGGCTCTCCACCGGCGCGGCCCGCCAGACCCGCTCCGGCCCCAGCCGGTTGGTCAGCCGGTCCACCAGGGGCGCCAGGCCCTCTTCGAGGGTGGGGTTACGGCCGGAGTCGAGCCTGGCCTGACGCCCCGAGGTCGCCTCCACCGCATGCGCCGCCAGGGTCACCACCTCGACCCCGAAACCCGGGTCGATGGTCTCCA
Source organism: Caulobacteraceae bacterium (assembly GCA_947478785.1). Lineage (GTDB taxonomy): Bacteria > Pseudomonadota > Alphaproteobacteria > Caulobacterales > Caulobacteraceae > Phenylobacterium. Next base: position 25,988 of record CANJXI010000043.1, read on the forward strand.
GCCTGGGGGCGAACAGCCTGGCGATCCGGACGGGGTCGCGCCCCGGCAGCGACAGGCCGATGCTGAGCGGCATGGCCTTTCCGTCCAGACGGTGGAAGCAGAGTTCGAACCGCCGCGCCCCGTGGCTTTCGGCGTCCAGCCGGGCGCAGAGCCTGGCGGCCACGTCGGCGGTCACCCGGGCCATGTCCTCCGGCGCGCTGATCGGCTCGGCGAAGGCCAGGCGGGCGAACCAGGGGGTCGGCGGGCGGCGAAAGACCAGCGCCTCGCGCTCGCGGCCCAGCGCCTGGTCGAGCCGGGCCAGGGCCGCCTGGCCGAACCGGCGGCCGAACGGGGCGCGGGGAATGTCGATGATCTGTCCCAGCCGGCGCAGGCCCAGCCGCTCGATCTGCGCGGCTGTCTCCGCGGGCAGGCGAAGCGCCGCCGGAGGCAGGACGGCCAGCAACGGACCCTGACCGCCTGGCGAGGCAATAATTCGGTCACTGCCGAAATGTACAAGCGCCCAGGCGGCGCCTGGCGTGTCGGCGATGGCGCAGCGGAAGGGCAGCCCGTTGGCGGCGAGCCGGCCCTGGAGATCCGCCAGCATGGCGGCCTCTCCGCCCCACAGGTGATCGACCCCGGTGATGTCAAGGAACAGGCCATCCGGCGGGTCGGGCGCTACCGCCGGCGAGAACCGCACGCACCAGTCCACGAGCGCGCTCAGCGCGGCGGCGTCCGCCTCCGGCTCGGCCTCCGCCGTCGCCAGTTCCGGGACGAGGGCCAGCGCATCGGTGGCCTTCTGGCCGACACTGAGGCCAAGCTCGGCCGCTTCCAGACTCACCGCCGAGAGCCGCCGCACCGCCCGGACGGTCTCCAGCAGGGCGAAGGGCGCGCCGCCCCGTTCGTCAGGCCGCGTTGGCGTGCAGGGGTAGCGCCGGCGCCAGTTGGCGATCGCCCAACTCGGCGACCAGGCGCAGAGGATGCGTCCCATCCCGTGCCTCCAGATCGTATGCGTCCGGGGCCTCGAACAGCCATGCCCCGGTCCGGCCCCCCCGGCAGCGCTCCAGTCTCGCCCGGAACCGCGGAGCGCCCAGGCCGAACTCTCCCGCCGGGGGTTCCGACGGCGCCGAGGCGACCGACCAACGGGTGGCCGCGGCGGACCCGCCGGCCTCACGCTTGGCCAGCCCGCCGAACGGACGGCGGCGGATCAGGAAGCCGGTGGCGCCTCGTTTCTCGCAGGCCAGTTGCAGCCGGCGCCCGGCGGTGAGGTCCACGGCCTCGGCCTCGCCGATCACGGCGGCCACCCCAAGGGTCGCCAGCGCGTCCTCCATCACCGACAGGGCCTCGGCCTCGTCGCGGGCGCAGACACAGATCAGCTTCTCCGGCGGAAAGCCGAGGCCGGCCAGGCCCGGCGCCCAGAGGTCGTCACGGCGCAGCACCCACACCACCTCGCCCCGCGCCGCCAGGGGCGTGGCCAGAAGCGCGGTGAAGGCGGCCGGGGCCGCGGCGGTCTCGACCTCCAGGCCCGACGAGACAATCTCATGCCAGCGGCCAAGCGGCAGTCCGCCGCCCGGCAGGCGCCCGTCGATCCGGTCATCGCCGAACGGCAGGGATTCAGAGTCCGAGCGCCCGCCCGCCTCGATGGCGGCGATCTTCGCCCGCATGGCGGCGAGCCGCCCCGCGCGAAAATCGGACATGATTCCCGGACTCCTTTCGTTCCACTTTTGTTCTAGTGCGCGACGTGAGGGAGTCAAGTCCTGGCCAACGGTTGCGGCGCCTGTCGGATTGTCCGAGGCTGAGGCGTCCTAGGAGGAAGGAGGAGCCCATGACCGCCATCCAACTTCTGGTCGGCACCCGCAAGGGCGCTTGGATTTTTCGCAGCGACGCGGCCCGCCAGGCCTGGGCCGTGCAGGGCCCGATCCATCTGGGCCAGATCGTCAGCCATCTGGTCCTCGACCCGCGCGACGGCAAGACCCTGCTGATGGCCGCGGCCACCGGCCACCTTGGGCCAACGATCTTCCGCTCGACGGACGGCGGCGAGACCTGGGCGGAGGCGGGACGGCCGCCCGCCTTCCCGAAGTCGAGCGATCCGCGGGCCCGAGCCGTGGACCACACCTTCTGGCTCCAACCGGGCCACGCCGACGAACCGGGAGTCTGGTGGGCGGGAACCTCGCCGCCCGGCCTGTTCGAAAGCCGCGACGGCGGGGTGACCTGGGAGAGCGTGGCCGGCTTCAACGACAATGCGAAATATCACGACTGGTGTCCGCCGGAGGCCGGGACCCCGGACGGCGCGCTACTGAACCAAATCGTCGTCGACCCGCGCGACCTAGCCCACATGTATATCGCCACCTCGACCGCCGGAGTGTTCGAAAGCCACGATCGGGGCGCGTCATGGGCGCCGCTGAACCGCAACGTCGAGGCCAGTTTCCTGCCGGACCCCTATCCGGAATACGGCCAGGACGCCCACTTCATCGCGCTCGCGCCCACCAATCCCGACCGCCTCTGGCAGCAGAACCATTGCGGCGTCTATCGCCTCGATCGTCCCGATGAGCGGTGGGAGCGGATCGGCAAGGCCATCCCGCCGGAAGTCGGTGACATAGGCTTCACCATCACGCCCCATCCACGCAACGCCGACACCGCGTGGGTCTTCCCCATGGACGGAACGGACGTCTGGCCGAGGGTCAGCCCAGGCGGACGGCCCGCCGTCTATCGCACCCGTGACGCCGGCAAGAGCTGGGAACGCCAGGACAGCGGTTTCCCCGCCGAGCAGGGTTGGTTCACCGTCAAACGCCAGGCGTTCTGCGCCGACCAAGGCGAGCCGGTGGGACTCTATCTGGGCACGACCGGCGGCGAAATCTGGGCCAGCTGCGCCGAGGGCGAGGGCTGGCGTCAGATCGCCGCCCACCTGCCCGAGATCTACTCCGTAACGGCCGCGCCGGTCTGACGACCCATGGCCCAGGTCTTCATTCCCTCGCAGCTGACCGCCTATACGGACGGAGCCACCCGGGTCGAGGCCATGGGCGCAACCGTCGGCGAGGTGCTGGATGACCTCGACCGCCGATTTCCCGGCCTCAAGTTCCGGGTGATCGACGAGCAGGACCGGGTGCGCAAGCACATGCGGCTGTTCATCGGCCAGGATGAAACCCGCAGCGTCGGCGCGCCATTGAGCGAGAGCGGCGAACTCCTGATCTTCGGCGCGCTGAGCGGGGGCTAGAACCGAAGGGTGCGGGCTTCCTTCACGTGGGGCAGGGCCTGGATGCGGGTCAGCAGATCGGCCGCCGGCTCCTGGTCGACACCCACCAGGGCGATGGCGTCGTCGCCGGCCGAGACCCGGCCCAGGTTGAAGGTCGCGATATTGACCCCGGCCTCGGCCAGCAGCTGGCCGAGGTTGCCGATGAAGCCCGGCTTATCGAGGTTGTTCACATAGAGCATTGTCGGACCGAACGGGGCGTCGAGGTCCATGCCCTTCACCTCGATGACGCGCGGCGTCCCGGCCAGCACCGATCCGGCGAAGGAGCGCTTGCCCTTCTCGGTGGTGATGGTGATCCGCATCAGGCTCTCGTAGATCGGGCTCTCGTCCTGGCGGCTCTCGGAGACGGTGATGCCGCGCTCCTTGGCCACCGCCGGGGCCGAGACCATGTTCACCTCGGCCAGCATCGGGCGCAGGACGCCGGACAGCGCCGCGGCGGTGAGCGGCTTGGCGTTCAGCGCGGCGATGTCGCCCTCATAGGCGATGTCGATGGCCTTGATCCCGAAGTCGACCATCTGGCCGGCGAAGGCGCCCAGCTTCTCGGCCAGCGCGATGAACGGCTTCAGGCGCGGAGCCTCTTCCGCCGTGACGGACGGGCTGTTCAGCGCGTTGGTGACCGCGCCGGTCAGCAAGTAGTCGCTGATCTGCTCGGCGACCTGCAGGGCGACGTTCTCCTGCGCTTCGTTGGTGGAAGCGCCCAGGTGCGGGGTGGCCACGAAGTTCGGCGCCCCGAACAGCACGTTCTCCTTGGCGGGCTCGGTCACGAAGACGTCGAAGCCGGCGCCGCCCACCTGGCCGCTCTCCAAGGCCGCGCGCAAGGCCGCCTCGTCCACCAGACCGCCGCGGGCGCAGTTGACGATCATCACGCCCTTCTTGGTCTTGGCCAGGTTCTCGGCCGACAGGATGTTGCGGGTCTTGTCGGTGAGCGGAGTGTGCAGGCTGATAAAGTCGGCGCGGGCCAGGAGGTCTTCCAGCTCGACCTTCTCGACACCCATCTCCACGGCGCGGGCGGGCGACAGGAAGGGGTCGTAGGCGACGACCTTCATCTTCAGGCCGAGCGCCCGGTCGGCGACGATGGAGCCGATGTTGCCGGCCCCGATCAGGCCCAGCGTCTTGCCGTAGAGCTCGACGCCCATGAACCGACTCTTCTCCCACTTGCCGGCCTGGGTCGAAGCGTCGGCGGCGGGCATCTGGCGGGCCAGCGCGAACATCATGGCGATGGCGTGCTCGGCCGTGGTGATGGAGTTGCCGAAGGGGGTGTTCATCACCACCACGCCAGCGGCGGTGGCGGCGGGGATGTCGATATTGTCGACGCCGATCCCGGCGCGGCCGATGACCTTCAGGTTGGTCGCCGCGGCGATGACGTCCTTGTTGGGCTTGGTGTCGGAGCGCACGACGAGGCCGTCGTAGTCGCCGATGACGGCGATCAACTCGTCCTTCGAAAGGCCGGTCTTGATGTCAACCTCGACGCCACGCTGGCGGAAGATGTCGACGGCGGCGGGGCTGAGGGAATCGGCGATCAGAACGCGGGGCATTTGGATTTTCCTTCGAGGAATTGGGGCGTGCCCCCCTCCACCGCTTCGCGGTCCCCCTCCCCCAAACCGCGCTGCGCGCTGGGGGAGGACGGACTGCACGTGCTCCCCCATTGGGGGAGCTGTCGCGAAGCGACTGAGGGGGTGTTGCTAGGCGGTTTGGAGTTCGGCGGTGACCGAGGCGTAGGCCCAGTCGAGCCAGGGGGTCAGGGCGTCGAGGTCGTCGGTGTCGACCGTGGCGCCGCACCAGATCCGCAGACCCGGAGGGGCGTCGCGATAGCCGCCGACATCGAGGGCGACCCCTTCCTTCTCCAGGAGGCCGGCCAGCTTCTTGGCGAAGTCGGCCTGGACGTCCTCGGAGAGCGAGGTGACGGCCGGGTCGATCACCTTCAGGCAGACCGAGGTGTTGGAGCGGATGGCGGGATCTTCGGCCAGGAACGCGACCCAGGCCGTTTTCTGTGCCCAGGCCTCCAGCACGCCCAGATTGGCGTCGGCGCGACGCTGCATCTCGGAGAGGCCGCCGATCGAGGCCGCCCACTTCAACGCGTCCACGGCGTCCTCGACGGCGAGCATCGAGGGCGTGTTGATGGTGGCGCCTTCGAAGAGGTCGAGGGTGACCTTGCCGCCCTTGGTCATGCGGAAGAGCTTCGGCATCGGCCAAGCCGGCGTGTAGCTTTCCAGCCGGGCCACCGCGCGGGGCGACAGGATCAGAACCCCGTGCGCGGCCTCGCCGCCCAGCGCCTTCTGCCAGGAGAAGGTCACCACATCGAGCTTGGCCCAGTCCAGCGTCTGGGCGAAAGCCGCCGAGGTGGCGTCGCAGATCACGATACCTTCGCGGTCGGCCGCGATGAAGTCGGCGTTGGGGACGCGCACGCCCGAGGTCGTGCCGTTCCAGGTGAACACCAGGTCGGCGTCTTTGCGCACCCGGGTCAGGTCGGGAAGCTTGCCGTAGGGCGCGTCCAGCACCTCGGCCTCGATCTTCAGCTGCTTGGTGACGTCGGTCACCCAGTCCTTGCCGAAGCTCTCGAAGGCCAGCAGCTGCACGGGGCGCGCGCCCAGCATCGACCACATGGCCATCTCAACGGCGCCGGTGTCAGAGCCGGGCACGATGCCGATCAGATAGTCGTCGGGCACCTCGAGCACCTCACGGGTGCGGTCGATGGCTTCCTTCAGGCGCGCCTTGCCCGGCTTAGAGCGGTGCGAGCGCCCAAGGACGGCATTCTGAAGATTTTCGGGGGTCCAGCCGGGGCGCTTGGCGCAGGGGCCGGAGGAGAATTCCGGACGCGCGGGGCGCATCGCGGGCTTCGCGAGGGTCGTCATGTCGATGTCTCCCATCCTTACAGATGGACTGCGCCCCGTTGGGAGGGCGTGGCCCGCGCGCCAAAAGCCCGGGTTCGTTCTGCGGTGCAAGGGAAACTTTCACCATGCGACCGAATGCGGCGCGGAGCCGCGAGCGTCCGCCTAGCTCGTGACGGCCTGGCCACGGCGGCGCCAGGCCAGCGCCGTGCCGGCGGCCAGGCAGGCGCAGACGGCGTAGAAAATACCGTTGTTGACGATGACGTGGAAATTGTCGCGGGGACGCTCGAGCACGAAATAGACCGCGTGGAGCCCGAACTGCATTGCATAGAGCAGCATGACCGCGCCCTGCCAGAAGCTGGCGTAACGCACCGCCACCGCCAGCAGGACGAGCGCGGTCAGGCCGTCGATGCCGAGATTCACAAGTTGATTGTGGAGGAGCGCCTCGCTGACCATGTAGGCCAGGGTATTCGCCATGACGATCGCCGCCCCGATACGTTCGGGCGTCCCGCCCTTCAGGAACGCGAAGAGGGAGGTCAGCGCCGCGAAGACTATCAGAAGATTGGCGCCGATAAACAGCATGCTGCACCCCTTAACGCTTTAAGGGGTGCAGCAATAGTTAAAGTGCAGTTAGATCGGACTTAGCCGACTTCGCGCATGACCGTTTGAGTCTCTTGCGCCAAGAAGGACGGCTTTTCAGCGCCCATCTTGGTGCGGATGCCCAGGCGGAGCTTGGCTTCGTTAAGCTCGTTGTGGACGCCGACCATGGCGGTACGGGCTTCGCTGAGGGCCTTGATCGCCTCAACCATCTTGATCTGCACGTCGTCGGCGAACACCAGCGAGGTGTTCACATCCTTACGCGCACGCAGCATTTCGCCCATCAGTTCAGAGGCTTGCTCAAGCGCCCCGTCAACCGCGGCTTCGGTGTCGAACAGCTTGTTAGCCACTCGTTGTGCGACAAAAACCTTTTCCATAGGAATCCCCAACCAGGATGAAGAACACAATTTAAGGTAAATGCATTGTGAACCTTCACGCAATCTGGGGATGTCCCGAGGAATGTTGAAATAGGAGGGGGTCGGCGTTGCCCGCCTTGAGCCGGTAGGCTCGGGGTGCTGATTCCACGAAGAAAGGCAACGCCATGAAGAGGACTACCACGACGCCGGCGGCCGGTGCGACGGCGATGATGCAA
>CANJXI010000044.1 GCA_947478785.1 Caulobacteraceae bacterium
GAGCGGCCGACCTTGTGCAGGGCGCTGGCCAGCACGGCGGCGTCGGCGGGATCCTCGGCAACCGCCTGCCGGGCGGCGAGGTCGCGCGCCGAGGCCAGGCAGAGCTCGGCGAGCTCGGCCAGGACGCGGGCGTGCCGCTCGGTCATTTCCACATCGGTGTTCACGGAACAAAAGTAGAACATAGCAAGGCCGATGTCAAGTGCCTTTGCCAATACCGGGTTTGCGAAACCCATATCCGTATAAGGTTATGGCCATGTCAGAGGGCTTCTTCAGGCCATTGCCCGATAAGAGTAGTCGAATTAAGGTTCGCCCCAAGGATTCCCCGGGAGGATGTTCATGATCGGCGGACAGTGGCGGATGCGGCGCGGCCATGCCGCCGATCCGGCGGGCGCCCGGTGAGCGTCCTCCACCCCAAGAGCCGGGCCGCGGCGGGGCGCGAGCGACAGACCGCCGTCCTGGGCGCCGCGCCAGCCGAGGCGGCCACCCCGCTGGAGGCGGCCGGCCGCGACTACGTCTTCGCCGAGGTCTGGGCGCGGCCGGGGCTCGACCCGCGTTCGCGCTACTGGATCACCATCGCCAGCGCGGCCTGTGGCGGCGAGACGTCCGAAGGGCTCGACGGCTATGTCCGGGGGGGCCTGAAGGCGGGGGTCGTGACGCTCGCGGAACTGCGCGAGGCGGCGCTGCATCTGGCGACCTACGCCGGCTGGCCGCGCGGCGGCGCGCTTGACCGCTCAGCCAACCGGGTGGCGGCCGAGTTTGGGCTCGGGCCGGAGCCGACGCCAGCGATCCGCGAGGCGGCCTGGACCCGGGCCGACCGCCTGGACGCGGGGGCGGCGGCCTTCGCCCAGGTCATGACCTTCCCCGGCCCGCCGCCGATCACCCCGGCCTACGAGGCCGGCATCCTCAACTTCGTGTTCGGGGAGATGTGGACGCGGCCGGGTCTCGACCAGCGCTCGCGCCGGTGGATCACCCTGGTGGGCGTGTCGGAATCCTCCTCCGACATTCCGATCCAGTCGCACGTCTATGCGGCCATGGCGTCCGGCGACGCGACCATGGACGAGATGCACGAGTTCGTCCTGCAGTACGCCGTCAACGCGGGCTGGCCGAAGGCCTCGGTCATCCAGGGCGCGGTCCTCGCCCAGGGTCAGCGGGTGGCGCGCGGCGAGCCCTTCCAGTGAGCGGCCCGGCCTGGACCAAGGGGGTAACAGGATACCCTAAGTTCCAAAATGGGTCTCTGACCCGGGGCACGGCCGCGTGGCGCGGCGGCCGCGCGGAACAGGTCACAATCTGAGTTTGGCGGAGGGTCCTGGCATGGCCGAGCAACGAGAAGTGAGGCGGCTGGCCGCCAACCTGGGGTTCCCGGAGGGCCCCCGATGGCGCGACGGCGTCCTGTGGTTCTCCGACATCCAGAACGGCGCGGTGCGCCGGCTGGCGCCGGGCGGGCCGGTGGAGACCGTGGTCGCGCTGGAGGGCTCCCGCCCGTCCGGACTCGGCTTCATGCCGGACGGCTCGCTGCTGATCGCCTCCATGCAGGGGCGCCAGCTGCTTCGCTGGGCGGACGGCAAGCTGTCGCTGCACGCCGACCTGACCGGCATGCCAGGTGAGTTCCTGAACGACATGGTCGTGGACGGCGAGGGGCGCGCCTATGTCGGCGCGCGCAGCAACAAGGTGTCGGCGGCCGTCTTCCACCGGGACCCGGGCGGCCCGGATTGCCTGCTCGCCGTGGAGCCGGATGGCCGGGCCTGGGTCGCGGCGGAGGACCTGTGCGCCCCCAACGGCACGGTGATCTCACCCGACGGCCGCACCCTGATCATCGCCGAGACCTATGCGCGGCGGGTGGCGCGCTTCGATCGCGACCCGGCGACCGGCCGGCTCAGCGGACGGCGCCTCTTCGCGCAGTTCGAGCGCACCTGGCCCGACGGCGCCTGCCTGGACGCCGAAGGCGCCGTGTGGGTGGGTTCGCCCTATTCCAACGAGGTGGTCCGGGTGTTCGAGGGCTCGCGCGTGGCCGACCGGGTTTCCCTGAAGGGCGCCGTGGCTTGCATGCTGGGCGGCGAGGGGCGGCGGACGCTGTTCGTGCTGGCCATCGACCCGGCGTCGCTGCCACCGACGGAAGACGGCGCGGCGGCCGCCGCCGCCGAGCATGGCGCCTGCATATACGCGCTCGAAGTTCCCGTGGCCGGCGCGGGTTGGCCTTAGGGGCGCAGAGCGGCTCTTGCGGGCCTGCAATTATAGAGTAGCCTCTAAGCAATTGGGGAGAGAACCATAATGCAACGACGTAATGGATTCGCGCCGCGCGGACGGCGGGGGCTTCTGCTTGGCACCGCGATCGTCTCGAGCCTGGGCTGGGCGGGCGCCGCCTATGCCGCTGAGGCCGACAACCAGTTGGCGGAGGTCGTGGTCACCGCCCAGAAGCGGGAACAAAGCGTCCAGGACGTTCCGATCGCCGTCACCGCCCTTTCGGGCGACACCCTGGCGGTCAACCGGATCGCCAGCGTCACCGACCTGAGCGGCCTGGCGCCGAACGTGGTCGTCCGACGCGGCTCGGTCACCCAGAACGTCCCGGCCTTCACGGTGCGCGGCGCCGTCAGCTATGGCGTCGTCGCGGGCTCCGACAAGCAGGTCTCGATCTATCTCGACGGCGTCTATCTCTCATCGCCGCGCGGCTCGCTGTTCGATCTGCCCGACGTCGAGCGCATCGAGATGCTGCGGGGTCCGCAAGGGACGCTCTTCGGGCGCAACGCCACGGCCGGCGCCGTCAGCGTCACGACGCGGGACCCGGCCGGCGAATTCCACGTCCGCCAGGAGATCACGCTCGGCAACTATGATCAGAACAGGACGCGCACGAGCGTCGACCTGCCGGCCATGGGCCCGTTCAGCGCTTATGTGAGCTATGTCCACACCTACCAGCGCGGGGATATCAAGAACCTCGGCGCCGGCACGCGCTGGGATCGGACCGCGTCGCCGGACAACCTCGGCGTCCAGTATTCGCCGAAATATCTGGGCACCAAGGATGCCGACGCCTGGTTCGCCGCCGTCAAGTTCGCCCCCAACGACGCCTTCAGCACCGTCTACAAGTTCGACTGGAACGTCGAGCATGGCTCTCCCGGCGCGGCGGTTCCGGTCGGACTGTTCCCGGTCGGCGCGGCGGGCGCGCTCCTCAGCAACACCGTCAATCTCCAGCCGAGGCCGGTGGTCCTGGACCCGAGCGCCAAGCGTCCGAAGTCGGCGAACAACTCGTTCACCACGCCCTTCGACCAGAAGGTCTATGGCCACAGCCTGACCAGCCAGTTCAAGGTGAGCGACAACATCACGCTGAAGAACATCGCCGCCTACCGGTATTCATACATCTTCGCGGCCACCCAGCTGGACGGCCTGGGCGGACTGGTCAACGTGATCCCCGCGCTTGGCCCCGTCGGCGCGCCCTTCCTGGTGATCGGTTCGCAGAACCTGGGGCGGAGCAAGCAATGGAGCGACGAGTTCCAGCTGAACTATGACTCCAAGCTGCTCACCCTGACGGCGGGCGCCTTGTGGTTCCACGGCTCCGACCGGTCCGGCGGCCTGCTCTCGATCAGGACCACCCCCTCGTTCGCGACCTACCCCGGGGGGGTTATTCCCATAGGCTCCGAGGGCATAAACTATAACCGCCAGACATCGACCGCCGCCTATGTGCAGTCGGAATTCCACGTGACGTCGCAACTGGACGTCGTTACCGGCGCCCGCATCACCAAGGACAAGAAATCCGGTGAATTCATATTCGGAACGCCGCCCGCGCTGACGACCATCGCCTTCAACTACCACAAGACCAAGCCCAACTGGCTCTTGGGCGTGAACTACAAGCCCAATGAAGATGTGTTGCTCTACGGGAAGTTCTCGACCGCGTTCGTGTCCGGCGGTTCCGTCGCGGCCATCGACTTCAAGCCGGAAACCGCCAAGTCGTTCGAGGGCGGGGTCAAGGCGGACTGGCTCGACAAGCGGCTGCGCACGAACCTGTCGGTCTTCCAGGTCACCTACAAACATCTCCAGACCGCCCAGAGCGCCAGCAACTTCCCGGCCCTGCCCAACTCGGCGGTGGCGGGAACCATCGTGGTGGACCAGGGCGGGCCGGTTAAGGCCAAGGGCTTCGAGTTCGAAGGCACCGCCCTGCCGGCGAAGGGCCTGACCGTGGGCGGCAGCCTCGGTTACACGGACACCAAGTTCAACAATGTGAGCCCGGTGCTGCTGGCGGCGAACGGCGGCGGCTACCTGCCGACGCTGCGGCCGAAGTGGACGTCGAGCCTGTGGGGCCAGTACGAGTCCGACCCGCTGTTCAACGAGGCGAGGGGCTTCCTGCGCCTGGACGCCACCTACCACTCGAAGCAGTTCATCGACGGCAATCCGAACCGCAACGCCCCGACGCTGGCCGTGCTGAAAACCTCGCCGGCGGTGTGGATCGTCAACGGCCGGGCCGCGATCCGCGACATCAAGATCGGCGGCGCCGACGTCGAGGTCGCCGCCTGGGCGCGCAACCTGACCAATAACAAGGACTATATCTACGCCCTGATCGTCGTCGGGGTGGGCGAGGTGAATTTCCAGCCGGCCCGCACCTTCGGTATCGACGTGAGCGTCAGGTACTAGGATTCGCCGAGACGTTCGCCCGGCGCCGTCGTCAGAGGACGGCGTCGGCGAAGTTGCGGGTCCGCTGGTCGGGCGGAACGTCGGGGGTGCCCCAAATGCGCTGGTGCCACAGCCTGCACATGTGGCGGGCGGCGAGCGCGCCCAGTTCCGGATCGCCCGCGGCGATGGCCTCGATCTCCATCAGCTTGGCGTTGCGCCAGGCGCGCACGAAGATCTGGTGCGCCTCCGGATCGACGTTCTCGCTGACGGCGAAGCGGCGCTGCGAGAAGGCGTAGTTGATCTGGATGATCAGCTCGATGTAGCGGGCCTGGGTGAGCTCGAAGATGGCGTTGCGCCATTCGTCCTCGACGAGGCTGATCCTGGCGAAGGGCGTGTCGGGGCGAACCGACATCACCCGTTCGCGGAAACTCTCGGCCGTCGCCCGGGCCGCGTCGGTTCCGAGGCCGGCCGCTCGGCGGAGCATCTCCACCCACAGCAGGGAGGAAATGACGCCCACGTCCTCCACATCCATGTCCAGGGTGTCGAGATAGGCGCTCACGGCGGTCTCGATGGTGCCGACGTTGGGGCGGGCGGCGAAATAGCCGCCGTTCATGCCGCGGCGGACCTTCAGCAACCCTTCGCGCTCCAGCAGGCGGGCGGCCTGACGCACCGTGGCGCGCGCGCCGCCGAGCGTGGTGACCAGCGTGTCCTCGCTGCCGAGGATCGTGCCGGGCTCGCCGGCCAGGGACATGGCGCGCAGACGCGCCGCGGCGGCGGCCACCGTCGATCTCGCGGGTTTCGCTGTCACGCCAACCTCTGAAGCATGCCGGGCAGAACCGATCCAGTGACACAGATCATCACGTAACAGTATCCGCTATATCTTGTGTTCCAGTTGATTTAACCGCCCAGACTCTAAAGAGTGCTCGGAATTCGAGCGCCCACCCTAGCACTGGTCGTTCAGAAAATCTCGCCGAACGTGCGAGCGCGGAATGCGGGGCGGGGCCCAGCCGGTCGCGGGGGGCCGATGTTCGCGACCCGCTTCACCCGGCCCGCGGCGGATCGCGTCGCCGGCTCAGCCTGGCCACGCCCAGGGCGGCCACGGCGGTAAGCGCCAGGGCCGCCAGGACACCGCCGCTCCGCCGCCGCCGGCCGGGATGCACGACAAAGCGGTGGAAGTCCTCCGCGTCGGCCCCCCACCACGCGCCGGAGGGCTTGTGAAAGCCGGACCGAGGGAATTGCGCGGCGGCGTCGCGGGCCAGGTCGGCGGCTTCCGAGGCGGTGTGGGCGGCCAGGATGAGTTCGGTCCTGGGGGCGATTCGCTTGGGATCATCGGTCAGGCGCCAGGTCTCGCGGGTTACGTTGAACACCCGGCCCAGGGCGGCGTGGAGGGTGATGGCGGGCTTGGCGCCGAGGAAGCGCTCCAGCGAGGCGGTCATATGATCTCCAAAATTGTTCGCCAGAAGGACGCCCCGGCGGGCGCGATGCCCTATGCTGGTGATCCGTGTCAGTACGTGTGGTCCAAAAGATATGAACGAGTTCGTTGACCTCCAGGGTGTGTCGGGCGTGAGTTATCGCTTCCGGCTCTGGCCCCAAGGGGCCTCCCACCTGCCGATCGCCGGCAACTATGTGGCGGTGCGCGAGGCCGGGGAGGGATTCAAGGTGGTGGTGGCCGGCGTGACCAACGACCTGTCGGCCTGCCGCGCGCTGGCGGAGACGTCCGCCGGCCGGGGACCGGTCAGCATCTTCACGCGCCTGAACGTCTCCCGCGCCCAGCGCACGGCGGAGCACGAGGATATCGTCGGCCACTACAAGCCGGCCTTGAACCGCGCGGAGACCTAGACCCTTTCCGGTTCAAGCTGACGCGCTCTAGCGGAGGGCTAGATCAGGGGCGCCACCCGCGCCTTGAACCCCGGCTTGAAGTCGTCGCTGGGCAGGATGAAGAACTCGCGCGCGGCGGCCTTGTCGAGGGTCAGCGCGGCCACGAACTCGGGTTGGACCATGTCCCGCCAGAAGGTGTCGGCGGCTTCGTCGCCCTGGCTTTCGCGGACCATGTCGACGGACTGGCTGACGATGGCGGTGGCGACCCTTGGCGGGGCGAGCATCGAGACGCCCACCGGCGACTGCGCCGCCTCGAGGTCGACCCTCAGAACGTCCGCCAAGCCCCATATGGCGTGCTTGCTGGCCACATAGCCGGCCATGTTGGGGACCGCCATGAAGGAGGCCTGTGAGCCGGTCATCACGAATTGAGCGGGTTCGGCGCGCGCGACCATGCGGGGCACGAACGCCGCCGCGCAATGGGCCATCCCGCCCAGGTTCACTTCGAGCACATAGTTCCAGTCGGCCAGGTTGAACGCCGCGGCGCTGCTGCGCCGGAGAACGCCGGCGTTGGAGAAGACCACGGCGATCGAGGCGAATTCAGCGAAGCAGGCCTCGGCGAACCGTTCCACCGCCTCGGCCGAGCGGACATCGACCACCATCGGCAGGACCCGGCCCTGGCGCTCGCGCAGCGCCTCGGCGGTGGCCATCAGGCCCGCCTCGTCGACGTCGGCGATGGCCACGGACATGCCGCGGGTGACCGCGTCGTGGGCCAGCGCGCGGCCGATCCCGGAGGCCGCGCCGGTGATGACCGCGGTGCGGCCGCGAAGTTCCAGGGGTTCCATGGCGGCCTATCTAAGGAGGACGGGAATGGCGGACATGCCGCGCTGTTCGAGCCCGCCGGTGAGCTCGGGGGCGGGTGCGTCGGGATCGAGGCGGATGTCGGGGAAGCGTTCCATAAGCCCGTCGATCGCCACGATCATCGTCTGGCGGGCGACGTGCTGGCCCAGGCACAGGTGGGGGCCGTAGCCGAAGCCCAGGTGGGTCTGGCGGGGGCGGAAGATGTCGAAGTCGTCGGGGTTGTCCCAGCGGGAGGGATCGCGGTTGCCGGCGCCCAGGCAGACGTCCATCCGCGAGCCGGCCGGGATCCGCACGCCCTCAAGCTCGGTCTCCTCCAGCACCAGGCGCGGGAAGACGGGGCCGGTGATGTTCCAGCGGGCGGCTTCCTCGACGGCGTCGGCGATGCGGGGGCGCTCATTGCGGCAGGCCTCCCAGACGCCCGGGTGGCTCAGCATGGCGTGGATGGTGATGCCGAGCTGGCGCCAGGTGGTGCCGCCGCCGGCCAGCAGCAGGTGGCGGCAGAAGCCCAGGACCTCGTCGTCGGCCAGCTTGCGGACCGCGCCGGTCTCGGTCTCGAAATCGGCGGCGATCAGTCCGGAGATGACGTCCTCGCCGGGCGCCGCGCGGCGGGCGGTGATAACCTCGCGCAGCATGCGCAGCACCTCGGCCTGCGAATGCCGCTGGTCCTCGGGCGCCGCCCGGTGGTTGCCCAGCGACTTCAGGAGATGCTGGCGGAAGGTGAGCGCGTCGTCGCCGCGCAAGCCCACGGCGCGGGTGACCACCTGCAGGGGTAGCGGGGCGCAGAGGTCGAGGTTGAGGTCGGCGCGCTCGCCGCCCTCGATGCGGTCGAGGAGCGCGGCCACCGTGGCGTCGATCCAGTTGGGCCGCCACCAGGTCATGGCCTTCGGCTTGATGAACATCGGCTGGGCGGTGGCGCGGAACCGCCGGTGGTCGTCGCCGATCTTGTTGAGGATGATCGTGCCCATGCCGCGCACGCCGGGCATCTCGTTGTAGGCGAAGGAGGTGAAGGTCTCGTTCTCGCGCAGCGCCCGCTCGCAGGCGCGGAACGACAGCGCGGTGTAGGTGTCGCGCTGGACCTCGTAGGGCGAACGGGCCTCCATGCCCAGCAGGTCGCGCAGGGCGCCCTTGAGCACCGGGCCGCGTTCGCGCAGCGCGTTCAGCCGTTCGTTGATGTCGAACGCCGCCGCGTTGCCCATGCTCGCGGCTTCGTTGCGGACGTCGTAGAGTTCCTGAAGGGCGGAGGCCTCGGCCGCGGGCGGATTGTCCAAGCGTCGTTCTCCCAAGGGCCGAACCGGCCGGCCTTTCGAGACCGGTCCGTCTATCGCGTACTATGTCGGGGCCGGCGAGCTCAGTCCATCTGGACGGCGAGGATCGAGGCCGAGACCGACGAGTCGAACGGCGGGTTGATCGGCTGCAGCCTTGTGTTCATGTCGCGCAGGAAGGCGTCGATGTCGTCGGTCTCGATCTCGTAGGCCGCCATGTAGGGCTGGTCGACGCCCTTCAGCCCGATGACCTTGAAGCGGCGGGTCGATTGGACGTGCGGAATGCCCGCGATCTTCACGACCTGATTGTCGTACCAGCGATTGTATTCGGCCTCGTCGACGTCCGGCTTCGGCCCGTTCAACGCGAGCAACAAGTATTTCGGCATCCCTGCTTCCAACCCCGGATTCTGATGACGCGCGACCGCCAGCCATTGTGACCGGCGAGGTCGGACAGGCTCGGGCCAGCCGGCGAACCCGTCAACCCGCTTGCGGAGGCCCCGCCTCCACCGGCAAGTATCTTTCCAACAAGCAAGAGTCGGGATGGGAACATGACCGAAGGGCCTGAGCTGTTCGATGCGCTGTCCTGCGAAGTGGCGCAGCACCGGCTGACCATGCTGGCGGAAGAGGGCGGCCTACGGGCCGCGCGCTCCGCCGGCTCGGCCTTCGTGAGCGGCAATTCGAGCGTCGCCAGCGCGATCTTCAACCGCGAGGGGCTGATGATCGCCCAGACCCGGACGGGCTTGCAGCACGTCTCGGCGCTGCGTTCGATGATGCCTGAGATCCTGCGCGACTACCCGGTCTCCGGGATGCGGGACGGTGACGTCTTCCTGTGCAACGACCAGTTCCGGGGGGGCATCCATCCGACGGACCTTGGCAGCTTCCGGCCGATCTTCTGGCGCGGGGAGGTGGCCTTTTTCTCGGCCATCCTGATGATCGTCGCCGACATGGGCGGCATATCGTCCGGCGGCCTGCCGGCGACGGCGACGGAGGTGTTCCAGGAAGGCCTGGTCGTGCCGCCGGTCCGGCTCTACGACGCGGGCGTCCTCAATCCGAGCGTGATGGCGCTGCTGCTCGGCAATAGCCGGGTGCCCGACAAGCTGCGCACCGACGTGGACGCGCTGGTGGGCGCGGGAGCCATCGTCGGCCAGCGGCTGATCGAGATGGTCGACCGCTATGGGCTGGGTGAGCTCAGCGCGATCATCGCGCGCCTTTTCGACCACACCGAGGCGATCGTGCGCAGCGGCCTGGCCGCGATCCCGGATGGCGAATATGTCGGCTCATACCTGGCGGAGGACGACGGCGTCGGGCCCGCGCCGTCCTACGAGGTGCGCGTCCGCATAGCGATCCAGGGCAGCGACTGCACCGTCGATTTCACCGGCAGCAGCGTCCAGGCGCCGGGGGCGATCAATTCGTCGATCTCACAGTCGCTGTCCTGCGTGACCTTCGCGCTGCGCTGCTACCTGTCGGCAGAGATCGAGATGAACGAGGGATTCTATCGGGCGTTCACGACGGTCTTCCCGCTGGGGAGCGTGGTCAATCCGGTGTTCCCGGCCGCCTGCAACCTGCGCTTTTCGATCGGCCAGGCCATGGTGGACGCCATCCACGGGGCGCTGCGACCGATCTTCCCCAACCGCTCCGTCGCCCCGTCCAGTTCGATCGGCAGTATCAACGTCAACGGCGCGACGCCCGGCCTGGAGACCCAGTGGGCCATGCTGGACGTGCTGTTCGGCCCGAGCGGCGGGCGCCCGGGCGCCGACGCCAACGACGGCCTGCCGTTCCAGATGATCGGCGGGTCCAGCTACATGACCATCGAGGCCTATGAATCGCTGTTCCCGATCATCTACGAGAAATTCGGCCTGCTACCGGATTCCTCGGGGCCCGGAGAGTGGCGTGGCGGCGCCGGCGTCCAGAAGCAGATGCGCTTCCTCGAGGACGCCGTCGTCACCCTGCGGGCGGTCGACCGGACCAAGCTGCATCCCCTGGGCGCCGAAGGCGGCGATCCGGGCCGCGGCGGAGGCTGGGTCCACAATCCAGGCCAGCCGGACGAAAAGCGGCTGCCGCCGAAGCTGACCAACTATTCGGTGAAGGCCGGCGACGTGATGAACGGCAGCATGTCGGGCGGCGGGGGCTATGGCCCGCCGCTCCGCCGCGACCCGGAGCGGGTGGCCAGCGACGTGCGCGCCGGATTCGTCACGCCGGCGGGCGCGGCGGCGGACTACGGCGTCGTGGTTTCGCCGGCGGGCGCGGTCGATCTGGCGGCAACCCAGGAACTGAGGTCGAAGCGCCATGACGCTTGAGGATAATCGCAACATCATCGTCGGCGTCGATATCGGCGGGACCTTCACCGACCTGGTGATCGGCGAGGAGAACGGCGAGACCGTGCATCGGGTGAAGACGCTGACCACCCAGGACGATCCAGTCGTGGGCGTGATGACGGCGCTCGATGAGGGCTTGGCGCTGGCGCGGGCAGGCGCCGCGCAGGTGAAGCGCTTCGTTCACGCCACGACCCTGACCACCAACCTGGTGCTGGAGCGCAAGGGTTCGCGGACAGCCTATGTGGCGACCGCCGGGTTCGGCGACCTGTTCACCATCGGCAAGCGGATCCCGCCGGCCGACTCGGCCTTCGACCTGCTGCACGTGCGTAACCCGCCCTTCGTCACCCGCGACATGGTGTTCGAACTGCCCGAGCGGATGATGGCCAACGGCAAGGCGCTGAAGCCACTCACGCCGGAAGCGGCCCACGCGGTCGCTGCCCGGATCGCCGAGCATCGCCCCGAGGCGATCGCCGTCTGCCTGCTGCATTCCTATGCCAACGGCGAGCATGAGCAGGCCTTCGGCGAGGTGCTGCGGCAATACCTGCCAGACGTATATATCGCGCTCTCCTCCAAGGTCTGGCCGGAGATGCAGGAATACGAGCGCGGCGCCACGACGCTGATTTCGGCCTATATCGGGCCGACGCTGGCGGGCTATGTGCGGAAGCTGGAGGCCAGGCTATCCAGCGCCGGCATCGGCTGTCCGCTGCAGATCATGCAGTCCAGCGGCGGGATCATGGCGGCGTCCGACGCCGCCGCGCGGGCCGCCTACACGCTGGAGTCCGGGCCGGCGGCGGGGGTCATCGCCTCGGCCAGGCTGGGCGAGCAGTGCGGCTACCCGAACCTCATCTCGTTCGACATGGGCGGTACGACCGCCAAGGCAGGGCTGGTCGAGGGCGGCCAGCCCAGGATCACCCACGACTTCCGGGTGGGCTCCGACGCAAGCGCGCAGGGCCGCGGCAGCGGCGAGCCGATCCGCCTGCCGATCATCGACCTGGCGGAAGTGGGCGCCGGCGGCGGCAGCATCGCCAGCCTCGACGTCGGCGGTTTCCTGCGCGTGGGGCCGGAAAGCGCCGGCGCGAGCCCGGGCCCGGCCTGCTACGGCCTGGGCGGCGACCACCCGACGGTGACCGACGCCAACCTGGTCCTGGGCTACCTGGACCCGACGTTCTTCCTGGGCGGGCGCATGAAGCTGGACATGGACCGCGCCAGGGCCGCGATCTACGCCCACGTCGCCCAGCCGTTGAGCGTCGACGACGTGGAGGCGGCCTGGCGTATCCATGCGCTCGCCAACGCCTCGATGGGCGCCGCCGTGCGGATGGTCACGGTCCACCGCGGGGTCGATCCGCGCAACGCGGTCCTGGTGGCCTTCGGCGGCGCGGGGCCGCTGCACGCCATCCGGGTGGCCGAGGAGTTCGGGATCCCGACCATCCTCGTCCCGCCGCTGCCGGGGGTCAGGTCGGCCTTCGGCCTGCTACAGTCGGACGTCAGCTACGACTTCATCAAGACCGCCCGGACGCCCACCGAGAACCCTGACCTGGATGTGCTGAACGACGCGTTCGCCTCCCTGGAGCAGCGGGCCGCGACCGAGGCGACATCCGAGAAGCTGCAGCTGCAACGCTCCCTGGAAATCCGCTTCACCCACCAGTCGCTGCGCCTGCGCATCAAGGTGCCCAGCGGCACGATCACCGCGCAGATGGTCAACGACGCGGAGGCCCAGTTCCGGCTCGAATACTTCCGGATGTGCGCTATCAATTCGAGCGACTCCTGCCAGATCATGAACTGCTGGGTGGAGGCGGTGGCGGTCGTCGCCAAGCCTTCGCTCTCCCAGACGGACGCGGGCGACTGCAAGCCCGCGCGGGCGCTGAAGGGGACGCGGCGGGCCTATTTCCGGGAGACGCGGGGCTATACGGCCACCGACGTCTACGACCGCGCCGGCCTCCTGCCGGGCGACGAACTCTCGGGCCCGGCGCTGATCGAGGAGCTTGAATCGACGACGGTCCTGCCGCCCGGATACGCCCTGCGGGTGGACGAGCACCTGAACCTGCTGATCACCCAGGCCTGATTGGCGCGCGGCCGCGGCGCGAGCCGGAGGCTGGCCAAGCCAGGCGGCCGCCCCACACCTCCCATCCGGGAGGTTTAGCGGGTGTAATATGGTCGTATTAGCGGGGTGCGATCGCAGGGAGCGAAGACTTCCGTCCGACGCGCGGGCAGGACGAACGCAAATGGCGCAGGCGGAATTCGACGACGTCATCACCGCCCTGCACGGGGGCGTCTTCGAGGAGCCGTACTGGTCGAGCTTCCTGGACAGGCTGCGGCAGGCCACGCAGGCCGATTACGTCAGCCTGGTGCTGCGCCGGTCGGACGCCGGCTTCAAGGATGTTTGCCTGCTGAATTCCGGCTCGAATTCGGCCAGCATCGACCTGGAAACCATGACCTCGCCAAACATGGACCTGGCGTCCCTGGAGGACCTGCTGGCCCGGGCGAACCTACCCTACCGGAACGTCGCCCCGGGCAAGCCCTACACGCTGGCCGAGATGATCCGCCCGGAGCATCCGCTGCACGCCGAATATGTCGCCTACCTGCGCGAGCGGTCGATCGACTATGCCCTGGGCATCCGCGTGGCGGAGATCGAGGGCGGTAACGGCTGGATCACGGTCGGCCGTTCGGGGCGCGACTTCCCGCCGTTCGTGGGCGACCTGCTCACGCGCCTCTTCCCGCATCTCTGCATCGCGGTGCGCACCCTGGCGACCCTGGAGCGAGAGCGCATGCGCGCCGACATCGCCGCCGTCGCCATGCAGCGCCTGAACTTCGGCTGGCTGACGTTCGACGCACGGGGCCGGGTGATCGACATGGACACCGGGGCCGAGCGCCTCTTCCGAAACACCCCCCGGCTGAACGGCGTGGCGCGCGGACAGACGTTCCCGCTGAGCGGCCCGGGCAAGACCGCGCTACTCGAGAACATCGCGGCCTTCGCCGACAATCCCGACCTGCGGCCACGCGCCCTCCACCTGATCGACGACCCGTGGCTCGACATGCTGACCGCGCCCGTCGGATTCCGCGCGATCTCCCATGGCGTCACGCCGGTCGCGGTGGGCTATGTGCACGGCGTGGGAGCGGCGAGCGCCGACCGGTGCAAGCACCTGATGAGCCTGTTCTCGCTGACCCAGAGCGAGGCGCGCCTGGCCCTCGCCATGACCCAGGGCAAGAGCATCGCGGAGGCGGCCGAGGAACTGAACCTGACCTCCGAGACCGCGCGGAACTACAGCAAGAAGATCTACGCGAAGACCGACACCCGCGGCCAGGTGGACCTGGTCCGCCTTATGCTGGCCAGCGTCATATCCCTGACCTGACGGGCGGCCTACCAAACGGGAGGTTCGCGGGGCAGGGCGCGCGATACATTCGGAGTGTTGTCGACGCGTTCGACGCTGGACCATCCTCGCCGTAGCGGGGCCAATGAGCGCCAGGCAGGCGCCGACGTGATGCGATCACGGCCGATACAGGCCAACGACGCGGGGGGAGCGCGGATGAAGCGGCAAGACGAGCGAACGCCGACGCCATTTCGAGCGGCTGCCGTGCGTAACGGGCGGTCGGGCGGAGGTTGGACCGCAGCCCTGGCGGCGCTGGCCCTGCTGTGCCTGCCGGTCTCGCCGCACGCGGCGCCGGCCGCCGGGAAGGCGCGGGCGGGGTCGATCCTCGGAACGCCCGAGCAGATCGCCAGGGACCGGCTGGCGGTGCGGCTGCTGGCGAGCGCGCCGGTGCAACGGGAGCTCCGGAACCTGGAGGCGTTCTACGGGCGCGATCCCATCGCCGACATGCCCGACGCGCGGGGGAGCCTGAAGGCCGCCGCCGCCGCCGCCGCCATGGCCAACGCGGTCGGGGCGGTGAACCAGGATCCCGACAGGCCGGCCGCCTATTGGTCGATCACGGCGGAGCACCGGTGGGGCAGGCTGCGGGTTCCCCTGGCCGGCGCCGAGCGGGACAACCCGGACAATGTCTATCGGTCCATCCCGATCGACGGAGCCGCGCGCTACGAGATCCGCGGCCAGGTGACCGCCCGCCCACCCGCGCAGGAGACCTTCGTCCTGCACGATGTCGCCTCGGGGGTCTCCAGGGACAGCAAGGTGCTGAACCACGAGGAGGAGCTTGGCTCGGTATCCCTGGATCAGCTGGCGCTGGCCCCCGACGGGTCCTTCACGGTCACCGTCGACAACTCGCCGGCGAACGGACGGCTCAACCATCTGCGGAGCCGTCCGGGCGACCATGACGGCTACATCCTCATCCGCGACACCCTGGCGGACTGGTCGAGCGAGAACCCGGTCCGGCTGAGCGTGCGGCGGGTGGCCGGGCCGCCGATCCGTCCCGCGCGGAGCGAGGCGCGGATGGCCAGGCTGGCGGCCGAGCGGCTGTCCACGATCGGGCCCTACTGGATCGCCTGGGAGCACAAGGTGTTCTTTGGCGCCCCGGCCAATACGCTGGCGGGGGACCGACCCCGCGTGTCCGGCTGGGGCTCGATCAACGGCGGTCACTTCAGGATCGCGGACGACGAGGCGCTGGTCGTGCGGGTGGACCGGCGGGGCGCGGCCTACCTGGGCTTCCAGCTCGTGGACCTGTGGGGGCAGGCCTCGCCCTATATCGACAGGAGCGGCAGCCGCACCCAGTTCCAGACCACCCCCAATGCGGACGGGACCTATACCTATGTGGTGTCGGTGCGCGATCCCGGCGTCCACAACTGGCTCGACCCGAACGGCCTGCACGCGGGCATCTTCGGCATCCGCTGGCAGAGGCTGCCGTCGGGCGTCTCCACCGCCGACGCCGTCCGCGAGATCAGGGTGGTCAAGCTCGGGGACCTGAAAGCCGCCCTGCCGGCCGAGACCGTCTGGGTCACGCCCGCGCAACGCAGGGCCGAGCTGAAGGCCCGCGCGGCCGACTACAACCGGAGGATCGTCAATTGACCCGTCTTGGACGCATCGGCGCGACGCTGGCCGCCGTCGGGCTGTTGGCCGCCCCGTTGTCGGCAGGGGCTCAGGCCCAAACGCGGAACCAGGCCGGCGCGCTGCCAAGCTGGGCCGATCAGATGGAGGCCCTGAAGGACGTCGGCGGCCGGCTGCTGGCGACGGCCGAACGCGGCGACACCGAGGCGCACCGGCAGGAGATGTACCGCTATGTCCTGGGCGCGGTGTCGAACGGATTTCTCAACTACGTCAACGTCGACATGGGCCATCCGACCTGGACGCCGCTTTGGAACTCGGCCTACAACTACGGCGGCCCCAACCCCGACTACGCCTATATGTTCACCCTGGTGGACCCCAAGGGGGCCTATCGCATCTCGGGGTATCGCGGGACCTCGCGCTTCGTGGAGATCACCGAGCAGCCCTCCGACTTCCTGACCTCGTCGGACGGCAAGCACGTCCCCGCCACCCACGAACTCGACACCCTGCACATCGGCAAGGACGGCTACTTCAGCGTCATCATGAGCGCCGAGCGGCCGGCCGGATACAAGGGCGACTGGTGGCGGCTGGACGCCAGCACGCTTTCGCTGCTGATGCGCAAAGCCTCCTACGACTGGCGCCACGAGATCGACCCCCGAATGGCCATCGACCGCCTGGACGACGCGCCCGCTCCGTCGCCCGAGGAGATGGCGCGGCGGTTCTCCAACCTGAAGGACTGGGTGGCGTCCACCATCGAGAGCGATATCCGGCTGACACACTACTACCGCGAGCACCACGGGATCAACACGATCAAGAAGTCCCAGCTGATGGCCTCCAGCAACCCGTTCCCGGGCCAGGTCTATCTGGACGGCGCGTTCCAGATCGCCGACGACGAGGCGCTGATCCTGGAAACCACCGTGCCCGCCAAGTGCCGCTACTGGCAGATCCTGCTGGCCGACAACCGGTTCGCGACGGTGGACTGGGTCAACCGCCAGTCGAGCCTCAACGGCTATCAGGCCCGGCTCGACAAGGACGGCCGTTTCCGCGCGGTGATCGCCGCCCGCGACCCGGGCGCGCCCAACTGGCTGGATACGGGCGGCGAGGCCTGGGGGATCATCCAGATGCGCTGGAACCGGTGCGCCGACGCGCCTGAGCCGGTGGTGCGGAAGGTCGCGCTGAAGGACGTGCGGAGGTTCCTGCCGGCCGACACGCCGGTGGTGACCGCGACGGCGCGCAAGGAACAGCTCCGGCTCCGCCGCGAGGCGGCGCAGCTGCGACAACTATGGTGATGGGGCGGAATCCATGACGGCCGAGATCAGTTTCCCCGATGCCGACGTCCTGATGGACGAGGCGCGCGCCGCGAGCGGACTGACCGACTATGGGGATAGCGGCGACCTCCAGACCAACCTGGCGCGGTTCATCGAGGCCGCCGCACGCGAAGGCAGGCTGGACGAAGCCATGGCCCGGCAACTGCGCGGATCGATCCAGCAGCGGCTGACCAACCGCCTGGAGATCGAGGCCTATTATAAGGCTCATCCGGAGATCGAGGCGGTGGAGATCGGGCCGGTCGTTTCGATCACCGGCCTGCCGCGCACCGGCACCACGGCGCTGGCGAATATCATGTCGCTGGAAGATCAGTTCCGCCCGCTGCGAAGCTGGGAACAGACCAAGTGCTGCCCGCCGCCGGTGGCGGGCGAGGAGGCGCGGGATCCCCGCCGGCTGGCCGCCGTCGCCCGGGCCGAGTGGACCGTCCGCAACCAACCCGAACTGGCGGCGATGCACCTCTTCGACGCCGACACGACCGAGGAGGATGTGGAGCTTCTGGGCATGAGCTTCCAGGCCCAGCAGCTGGCCCTGCCGATCTACAGCTATCATGCCTGGTGGCGCCAGGCGGACCTGCGGCCGGCCTTCGCCTATCACAGGCGCGCGCTGAAGCTGCTGCAGTCACGCCGTCCGCCGGATCGCTGGCTCCTCAAGGCGCCCGCCCATGTCTTCAAGCTCGATGCGCTGATGGGCGCCTATCCGCAGGCCAAGGTGATCATGACGCATCGGGACCCGGCCAAGGTCATCCCGTCGAACGTCAGCCTGGTGTCGGAGATGCACGCGCAACGTGGCGCGGTCGATCCGCGGGAGCTCGGTCGGCAGAACGCGGAGCATTGGCGCATAGGCATGGAACGGGCCATGGCCTCGCGCGCCCGGCTGGGTGAGGATCGGTTCTTCGACCTCAACCACCGCGACTTCGTCGCCGATCCGTTTGGATCGCTACGGCGGGTCTATGATTTCCTGGACCTGGAGCTGACCCCGGCGACGCTGGCCCGGATGCAGGCCTGGCACGCCAAGAACCGCAGTGGCGCCCATGGCCAGCATCGCTACACGGCCGAGCAGTTCGGGCTGACCACGGCCCAGCTGCACTCGGACTTCCGGGCCTATATCGAGCGGTTCGACGTGCCGTTGGAAGCCTAGGGCGCGGAGATGGGCGGCGCCTGGGCGCGCGCGGCGAAGCTCTGCAGGAGGTGCGCCTCGAAGGCGCGCACGGCCGGCGCGACCCGCACGTTCTGCATGCGCATGAGGTAGGTCGGGCGCATGGCCGAGAAGCCCGGAACCGTCAGCTCCACCAGCTTGCCGCCGGCCAGGTCGCCCTCCACCAGGCTGAGCGGCAGGCAGCTGATGCCGGCGCCGGCCTTGACGGCCTCGCGCACGCCTTCGTCGCTGTTGATTTCCATGGCCACGCGCAGGTTGGCGATATGGCCCCGGATGGCGTCATTGAGGGTGAGGTTGGCGATGGTCGACCGGCCGGGCATGCACCAGTCGGCCCGTTCCAGATGGGCGAAGCTGAGGTCGTTGAGGCCGGCGAGCGGATTGTCCGGCGCGGCGATCAGGACGGAGCGCTCGCGATAGATCTCGGTCAGGTAGGAGCCGGGCGCGCGCGCCATGCTGTCGGTGATCACGAGGTCGACGGCGAAGCGGCTGAGCTGGGCGACGATCTCCTGGCTCTGGCCGACGACGACATTGATGCGGACGCCGGGATAATGCCTGCGAAACGCCACCGCGAGCGGCGGCAGGAGGTAGGACCCGGCATCGGCGACGCCGAGCGTGATGGTCGCGTTCAGCTCGGTCGTGATGGTGGGATCGCGCAGTTCGTCGGCCTCGCGCAGCAGCGATCGCACGCGCGGCTGCAGCCGTTCCCCCTCGGCGGTGATCTTCAGGCCGCGCCCCACGCGGTGGAACAGGGCGGGACGATTCAGTGATTCCTGAAGCTCCTTGAGCGCGGCGCTGGCCGCCGACTGGCTCATGTTCAGCTTTTCCGCGGCCCGGGCGACGCTGCCCAGGGACGCCACCGCGTCGAACACCAGCAGTTGCCTCAGGGTCATGGTCATGCGGTTTTTCCGAATATTCAGGTACGGAAATTCGCGCTTATCCGCACAATCGCCTTGCGGCAAGATACATCACCACGCAGGAAGCTGCGGGAGGTTCGCCCGCGCGCGGCCAAAGAGGAGACAGAGAGATGCTGAGAATCCTTGATCCGGTCCAGGAAGCCCTGCCGTCCAACAATGCGCTGGCGCCGCGCCTGACCTCGCTCTCGGGCAAGGTCGTCGGGCTCTACAGCAACGGCAAGCTGAACGCCGACCGGCTGCTGGAGATGGTCGCCGAGGAGCTGAAGGCGGACGGCGAGTTCACCATCAAGAAGGGCTCCTACGCGCCGGAGCGGCTGATGAACGACGCTGAGTGGGGCGACGTCAACGCCTGCGACGTGGTGATCCTGACCAACGGCGACTGCGGCGCCTGCAGTTCGTCCGGCATCGCCAACGCCATCGCGCTTGAGAAGCGCGGCGTGCCCGCCCTGCTGATCAGCACGCCGCCCTTCACCGAAGCGGTGCGGACCATGACCCGGCTGAACGGCATGCCGGATATCGAATGGGCCATCGTCGAGCATCCGATCGGCAGTGTCGGCGAGCCGGAGTTGCGCGAGCGGGCCAAGGCCGCGGCCGACAAGTTCCGGACCGCCATGCTCGCGCGCATCCCGCAAGCCGCGGCCGCCTAGGCATGCCGGCGAAGGTGCTCGAGGTCGCCGACCTCGACGAGGCGATCGAGCTCTTCCACGCCAGGGGATGGACGGACGGACTGCCGGTCATTCCGCCCACGCCTGAGCGGCTTGAGCAGTTCCTCGCCGCCTCGGGCCGCGACGCGGACGACGAGATCGGCTTCTACGACCTGCGCAACAGGCCGGCGACCGTCGAGAAGGTCGCGATCAACGCGATCATGGCCGGCTGCCTGCCCGAGCACCTGCCGGTTGTCATCGCGCTGGTGGAATGCCTGCTGGCGCCGGAGGCCAGCCTGCACGTGGCCAATTCCTCTACCGGCAGCCTGACGCTGGGGTTCATCGTCAACGGCCCGGTGCGCCATGCGCTGGGCATGAATTCGCACGGCAATGTGCTGGGTCCCGGCAACCGGGCGAACGCCTCGATCGGCCGGGCGCTGCGGCTCGTGCAGCTGAACGTGATGGGCTCGGTTTCGGGCGCGGGCCAGGACCCCGCGCATGGCCGGCCGATCCTTGACCGCTCCACCATCGGCCATCCAGGCAAGTACAACGCCTACCATATCGTCGAGAACGAGGAGGCGTTTCCGAGCCTCGAGCCCGTCCATGTGAGCCGTGGCTTCAAGCGGGAAGACAGCGTGGTGACCGCCTTCGCCATGGGCAACCATGTGATGTTCTCCAACCATTTCGAGAAAAAGCCCGAGGACTGGATCGAGACCGTCGCCCATTACCTGGTGGGCGCGGGCCGCCTGTCGGAGGATGGGTTCGGCGTGCTGCTGGTCCCCCCGGAGGCGGCGGAGATGTTCGTGGAAGCCGGGTGGTCGAAGCGCGACATCGCCACGGCTCTCTTCGAGCGTTCGCGCCGCAGCACGGCCTGGGTGAAGCGCAACGGGTGGAAGATCGGCGGCCGCTATGAGCGCGGCGGCGCGGTGCAGCCGGGCGACGACGAGAAGATGCTGGGCGTCGCCGGCAGCGCCGAAGAGATCTCCGTCGTCATCTGCGGCGGGCCGGCGGGGAACTTCCCCACCTTCATGCAGACCTATGCGGGAAACTTCCGCACGGTGTCGCGCAAGATCCATTCGCCGGCCGGCCACGGCGCCCGATGATCGCCGGCGACGCCGATCCCATCCGCTCGGCGCTGACTCCGCTCACGGAGCTGTTGCGGATCGACGGCTATGACCTGGAGGTCGTGCAGGCCGACACCGCGGGCGTCGCACTGCAGATCCACGCGGGCGCCGAGGCCTGCGCGGAGTGCCTGGTGCCGGCCTCGATCATGGAGCTCTACGTCCGCGACGCGCTGAAGGACCTGCCGGCCTGGCGCGATGCGCGGCTTGACCTGCGCTATCCGCAGAAGGGGTCCTGAACGACGCCCGTTCGGCTTGAGGCGCCACGCCGCCGCCAGACGATCGGGCCACGCGGCACGCGGCGGCCTGCTGAAACATCGAGGGCGCCGCTTCCATCGAAGCGGCGCCCTCGGTTCGTTTTGGGTGGAGCTTCCCGGCTGATCGGATCGCCGTCAGCCAGGAAGGGGTCTTAGAACGTCAGGATCAGGTCCATGCCGTAGGTGCGCGCCTGCTGGAAGCTGGTCGCCGAGGAGAAGGTGACGGTCAGCGGGAACTGCGGGGACCGGTTGTTGGTGAGGTTGCGCGCCCAGACCGCGAGCTCCGCGTCCGCCGCATTCAGTTTGATATGGCGGATCGAGGCGCGCGCATTGACCAGCCACTGCGCCGGCGAGAATTCGATCACCGCGAAGACCGGAATCTGGGCCGCGCGATCCGGATTTTGGTCATTGCGCAGTTTGGACCGGTAGTTGGCGTCGATCCGCAGGCGGGCCGTGGCGTCGCCGAACAACGGCTCGGAGTCGTATTGGGCCGACAGGTTGGCGGTCCATTTCGGAATGCCGCCCTGCACGAAGCGGGTGGCCGGAATCGGCCCGGACACGGAGGTCAGGATCAGCGGCCGCACGTTCGAAAGCTTGGTGTGCGTGTAGCCCAGCGAGGCGCCGAGGGTCAGGGGCGAGATCGGCAGCGCGGTGGCCTCGAATTCGAAGCCGGTCGCCTTTTCATCATAGCCCGTCACGACCACGGTCGACAGGTCCGGGCGGCCGACGTTGCGGCCTGACTGCGACGTCTGCACCGCCTTATACTTGGCCTGGAACACCGCCAGGTTGGTCCGCAGCCTGCGGTCCAGGAAGTCTCCCTTCCCGCCGGCTTCGATCGAGCGGACCTTTTCCGGTTCGAAGGAGACCCCGCCGATCGCGCCGCCGGCCACATAGCCGGTGGAGTACTTGATGTAGGCCAGGATATCGTCCGTCGGCTTGTAGTTCGTGCCGACCGAATAGGTGGGTGTGGTCTTCTCGTAGGTGAAGGGCGAGACGCCCAGGCCGTTGATCACGCCCGCGGTGCGGCAGACGCCGACCGGGTTTGACGTCACCGGGCAGCCCGCCACCGAGGACTGGAACACCCCGCCGCTTTCGAAGCGGCCGTGCTTCTTGTCCTTGGTCAGGCGTCCGCCGAGCACCACGTCCACCTGCGGCGAGACATGGACCTCGGCCTGGCCGTAGGCGGCGTAGGAGGTCGCGAAGTTGTAGGAGACGCCTGTGTTGCCCAGCGGCACCTCGCCGGTCGCCGGGAAGAACACCAGGCTGGAGGTGGTGCGGATGCCGATCGGCACGCCGGTCTGGTCCTTCGAGTGGAACCAGATGGCGCCCGTGGTGAGCGTCACCAGCTTGCTGTCGTAGTTGAGCTGGAGCTCGTCGCTCCACTGCTTGCTGCGGGTCTGGGTGTTGGTGGCGACGTCGACGAACCGCTGGCCCACGGACGAGGCGGGCAGGTTCAGCCGGGTCGCGCCGGCCTGGGTGAGCACAAGGCCGCCGATGCCGCCGATCTCGGAGATGGCGCCATCGAGATAGTTCGACCGATAGGCGGCGATGTTCTTGAAGCTGATGCTGTCGCTCAACCGGTACTGGGCGGTGAGGCTGTGTCCGCTGTTGCGAAGGTTTCCGGGCAGGTCCCAGAAGTTGTTCACCGCCTTCGGGCGCCGGGCGTCCGGGGCGAAGGCGATCGGTCCGTATGGCCCGCCGCCGGCCGCCTGGGTCGCGAGGACGGCGACCAGCGTGGCGGCGCCCGCGCCGGCCGGGTTGACGGCGATCGGCGCCACGCCTTCGGGCGTGAAGTGGTCGTGCGAATAGTCGAACTTATAGACCATCTCGAAGGCGTCGGTCGGCGCGAAGCGCACGGCGGCGAAGACGTTGTTGGTGTCGTGGTCGCCAAGATGGCCGGGTGAAACCCCCGTGCCGAGGCTCGTCTGGGGGCCGGTGCGGTCCCAGACCGTGCCGGCTCCGAGGTTCTTGATGTCGCCCTGACGCTCATTGTGGAGGTAGGTGACATAGGCGCTGAGCGGGCCCCAGGCCGGAAAGTCGATGCTGGTGCGCGATCGCAGCTGGGCGTAGTTGCCGACCGTGAATTCCTGGCGCACGCCGAACACGCCCTTCGGATCGCGCGTGACGATGCTGATGGCGCCGGTGGTGGTGTTGCGGCCGAACAGGGTGCCCTGGGGGCCGCGCAGCACTTCGATGCGCTCGATGTCCGGCAGTTCGAAGATGGTTCCGCGTGTGGCGCTGATATAGACGCCGTCGAGATTGATCGAGACCTCCTTGTCCGACCCGGGCACCGCGGCGATGGCGACGAGGCCGCGCATCGAGATGGCCGGCTGGGCGCCGCCGCCCGCCGACGGGCGGATGACCACGTTCGGCGCCAGGCCGTTCAGGTCCTGCACGTTCACGACGCGGTTGGCCTGGAGGCTGTCCTGCGAAAGCGCCGTCACCGCGATCGGAACATCCTGGAGGTTCTGGGCGCGCTTCTGGGCGGTCACCACGATTTCGGCCAGCGTGTTGGGCGACTCGGCCTCCGCCGCCATGGCCAGGGTCGGCGCGGACAAGGCGAGCGCCGCAGCCGAGCCCCATAGCCAGCGCTTCAGGCGCCGTGGCTCCAGACGAGTCGTCGAATGATATGTGTTGAGATCCTGCATCGTTTCCCCCGGTTGCCCCACCGACAAGGATTTGTCCTTGTCAGAGCGCGCGCCTTGTCCTGCTCTGACCCCCAATTTGCTTGGGAGCCGCACCATCCGTGACCGTGGCAGGCTGGCTGCGCTTGTCCTGCATGACTGGGATATGGCGCCGTAGTAACTCCCGGATGGGAGTGGGCGTGGCCCGGACGCGGCCGCCGCCGGCGAGCGACTCGCGCTCGGGCCGCCACTGGCGATATCGTGGGCGCGAGGAGGCCAGGATGGCGGTGAGCGCAGCAACAAGGACGCCGACGACCCGGTTCGATATCGGTAGCGACGAGATCGCGGCCGATCCCTGGCCGGGCTTGCGCGAACTCAGCGGACTGGGGCCGGTCGTCTGGCACGAGACCCTGGGGCGTTGGCTGGTCACCGCCGACCAGGAAACCCGCGATATCCTGGCGCGCTTCGAGCGGTTCAGCGTCGAAGGCACCAGCATGCAGGACCTCTTCGGCGCCGAGGCCTTCATCTCGATGGACGACCGTCGGCGCCATGACCGGTTGCGGCAGGTGTGGGCGGCGGCCTTCCGCCAGCAGGGCCTGGAGGCCCTGCGGCCCGTCGTGCAGGCGACGGTCGATCGGCTGTTGGCGCCCGTGGTCGAGCGTCTGCGGAGCGGTGAGGCCGTGGACCTGTCGGACGCCATCTGCCGACCGCTGCCGACCATGGTCATCGCCCTGATGATGGGCGTTCCCGACGAGGCCATCCCCGACGTCGTGCGGTGGAGCGACGCGATGGCGTCGGGCAGCGCAAGCTATCTTCCGGAGGCGCAGGCGAAGCGGGCGCGAGCGGCGCGGGACGACGGCAAGACACAGCTGGCCGCCTACCTCGGCCGGCTTATCGCCGAGCGGCGCGCAACCCCCGGCGCCGACCTGATCAGCACGCTTGTGCAGTCCGAACCCGGCCGCGAGTTGCCGGACGAGCATCTGGTGCAGAACGTCCGTCAGCTGCTGTTCGCGGGCAACGAGACGACCGCCAAATGGCTCGCGCATATCTTCGTGACCTATGGCGAGAGGCCGGGCGTCCGGCGCGAACTGGCGGCCGACAGGACGCTGGTCGTGGCGGCCAACGAGGAGGTCATGCGCTGGCAGACGGTGGTGGGCACCACGGTGCGCCGCGTACGGGGCGGACCGACCGTGGTGGCGGGGATCGCGATGGCGGAGGGCGATGAGGTGACCTGCCTGCTGGCGGCGGCCAACCGCGACCCGGCGCGCTACCGCGATCCGGACACGTTCGACCTGCATCGGCCGCGCCAGCCCAATCTCGGCTTCGGCGCGGGACTGCACAATTGCCTGGGGGCCATGCTGGCGAGGATGGAGGCGGAGCGGGCGGTCAATGGCCTGCTTGACGCGGCTCCGGACTTCGCCGTGGCGGCGCCTTACCGTTACTCGTCGGTGCCGCTGCGCGGACCCTTGCCGGTGATCGCCGCCCTCGATCGTTCCTAAGGCCGAATGGCCATCCGACATTCCCGGGAGATCTGCCCTTGGCCTATAAGCTGAAGCTGAAGGATCCGGCGCCGCCGGTCAGCGTCGAGGCGTGGCGCAAGCTCGCCCGGCGCCGGCTGCCGGACCTCGTCTGGAACTACCTCGACTGCGGCGCGGAAGATCACGTGACGCTGGAGGAGAACGTCTCCGGCTTCCGGCGCTGGCGGCTCCGCCAGCGGGTGCTCACCGGGGTGACCAACCCCTCGCTCGCGACGACCATGGCGGGGGAGGCGGTGGCCATGCCGCTCGGCCTCGCGCCCACCGGGGCGTCCGGCCTCAGCCATTGGACCGGCGACATCGCCGCGACCCGGGCGTCGGAAAAGGCCGGGACGCGCGCCGTGCTCAGCACCGCCTCGGTCTACAGCCTGGAGGAAGTCGCGGACGCGACCGAGCAGAACCACTGGTTCCAGCTCTATCCCTTCTCCAACCGCGAGAAGGTGGGCGGACTGATCGACCGCGCCAAGGCGGCGGGCTACACGGCGCTGTTCGTGACCGTCGACGTGCCCGTGCTGGGTAACCGCGAGGGCGAGCGCATCGCCGGCATGACCCATCCCTGGACCCTGACCCCGCCGCGCCTGCTGAACATGGCCAGCCGTCCGCGCTGGCTCTACGCGGCCATGCGGCGGCGCAGACTGGCGGGCGTCCACTACCTGGAGCACGCCGCTGAGGTGAAGGCCCAGACCCTGGCCGGCGGCCTCCGCCGGGTGATCCACGGGGCCGGCGACGACGCCATCGCGTCCGCCGAGAACCAGGCGCGCCACATGCAAAGCGACCTGCACTGGGACGACCTTGCGTGGATGCGCGACCATTGGAAGGGCCCGCTCTATGTGAAGGGGGTGCTGGATCCCGACGACGCCGCGCAGGCGGTCGACAGGATCGGCTGCGAGGGCGTGGTGGTGTCCAACCACGGCGGCCGCCAGCTCGACCGCACGCTGTCGTCGATCGATGCGCTGCCGGCCATCGTCGATCGGATCGGCGACCGGGCGGAGGTCTATCTGGACGGCGGCGTCCGGCGCGGGACCGACGTCGTCACCGCGCTCTGCCTGGGCGCGCGGGGCGTGTTCATCGGCCGGCCCTACCTCTACGGGTTGGCGGTGGCGGGCGAGGCCGGGGTGAGCGCGATCCTGGAGATCTTCCGCAGCGACATGGCGCGCGCCTTGGCGCTGATGGGCTGTCCGGGCGTGGCGGCCCTGGACCGCTCCTGGCTCGTCAACTCGCACGGCGGCGGGCAGTTCTAGACAGAACCACGTATGGCGGGTCTGTTGGTGTCTGGTTCAGCCCGGCAACGTCCGGGCGCTTGTGGGGAGGCGGATAATGTCGCGATGGCTGAAGCGGCCGGAAGGCTCCAACTGGGGCCAGTTCGGCGACGACGACCAGGTCGGCCGCATGAACCTGGTGACGCCCGAACGGCGCCGCCGCGCGCTGGCAGAGGCGCGGGAAGGCCAGGTCTTCTTCCTCGGCCTGCCGCTCGACTATCCCAAGGCGCTGGTCTCGGGCCGCCAGCCGCCGCGCCTGGAGCCGACCTCGACCGGCGACGGCCAGGTGATCTACGACTGGCAGATCGGGGCCGACTCCACGGACGTGGTGAACGACGACCGCGTCATCATGGACCTGCAGTACTCGTCGCAGTGGGACGGGCTCAGCCACTACGGCGCCTGCTTCGACGCCGACGGCGACGGTGTCGCCGAACACGTCTTCTACAACGGCTACCGGTCCGACAACGATTTCGTCCAGCCGGGCGACGGGGTCGCGCCACGCGCCAAGGCGCTCGGCATCGAGAACCTCGCCCAGACCTGCGTGCAGGGGCGAGGCGTGCTGGTGGACGTCCGAAAGTCGGGCGCCGCGCCGCACGGGGGGATCGGCTATGACGCCCTGATGGCGGCGATCGAGACGCAGGGCGCCGACGTCGACGAAGGCGACTTCCTGTGTCTCTACACGGGCTATGGGGACATGATCCTGCGCGACGGCGCCAACGTTGACCGCGCCGCCCTGGCCGCCTTCCCCGGCCTGGACGGAAGCGACCCGGCCCTGCTCGACTGGATCGACCGTTCCGGCCTCGTGGCGATCTGCGCCGACAATCCGATGGTCGAGAAGATCGACGGGATCACCCACTGCGCCGGCACGGCGCGGTTGCCGGTGCACGAGCATTGCCTGGTCAAGCTCGGCATCCACCTGGGCGAGTTCTGGTGGTTCGGCGGCATCGCGGCCTGGCTGGCCGAGCATGGCCGGGCGCACTTCCTGCTGACCGCGCCGCCGCTCAACCTGCCGGGCGCGGTGGGCTCGCCGGCGACGCCGGTCGGCACCGTCTGACGGCGTCCGGCCGTTGTTTCCAAGAGGCGGTCGGCGGGCTACGACTGTCGCGCCGGCGCGGTGGAGGAGAGGCTCATGAGTGACGAACCGAAGATGCGGATCTTCCGGGCGGCGGACGGCGTCGAGTTCAACGAGGCCGGCTGCATGACCATGACGCCGTCGAGCGAGGTCCAGAACGCGGGCTTCGGCAAGATGCTGGCCGCCGGGCTGGCCGATGGCGAGGAGATCAAGGTGCTGGTCAGCCTGCCGGGATTCAGCCTGACGCACGTCTGGTTCAAGAAGGACTTCCCGCTGCCGCTGCACAGCCATGACGCGGACTGTGTCTACTATATCGTGGCGGGCTCGCTGCAGCTGGGGACCGAGACGCTGGGGCCCAGGGATTCGTTCTTCGTGCCGGCCAACGCGGCCTACACCTACAGCCCCGGTCCGGAGGGCGTGGAGCTGCTGGAAATCCGCAACGCCGACCAGTTCGACTTCCGCAACCTCGCCAAGAGCGCGGCCTTCTACGACAAGGCGGTGGGCACCATCGCGGCGAACCGGGCGGACTGGAAACAGGCCGAGCGGCCCAAGGTCACTGGCTGACGGCGAGCCCGCCATAACAAGAGCAGCATAGGGGAGACCGCTCGTGGACAAGGTGCGCGAAACCATCGCGGCGGGATCGCCCGCCATCGGCCTGTGGGTGACCAGCGGCGACCCGCTGGTCGCCGAGGCCCTGGGCAAGGCCGGCTACGACTGCGTCTGCCTCGACGCCCAGCACGGCGGGGTCAACTTCGACAACATGCTGTCGCTGATCCAGGCGCTGGACCTGGGGGCCACGCGGGCGCTGGTGCGCGTGCCCTGGGCAGACCAGGCGCAGATCATGCGCGCGCTCGACCTGGGCGCGCTGGGCGTGATCGTGCCGATGGTGTCGACGCCCGAGCAGGCGCGGCTTGCGGCCCAGGCCTGCCGGTATCCGCCGAAGGGCGTCCGCTCCTTCGGGCAGGTGCGCAACTACTATGGCGCCGAGCCCACAACCTTCGATCCGCTGTGCTTCGTGATGATCGAGACGGCCGAGGCGATGGAGAACCTGGACGCGATCGCCGCCACGCCGGGCGTCGATGGCCTGTTCGTGGGTCCGGTGGACCTGGGGTTGAGCCTGGGCCTGGGCGTTGTGATGAGCGCCGACGAGAGGATCTTCGCGGCCATCGACAAGGTGGTGGCGGCCTGCCAGCGGCACGACAAGATCTGCGGCAGCGCCACCCTGGGCCTGCCCTACGCCAAGACGCTGGCCGAGCGCGGCGTGCGCTTCCTGCTGCAGGGGAACGACCAGGGATTCATCCGCCGCGCCGCGGCCGGGGAGGTCGCCGAGATGCGGGGCTGGGGCAAGGCCGTCAAGTCGTAAGAGCCAAGACATGAAACCGCCGCGCCGCGTCATCATCGGTCTCGATCCCGACGGCCGCTCCTGCATTCTCTTCGATGACACGGTCGCGGGCCCGGTGATCTGGTCCACCGACCAGAGCCCCGCCGACAACGTCAGCACGGCGGACGCCGGCGGCGGGGTCTTCGCCTTCCCGACCCAGGGCACGCTCTTCCTCTACGTCGACTTCGCGCCGGGCGGCGACACGGTGATGCACGCGACCGACACGATCGACTACATCGTCGTGGTCGCGGGCGAGGTCACCTTCATCACCGAGACCGGCGAGACCGTGGCGCGCGCGGGCGACGTGATCGTCGACCGGGGCAATGTCCACGCCTGGCGCAACCACACCGATGCGCCGTGCCGGATCATCAACGTGCTCTGCCCGGCCCATCCGGTCGGCGCGGGCGCGACCATGGTTGGCGCGGTGAGCGATGTGAACCGCCGCCCGGCGCCGCCTTGAACGCGGCCGGCGAGGGGGCATCCGCCGGGCCGGCGCGGCGGCTGCCCGTCCTCCTCTACATGGGTGGGCTGATGCTGCTGGTGGGCTTCGGCTCGCCGGCGGGCGGGCTGATCGACGTACCGGTCACCTTCTTCC
This sequence comes from Caulobacteraceae bacterium, assembly GCA_947478785.1. Taxonomy (GTDB): domain Bacteria; phylum Pseudomonadota; class Alphaproteobacteria; order Caulobacterales; family Caulobacteraceae; genus Phenylobacterium. The sequence continues at coordinate 29,661 of CANJXI010000044.1, forward strand.
TGAAGAACAAGCTGCACCTGGAGGCCCACGAGGTCGCCAACTTCCGGCTGGCGGCGGCCGTGCCGCTGTACCTGGGTTTCCTGTTCGGCTTCGCGCGCGACCGCTGGAACCTGCTGGCCCGCAAGGACCGGGGGATGATGATCGTGTTCGGCGCGGTCTGCGCGGTGGTCTACGCGGGCTTCGCGGCGGCCTCGCCGTCCTATCCGGTGCTGATGGCGGCGATCCTGCTGTCGCTGGCGGCCTGGTCCTTCACCCGCGCCGCCGAGCAGGGGCTGGCGTCGATGGCCGGGCAGCAGCTGGCGATGACCGGCTGGATGAGCGTGGTGTGGAGCATCTGCTCCTCTCTGCCGTACCTGGCGTCCTATGGGGCGGGCGGCCTGCTCAGCCAGTATCTGGAAGGCGAGCGGGCGGACGTGGCGGCGCGCATCCTGTTCCTGGTGGGCGCGGGCGTGATGGCCGCGATCACCTGTTACGCCGCCTGGAAGCCCAGGGCCGTCTACGGTCACCTGCATCCCGAGCCCTCGCAGGCCCATTCGCTGGGCGAGCTGAGGCGGCTGGCGCGGCACTGGCCGGTCTATCCGGCGCTGGCGATCTGGTTCCTCTGGTCCTTTGCGCCCGGATCGGGGACGCCGCTGCAATACTACCTGCAGAACACGCTGCGCGCCTCCGACAGCCAGTGGGGCGCCTGGAACGCGATCTTCGCCGTGGCCTTCATCCCGACCTACCTGCTCTACGGCGTGCTCTGCCGCCGGTTCACCGCGCGGACCCTGCTGTTCTGGGGAACGATCGTCGGCGTGCCGCAGTTCGTGCCGCTCTACTTCATCCACACCGTGCACGGGGCCATGTGGGGAGCGGCGTTCATCGGGCTCTCCGGCGGTGTCGCGTCCTCGGCGTTCATCGACCTCCTGATGCGCGCGGCCCCCAAGGCCCTGCAGGGCACCGTGATGATGCTGGCGGGCAGCCTCTACTGGGTGGCGGTGCGGTTCGGCGACGTGCTGGGGACCTATCTCTACGACTACGCCGGCGGGTTCGCGGCCTGTGTCGTGGCGATCACCATCGCCTATGCCCTGATCCTGCCCACCCTGCTGCTCGTGCCGAAGCCGCTGATCGCCACGCGCGAGGGCGAGGTCTTGCCGATCGAGGACGAGGACCTGGCCCGCCCGCTCGTCTGAAAGCCGGCCTGCGCCCGCACAATGCGTTTGCGCGCCGGGCCCCGGGCGCCCCATCGTGCCGTCCAATCAAGACCGCCGATCAGAACCGTCGAGGGGGGCTCGTCCTGGAATTCCATCTTTACCTGCCGCAGATGCGGGTGTCGTTCGACCGGCTGACGGCCACCGCCAAGGCCGCCGAGGCGGCCGGGTTCCACGGCATGGCCGGCATGGACCACATGACCCCGCCGCTCGCCAACGACCAGTCGATGTTCGAGGCGATGATCGCCAACACCTGGCTGGCGGCCAAGACCGAGCGGCTGGTGCTGTCGTCGCTGGTCCTGTGCGACGCCTTCCGCCATCCCGCCGTCCTGGCCAAGCAGGCGGTGTCCATCGACCACGCGTCGGGCGGGCGCTTCGAGCTCGGCATCGGCTGGGGGTCCTGGACGCCCGACTTCGCCGAGTTCGGCGTCCTGCCGGGCGAGCCGCGCGAGCGCGTCGTGCGGCTGCGCGAGACGCTGCAGGTCATCAAGGCGCTCTGGGCCGGCGAGACGGTGGATTTCGACGGCGAATACCACCACCTGGCGGGCGCCATGCAGGCGCCGAAACCGCTGACCAGGATCCCCATCCTGATCGGCGGCTCGGGCCCCAAGACCATGGCGCTCGTCCGCGAGTTCGCCGACTGGTGGAACCTCGACGTGCGCCACCTGGACAAGCTGGAGCCCGGCGCGTTCGAGGCGTTCCGGGAGAAGGCGGGCGCGGCGCGGGTGTCGGTCCAGCAGATGGTCGCCTATGTGCCGCCGGGGGGCGACCGCAAGGCCATCGGCGAGTCGGCCATGCGCCGGTTCAGCTACAGCGCCCCCACCATCGGCGCCGGAAGTGAACTCGTCGACCATTTCGCCCGGCTGGAGGCGCGGGGGGTCGAGCGGGTCTACGTCTGGTTCTGCGACTTCGCGCCGGTGGAGACGATCGCCGGCTTCGGCGCCGAGGTCATCGACGTGCTCCGCAAGGCCGGCTGAGCATCGTCCGCATTTCCACCGCGCCTCTCCTCCTCCGTAGGGGGAGGGGGACCGCCGAAGGGTGGTGGAGGGGGGTTGCGGGAGAAGTCTCGGCGGCGGGGTTCCCTTTCCACCACTTCGTGGTCCCCCTCCCCCTACGGTTGACTCCGATAAGCGGACATTCCGTTTGTCTGGGAACGCCGGGGAGTGGGCATCCGCGCCTGACCTTGGCCGCATCATCACCCAGCCGACGACGGACTTTCGGTTGGAGTTGCCTTTCGGGCTCGGCGTGGATTGGCCCATATGCCTGTGAGAATGAGTACGGCGCCTACCGGAATGGTCGCGGATAGAATCCACGGACTGAACGAACTCAGGCCCCGAACCGCGCCGGCCCCGATCAACTGCAAGGAAATAAGCTGGTATGTGACCTGCCCGGTCGCCCAGTTCATTTGAAATATGGCGAGGCCTCCAAATGCGAGGATGCCCCAAAGCCATTTCCGCCTCAGCCCCTGCGAGCGGATCACCTTGATGAGGGCCGCTACCATCAGCAGCGGCGAAGCGACCACGAACGCCAGGAAGAAATACTGAAGAGCTGACTTGCCGCTGAGCGTAAACTTGAGCGGCGCAAGTTGCGCGGTTGTCGCGGCCTGGACGTGAAAGCCTTGAACCTGCCAGGCAGGCCGATTGGCGGGACGATGCAGGCGAACGTCTACCAATACCTTTCGGTCGCCGTAGTCGTATTCGTCAGTGGTAGAGACAGTGTCGCCATCTCCCCCATTCGGAACGTATTCGTCCCAATGAGTTTGCGGCCACGCGGTTCGCCCGCAGGTACATAGCTTTCGATTGTAGGAAGTTGGCGGACGGCGCCGTCGCGGAGACTAGGATCGAGCCGCGCTACTAGTTCAACGTCCTTATGGTGACGGAGCTGGTCAAAAAGTCTACGCACTTCGGCGTCCACCTGAGGATCGCGAGCCAGGGAGTTACAGGCGGCCAAGACCAGAGCCACCATCGACCACGCCCACCAATGCCTTCCCATCCGCCCCCCGCCTGCCACCTTGCGGCGAGTCTAGCTGAAACCCCGCCGCCAGGAAGCTGGCAAGCGCAGCAATTATCGTGTCCGCATCGGGCCACCTTCGGTACCTAACTCAATGCTCGCAAGCAGGCCTTTCCTAAGATCGAGAAGGGTGGAACTCGGACCTTCGACCCGTTACGCGGCGTTATGCTTGAAGCAAACAGAGTCACTCGTCGCGGTCGGGGATGTCCCGAGGAATGTTGAAATAGGAGGGGGTCGGCGTTGCCCGCCTTGAGCCGGTAGGCTCGGGGTGCTGATTCCACGAAGAAAGGCAACGCCATGAAGAGGACTACCACGACGCCGGCGGCCGGTGCGACGGCGATGATGC